>NZ_SOHI01000005.1:0-84100 GCF_004403585.1 Cryobacterium sp. Hb1 | reverse complement strand
GGGAGAGTAGGACACCGCCGGACTTAACTTAGAAACACCAGAAAAGCCATCCCTCACGGGATGGCTTTTCTGCGTTAACAACCACCCCGGGTGGTTGTTATGTGTTAAGCGAACAGAAGAGGCCACGCACGGTGTGCGTGGCCTCTTTTCGTTCAAGAACTAACGGCGGCGGAGGCCGTCCAGGGCTACGGCAAGCACGTCGTCCGCGAGGTGACCGGCGTCTTCGGGACCCTCGGGGCGATACCACTCGGCGATCGAATTGACCATGCCGAAGAGCAGTCGCGTGACGACGCGCGGGTCGATGTCCCTGCGCAATGAGCCCTCATCACGGGCTTCGATGACCAGGGCAGAGACCGCTCGGTCAAAGGCACGGCGACGGGTGAGCGCCAAGCGCTCGACCTCCGTGTTACCACGCACACGCAGCAGTAGGGTGACATACGGAAGCCGAGACGTCAAAATGTGCACGGCGCCCCGAAGCACGTAGGCCAGGCGGTCAATCGCACTACCGGTCAGCGCGCCAGACTCGAGCAGCACGCCCTCGAGACCGTTGAGGGCTTCATCAAGGGCGAGCTGGAGCACTTCATCCTTGGAGGTGAAGTGGTGATAAATAGCAGCCTTCGACAGGGCCAGCCGCGTCGCGAGCACTCCCATCGAGGTTGCGTCGTAACCGAATTCGTTGAACGCGGTCACGGCGATCTCAAGAATGGCGCGCTGGTCATAGCCGGGGCGGCCGCGTTTTGGTGGGTGTACGTCAGGCATAGGACTTGAGTCTCTCACGCAGGCGTACCCACCATGACCGGCTAGCGTAGGTCGTAGACGCGTTTGTGCTTCCCGGCACTGCGCGGCAGGGTGCCGGGTTCGACTATAAGCACGTTCACGCTCGATCCGATCCGATCCTTGATCAGGGCGATGAGCAACGCACGGGCAATGGCCGATGAGGCATCATTGGCGTGCTCGTGTCGCTCGATGCGTACGGTGAGCTCGTCCATGCGCGACGGTCGCGTCAACTCGAGTACGAAGTGCGGGGAGAGGTGCTCGATTCCGAGAACGATCTCCTCGATCTGGGTCGGGAACAGGTTCACCCCGCGCAGAATGATCATGTCGTCGTTGCGGCCGGTGATCTTTTCCATACGGCGCATTCCCGGCCGCGCGGTGCCGGGCAGTAATCGAGTCAAGTCGCGGGTGCGGTAGCGGATGACCGGAAAGGCCTCCTTGGTCAGCGACGTGAAGACGAGCTCACCGGTTTCTCCATCGGGCAGGCTGCGTCCGGTGTCACCATTGATGATCTCGGGCAGAAAGTGATCTTCCCAAAGATGTGGGCCGTCCTTGGACTCGATGCACTCATTGCCGACACCAGGCCCCATGACCTCGCTGAGGCCATAGATGTCGAGCGCATCGAAATCGAGGCGGTCCTCAAGTTCCAGACGCATCTGGTTGGTCCACGGCTCTGCACCGAGCACGCCGGCCTTCAGGCTCGAGCGGCGTGGATCAAGTCCGGCAGCAACCATGGCATCGGTGATCGTGAGTAGGTAGCTGGGCGTTGACAGGATGACATCGGGCTCGAAGTCGGTGATCATCTGGACCTGTTTGTTGGTCTGGCCGCCCGACATGGGAATGGCGCAAGCGCCTAGCGCTTCAATGCCGGCATGGGCACCGAGCCCGCCCGTGAACAAACCGTAGCCGTAGGCGTTGTGCACCTTCATTCCCGGGCGCACGCCAGACGCACGCAGGCTGCGGGCTACCAGACCAGCCCACATAGCGAGGTCGTTCTTGGTGTACCCGACCACGGTCGGCAGGCCGGTTGTCCCTGACGATGTGTGAATGCGCGCGACCCGGCCCATCGGTACCGCGAACATGCCGAATGGGTAGGAGATCCGCAGGTCGTCTTTGGTGGTGAAGGGCAAGAGCGAGATATCTTCCAAGGTGCGAATGTCGCCGGGGTGAACACCGGCAGCATCAAATTTGCGCGTATAGAGGGGTACATTCTCGTAGGCGTGCCGCACGGTGTTCTGTAACCGAATCAGTTGCAGCTCGCGGATCTCGCCCTGAGACATCCGCTCGGCCGCGTCGAGTTCGTCGAGTGCTGGTGCGTGCAGACGGGTCTTAGTCAGCGTTGACATAGTGCCTTCCAAAAGGGTTAGAGGTGGCTGCGGTCGGGAACGGGCAAGTTGGTGGTGCGGCTGTGACCGCGAAATTCGGCGATGGTCACGTCGTTGTCGACGGTGATCCGTACGTCATAGATGCCACTGCGGCCGCTCTTCACGCGCAGCAGCGCGGTCGCGGTGAGATTCTGGCCGCTCGTGGTCGACGCCAGAAATGTGATGTCCGCGCCAGCGGCCAGCGTGACGTGGTGTGAATCATTGCAGGCAATGGCGAACGCCGTATCGGCGAGGGCGAACACGAAACCGCCGTGGGTCACATCAAACCCATTGAGCATGTCGTCACGTACGACCATGGATACCACCGAGTAGCCCGGTTCGTTTTGGTGCACGATCATTCCAAGAGAAGCGGATGCCCGGTCGCGCTTCATCATCGCCTGGCTGCCGACAGAGCGCGGTTCGGTCATTCGGTTCTCCTCGTTGAGTGGCCGTTTCGGTCGGGGTTGCCCGGCCGATAATGTGACTATATACTAACTGAACGATCGGTCGGTAATAAATTGCGCATCCGTGCGCGACATTGCTAGCGTGCGCCACCGTAGCGCCGTCCGCTTGTGCACGAAACCAACCACGATCACCGCAGTCAACGCAGACCAGGAGCCGATGATGACAAGCACCATCACGCCCGATACAAGCGCAACCGCCGATATCAGCGTCGAAGAGCAGCAGTTCAACGACTTGATCGAAGCCGACTCGCGCATCGAACCGCGCGATTGGATGCCTGAGGGGTACCGTAAGTCACTCGTGCGCCAAATCTCGCAGCACGCACACTCGGAGATCATCGGCATGCAGCCCGAGTCGAACTGGATCACTCGCGCCCCGAGCCTCAAGCGCAAAGCCATTCTCATGGCCAAGGTGCAAGACGAAGCCGGCCACGGCCTCTACCTCTATTCCGCCGCGCAGACCCTCGGCGCCACCCGCGATGACATGACGGATGCCCTCATCGCTGGCAAGGCGCGATACTCGTCGATCTTCAATTACCCGACTCCGACCTGGGCCGACATGGGCTCGATCGGATGGCTGGTCGACGGTGCCGCTATCTGCAACCAAGTGCCTCTCTGCCGCGCCTCGTATGGTCCCTACGGTCGTGCGATGGTGCGCATCTGCAAGGAAGAATCCTTCCACCAGCGTCAGGGCTTCGAGATTCTGCTCGAACTTATGGCCGGTACCAAAGAGCAGCGCCAGATGGCCCAGGAGTCGGTCAACCGGTGGTACTGGCCCGCGCTCATGATGTTCGGGCCGCCCGACGACGACTCGCCCAACTCCGCGCAGTCCATGGCGTGGAAGATCAAGCGTCACTCCAACGACGAACTGCGTCAGCGCTTCGTGAACATGCTTGTTCCCCAGGCGGCCGTGCTCGGCGTCACCCTGCCCGACCCCGACCTGCACTTCAACGACCAAACCCAGCAGTGGGATCTTGGTGAGATCGACTGGACCGAGTTTCACGAGGTGCTCGCCGGTCGCGGCCCGAACAACGCCCAGCGTCTTCAGCGTCGACGCGACGCCCACGAAAACGGCGCGTGGGTGCGCGAAGCCGCCGCAGCCTATGCCATTAAACAAACCGCCCGCAAACAGTTTGCACGAACCGAAGAAACGGCATCCAAATGACCACTCCTGGCGATTCGGCTTCTGAAATCTGGCCCCTCTGGGAGGTCTTCGTGCGCTCCAACCGCGGCCTCAGCCACGTACACGTTGGCTCCCTGCACGCTCCCGACGAAACTCTCGCCGTGCGCAATGCCCGTGACCTGTACACCCGCCGCAGTGAGGGCGTCTCGGTCTGGGTCGTTCCCGCCGCGGCCATCACCACGAGTGATCCAGACGCCAAGGGCGCCTTCTTCGAATCATCCGCCGGCAAGAGCTACCGCCACGCGAGCTACTACTCCAAGAGTGAAGGCGTGAAGCACCTATGAACGAGGACACTGTGAGCATTGACAGCGCCGAAGCGGATGCCGACGACCACGGTCACGTCGCCGTCGCTGTCACCACCCTCGACGCTGAACTCATCGAGGGCACGTCGAACGCGACACCCGACATCGCGGAGTACGCCCTGTGGCTCGGCGATGACGCGCTGGTCCTGGCCCAGCAGCTTGGCGCCTGGATCTCCCGCGCACCCGAGCTTGAAGAAGACGTCGCCCTCGGCAACGTCGCCCTCGACCTGATCGGCCACGCCCGGTCCCTGCTGCACTACGCCGGAACCGCGACGAACCGCACTGAAGATGACCTCGCCTACTGGCGTACCGAGCCCGATTTTCGGTCGCTGCACATTGTCGAGCAGCCCAACGGTGACTTCGCACACACGATCGCACGCCAGTTCGTCGTGTCCCACTACGTGTTCGAGCTGTACAGCCGGCTGCGGGCATCCGCTGATCAAACGCTTGCCGCGATCGCCGCCAAGGCAGTGAAAGAGGTCGACTACCACCGCGACCACGCGACCCAATGGGTGCTGCGCCTCGCGCAGGGCACCGACGAATCGCGTCGCCGAATGATCACCGCTCTGTCCGACCTGTGGCCCTACGTCGACGAGATCTTCCGGGACGAACCACTCATCGATCGCCTCGAAGGAATCGCGGTGCGCCCGTCGAGCCTGCGCCCCGCCTTCGACGCCGCCATCGCACCGGTGTTCGCCGAAGCCGAAGTCGAACTCCCTAGCGGATTCGTCGCCTCGGGCGGAGGCCGCATCGGAAAACATTCCGAACACCTCGCTTTTCTCCTCGCCGAGATGCAGGTGCTCACCCGCGCCCACCCCGGAGCATCATGGTGACCGCCGCCGCGCGTGAGGCGATCTCGCGCCCGCGTCCCATCGATGCGGCTTCGCTCGCCGCCTGGACGATCGCCGCGCAGGTCGTCGACCCCGAGATTCCGGTACTCACCATCGAAGATCTCGGTGTGCTGCGGTCGGTCAGGGTCACCAGCGATGCTGTCGCGGTGACCCTGACGCCGACCTACAGCGGATGCCCCGCCATGGACGCCATGCGCGACGACGTCCTGGCGGTGCTTGCGAGCGCTGGCTACGAGAATGTGTCGGTGCGGCTCGTACTCAGCCCGGCCTGGACCACCGACTGGATGAGCGAGATCGGTATGAATAAACTCCGCGAATACGGCATCGCCGCCCCAACCGGGCACGCGACCGTGCGTGGTTCCGGCCCGGCTGGCCCGATTCGTCTGAAAATGGCCGTCAAGTGCCCGCGCTGCTCTTCACTCAACACCCGCGAGCTCGCGCACTTCGGTTCCACCTCCTGCAAGTCCCTCTACGAATGCCGAGACTGCCTCGAGCCGTTCGACTACTTCAAGGTGCTCTAATGGCCGCAACACGTCTCGAATCCACCACGCAGACCGCCACGACTCTGGCGCCGGTCAAGCACCGCGCCCGCTTTCACACCTTGACGGTGGCTGAAGTGCGCCCGCTCACGGCCGACAGCGTCGAAGTCACTTTCATCGTTCCCCCCAAACTGCAGGGCGCGTTCAACTACCTGCCCGGCCAGCATCTCGCCCTGCGCGCCACGATTGACGGTAAGGAGCTGCGTCGCAGCTATTCGATCTGCCGCCCCGAGACATCCGGCCAGATCAGTGTCGCGATCAAACGCGGCCTTGGCGGCGCGTTCTCCACCTGGGCCAACAGCGAGCTGCATGCCGGGGACACACTCGACGTGATGAGCCCGCAGGGCAGCTTCGTTTCCACCCTGCAGGGACGAAGTCATAAGCACATCGTTGGAGTGGCCGCCGGTTCGGGAATCACCCCGCTCATGGCGCTCGCGCACACCGTGCTCGCTGCCTCACCGACGTCGATGTTCACCCTCGTCTACACCAACCGCACCGCGCTCGACGTGATGTTCCTCGACGAACTTGCCGAGCTCAAGGACCGTTACCCGGCCCGTCTCGCGCTCTATCACGTGCTCTCTCGCGAGCAGCGCTCATCCTCGTTGCTCTCCGGCCGCATCGATGAGCAGAAATTTCGGCGCATGCTCGACACGATCCTGCGCCCCGCTACGGTCGATGAGTGGTTTCTATGTGGTCCGTTCGAATTGGTGCAGCTCTGCCGCGACACGCTTGAGAGTACCGGCGTGGATCGGTCGCACGTGCGCTTCGAGCTGTTCACCACCGGCAAACCCTCGGCCGCACACGGTGACCGCGGTCGGCCGGTCATCATCGGCACGGGGGACAAGACCTATCAGATCGAGTTCACACTCGACGGCCAGAGCAACACGGTCACCACCCCGGTAAACGCGAACGAGAGCATTCTGAATGCTGCCCTGCGGGTGCGGCCCGACGTTCCCTTCGCCTGCGCCGGAGGCGTCTGCGGAACCTGCCGCGCCAAACTGGTCAGCGGCGACGTCACCATGACCGAGAACTACGCGCTCGAGCCCGAAGAACTCGCTCGCGGCTATGTCCTGACCTGCCAGTCGCATCCGACCACCGACACCGTCGTCGTCGACTACGACACGTGACAGCACAACATCTGACAGCACAACATCTGACAGCCAGACATTCAACAGTGCAGAAAGCGGATGCCATGATTGAGCTCTCAATAGACAACGACGTCGCCCACATGGTGCTGAACGCGCCCGACAAACTCAACGCCCTCGATGAGGCCGCAATCGTCGAACTCGACGCGGCTTACCAGGAGGCTGAGCGGGCTGGCGTGCGCGCACTCGTACTGAGCGGCGTGGGCCGGGCCTTCTGCGCCGGCCGCGATATCTCGGCGGTCGACCCGGGCACCGACGACGTACTCGGCTACCTCGATGATCTGGTCACCCCGCTGCTGCAGCGCATGAGCAGGTTTCCGGCACCGACCTTCGCGGCCGCCCATGGCGCGTGTCTTGGAGTGGGCCTCGGCCTGCTCATCGCCACCGACGTCGTCTATGTCGCCGATACCGCCAAGATCGGTTCACCGTTCGCCAACCTCGGCGCCACCCTCGATTCGGGTGGACACGCCCTCTTCGTCGACCGCCTCGGCGCGCATCGCACCCTCGATCTGATCTACAGCGGACGCCTTATGTCTGGAGCCGAGGCCGTCGCCGGCGGCCTGTTCAGCCAGGTTTTTGCAGCGGCAGAGCTGAACGCGGCGACCGTGCAGGCAGCCGCGCGCGCGGCATCCGGTGCCACTCAGGCTTTTCTTGCGAGCAAGGCGCTCGTGCAATCGCTGCGCGACGAACGCCTTGGACTCTGGCAGAGCATGAGCGACGAAAACGCCGCCCAGGCCGCGCTCTGCGCCACGGGCGATTACCGCGAGGGTTTCGCCGCGTTCCAACAAAAGCGCAAGCCCGCCTTCACCGGGCGCGCCTGCCCGCACTGAGCCGAAAGTTGATGCCGACGGCCCGCTCGGTCCACGACGACTTGCCGACCGTGGTCGATCACTAGCTCCCACCAGTCTTTTTGCAAGGTCTGTCAGTTACTCTGAAGGAGATTGCTCGAAAAAGTCACCCTGGACGATACCGGAGAGGGCCGTCATGCACACACGCTGGGCCCGCTTCGCACGCGGCTGGATCGTTGCCGTGTTCTCAACCTTTGCCGCCGCCCTGTCGCACACGCTCGGTGGTGACTCAGTACCCGGTCTGCTGGCGATCGTCGTATCGCTCGCCTTCGCTGGCATGGTGTGCGTCGCTCTCTCGGGTCGTACCCTGTCATTCTGGCGTGGCACCGCATCCGTGCTGATCAGCCAGCTCATCTTTCACGGACTGTTTTCACTCGGCGCACCCGGTGGTGCGCTCGGCGCCGAAGCCCTCGCCGCTTCGGGTACCCACCAGCATGCGGCGCTGCCCGGTCTGATCGGCCCGCTCGCACCGGGCGGGGGCGCTGATGTCACGCATGACGGTGCCACCATGTGGGTCGCCCACCTCGGAGCCGCCATCATCACTATTCTGGTGCTGCGTTCTGGGGAGCGCGCGTTCTGGGGCCTCGTCGAAAGCGTTCGCCTGGGCATGCGCACCCTGTACGTCCCCACACCGGTGGTCGTGCCGGTCGCGGCGCCGCTTCGCATCGGGCACGAGGCGCCGGTGTTCGCGCCGCGCGATCTGGTTCTCGTGTTGTCGGCCATGCGGCATCGTGGCCCGCCGTCCAGCGCGTTCTTTGCCTGACACAGCCACGAACCAGACCATTTTCCCCGCCGCACCGAACGCAGAGCACAGGCCGCTCCGGCCCCGTTCGGTCAGCGCCGGGCACCCCACGCTAAAGGACAATCATGAAGTTCACGACCCCTCGCGGTGCCGCCGCTACACCGGCCGCCACCGCCCAACGCAAGCAGTCGGTCTAGCACCGTGCGCGCCAACACGACGCCTCACGGAGCGACAACGCCCCTCCCTCGAACTGTGCACCAGAAGCCGACCCGCCGGCAGACAGCTTCGGCCACCCGCAGTGCGGCCCGAGCCGTATTCGCGGTCGTCGTAGCTGCAGCGGCTCTGGGCTGGGGCGCGGCCCCGGCATCCGCTCACAACAGCGTCGTCGGTTCCTCACCGGCGGCCGACGCGGTGGTGACCGAGCAGCCCGGTGTATTCTCCGTCACCACGAGTGACCAGTTGCTCGATCTCGGCGCATCCGGCTCCGGGGCTGCGATGGTCGTCACCGGGCCGGCCAGTGCGCCGCTGTTCTACGGTGACGGGTGCGCAACGGTCTCCGGTGCCACGATCGAAACCGCGGCGCAGCTCGGTGCGGCCGGCCAATACACGGTGATCTGGCAGACGGTCTCCACCGATGGCCACTCGATCTCAGACGAGTTCACTTTCACCTGGAAGCCAACCCCGGGCCAAACACTCGCTGACGGTGCGACCGCGGCTGCCTCGTGCGGAATCGAAGCGGATGCCGCCCCCACGGACGTCACCGCGGACACCGGATCGAGTGCCGCCAGCGACAGCCCCCTGCCAACCATCGCCTGGATCGGCGGAGCCATCGGTGCGGTCCTGCTCGCTGGCGCAGTGACCCTGCTCGTCCTGCGCCGCACACGCCGTAGCTGACTCACCAGACAGCGGGTAAATGCTTGCTTCAGATACAGCGAAGCACCCAGTTACCCGCTGTCGCGGATCGGATTGGCGCGCGGAAACGTGTCAGGGGGGCCGGGTAAAGTTATGCAGGTGAGTTGGAACGCTGAGCTGCCCTGGAACCCCGACGACGTTGAACCACCCAGGAACTTCGGCGGCCCAAGTGACTTCGACGGCCCGAGCGACTCCGATGCCCCCGACGATTACGACGCTCCACCGCCAGAGTCGGACCGGGAATACGCTGCCAGCCAGCCTGTCGGGCGGCAGCCGGTCCAGCCGGCCGTAGCACCCGCTTCGAGCCAACGCAGCGGGGCTGCGGCCACCTGGTCCGCCACGCCGATGCGCGCAGCGACCCGCAAGTTCGCCACCGCAGCCGAAGCCCTGCACACCGTGTTCGGCTACGACTCGTTTCGCGGCGACCAGGCTGAGATCATTGCCCAGGTCGTCGACGGCAAGGACGCCGTCGTGCTCATGCCCACCGGCGGCGGAAAGAGCCTGTGTTACCAAATTCCCGCGCTCGTGCGACCCGGTACCGGCATCGTCGTCTCACCCCTCATCGCCCTGATGCAAGACCAGGTGGATGCCCTCACCGCCGTGGGTGTGCGCGCCGAGTTCCTCAATTCCAGCCAGGATTCGCAGACTCGCAACCAGGTCGAACGCGACTACCTGAACGGTGACCTCGACCTGCTCTACGTCGCCCCGGAGCGCCTGTCGAATGAGGCAACCAAACGGCTGCTCGAGCGCGGTACCATCGCTCTGTTCGCCATCGACGAGGCCCACTGCGTGTCGCAGTGGGGACACGATTTTCGGCCGGACTACCTCGCGCTCAGCGAACTCGCCGACCGCTGGCCGGACGTGCCGCGCATCGCCCTCACCGCCACCGCGACGGACGCCACGCACCAGGAAATCACGACCCGCCTGCAGATGGGCAACGCCAAGCATTTCGTGGCGAGCTTCGACCGGCCCAATATTCAGTACCGCATCGTCGGTAAGGCCGAGGTGCGCAAGCAACTGTTGTCTTTCCTCAAGACGGAGCACCCCGGCGACGCCGGAATCGTCTATGCGCTCAGCCGCAAGACGGTCGACCAGACCGCCGAGTTTCTGCGTCAGAACGGCGTCAATGCGCTGCCGTATCACGCCGGGCTCGACGCGGGACTGCGCGCCCGCACCCAGTCCCGGTTCCTTCGCGAAGAGGGCGTCGTCATCGTGGCCACGATCGCGTTCGGTATGGGGATCGACAAGCCCGACGTGCGCTTCGTCGCCCACATCGACCTGCCCAAATCGGTCGAGGGCTACTACCAGGAGACCGGTCGCGCCGGCCGCGACGGCGCCCCGGCCACGGCCTGGCTCGCCTACGGCCTGCAAGACGTCGTGCAACAGCGTCGCATGATCGACGAATCGCCGGGCGACCTCGGCCATCGGCGCAAACTCTCCGCCCACCTCGACGCCATGCTCGCCCTCTGCGAAACCGTGCACTGCCGCCGAGTCAACCTGCTGCGCTACTTCGGCCAGACCAGCGAACCCTGCGGCAACTGCGACACCTGCCTGGAACCCCCCGAAGCCTGGGACGGCACCATCCCCGCCCAGAAACTGCTTTCCACCATCGTTCGCCTGCACCGCGAACGCAACCAGAAGTTCGGCGCCGGCCACCTCATTGACATCCTCCGCGGCAAAGAAACCCCCCGCGCCACCCAATACCGGCATACCGAACTAAGCACCTGGGGCCTTGGCGCCGATCTCAGCGACCAGGCCTGGCGTGGCGTCGTGCGCCAAATGCTGGCCCAGGGGCTGCTCGCTACCTCCGGAGAATACGGAACCCTCGTGCTGACGGATACCGCCGCCGAAGTTCTGGGGGGCAGTCGCGATGTGCGACTGCGGCGCGAACCCGACCGCCCCGCACGTTCCAGCGCCGCCCGCCGCCCGAGCGCAGCGAAAGTCGCGGCCGCCGACCTCAGCACGGCCCAGGAGACCCTGTTCGAAGCGCTGCGCGTGTGGCGTTCGGCCGAGTCAAAGGAGCAGGGCGTTCCCGCCTACATCGTCTTCGGGGACGCGACCCTCATTGCTGTGGCCGCAGCAGGCCCCACCACGCTCGCCGCGCTCGATGGCATCACCGGTATCGGTGCTAAGAAACTCGAAGCCTACGGCGCAGCCCTGCTCGAGGTCGTCGCGACTTCCGCGTGATCGTAACGGTGCGCTATTTGTGTGGGAGCGCAGGTGTGCACGGCTCCAAGTTGTAGTAAACCTACAAAACGGATGCCGGGGCGGCATCTCTCGTTGTTGCCCCCGCACCGCGCGTTTCACGACCACGACCATGCGGCCCTAACGTTGCGATCATCACTTTCGCGCGAACAGTTAGGACCACCCATGGTTGACACGAAACAGCGCTCCAGTACCCGATCGACGACGATCGATCCCAGCCTCGATCCCAGTATTGACACGGGACCCATCAAGTCCATCGGTGATCCGACCGCCCCCGCAGTCAACGTCGAACAACTCGGGCGCCAGCTGCTCGGCACCTGGGCGGATGTGCGCCTCGCCGCCCGAGAAGTGACCGCTCGCCCCGATATGCAGCGCATCGAGGGCCTCTCCATGGCTGACCACCGGCTGCGCGTTCTCGAGCAGCTCAAGGTACTCGCAGCCAACGGCCACGTACTGCGCGCCTTTCCCAAGCACCTGGGCGGTCAGGACGACCACGGTGGAAACATTGCGGGCTTTGAAGAACTCGTCATTGCCGACCCGAGTCTGCAGATCAAGGGCGGCGTTCAGTGGGGCTTGTTCGGCGCCGCTGTGCTGCACCTCGGCACCAAGCCGCACCACGATAAGTACCTTCCCGGCATCATGGACCTGAGCGTGCCGGGCGCGTTCGCCATGACCGAAATCGGTCACGGCTCCGACGTGGCGAGCATCGCGACCACCGCGACCTTCGACGCCGCCACCGGCGAGTTCGTCGTCAACACCCCGTTTCGCGCTGCCTGGAAGGATTACCTCGGCAACGCCGCGAAGGACGGCATCGCCGCCGTCTTGTTCGCGCAACTCATCACCCAGGGCGTCAACCACGGTGTGCACGCCTTTTATTTGCCGATTCGCGATGAAAACGGCGACTTTCTGCCCGGTGTCGGCGGCGAGGACGACGGTTTGAAGGGGGGGCTCAACGGCATCGACAATGGTCGCCTGCACTTTACCGACGTGCGCATCCCGCGTGAAAACCTGCTCAACCGGTACGGCGACGTCGCCCAGGACGGTACCTACTCCAGCCCGATATCAAGCCCCGGGCGTCGTTTCTTCACGATGCTGGGCACACTGGTGCAGGGGCGCGTGTCACTCGACGGGGCCGCCACCGCGGCATCCGCTCTGGCCCTGACCATCGCAATCACCTATGGAAGCCAGCGTCGGCAGTTCACCGCCGGCAGCGACACTGACGAGGAGGTCATCCTCGACTACCAGCGGCACCAGCGCCGGTTGTTTCCGCGCCTTGCCACGACGTACGCCCAGACCTTCGCACACGACGAATTTCTGGTGAAGTTCGACGACGTGTTCAGCGGCAAAGCCGACACCGACGATGACCGGCAAGACCTCGAGACCCTCGCCGCCGCGCTCAAGCCACTCTCCACCTGGCATGCGCTCGACACCCTGCAGGAAGCCCGTGAAGCCTGCGGCGGCGCCGGCTTCATGGCCGAGAACCGCCTCGTGGGGCTGCGCGCCGACCTCGACATCTTCGCGACCTTCGAGGGCGACAACAACGTGCTGCTGCAGCTCGTCGCCAAGCGTCTGCTCACCGATTACAGCCGTAAATTCGCCACAGCGGATGCCGGCGCCCTCGCCCGCTACGTCGTGCAGCACGCCGCTGGTCGCGCCTACCACGGCACAGGCCTCCGCACTCTCGGCCAGTCCGTCGCCGACCGTGGATCAACGGCCCGCTCGGTCGGCGCCCTCCGCGAGAGTGATGTGCAGCGCGAGCTGCTCACCGATCGGGTCGAGAGCATGATCGGTGAGGTCGCCGGCAAGCTGCGCGGCGCTACCAAACTACCAAAGAAGCAGGCCGCCGACCTGTTCAACGCACACCAGAACGAGCTCATCGAAGCAGCACGCGCCCATGGCGAACTACTGCAGTGGGAGTCGTTCACCCGGGCGCTCGACGCCACAGCGGATGCCGGCACCAAGCAGGTGCTCACCTGGCTGCGCGACCTGTTCGGCCTCGGCCTGGTCGAGAAGAACCTGGCCTGGTACCTCATCCACGGACGTCTGTCTGCCCAGCGGGCCCAGGCCGTCACGGCCTACATCGACCGGCTGATCGCGCGCATCCGTCCGCATGCCCTCGATCTCGTCGACGCGTTCGGCTATTCGCCAGATCACCTGCGGGCTACGATCGCGAGCGGTATCGAACGTGAACGCCAGAACGAGGCGCGCGACTACTACGCCGACCGGCGGGCGTCGGGGGCCGCTCCCGCACCCGAAAAGTCGGTCAAACGGTAGGGCGGCGCGCGTCGTACTCAGGTACGACACCGGTGGCGCAGAACCATCCCCACGGTTGATGCGCCACATAAGGGGTAAACCATACCGTTTGGTATGGGGGCTTCAATGCAGTGAATCGGGGCCTTATCCACCAACGGAATGAGGCAGTCGTGATCCAGGCACAGTCCCTGACCAAGCACTACGGAAGCAAAACCGCGGTCGACGCGATCGACTTCACGGTGCAGCCCGGCAAGGTCACCGGGTTTCTCGGGCCGAACGGCGCGGGCAAGTCCACCACAATGCGCATGATCGTGGGTCTGGACCGACCCAGCGCCGGATCGGTCATCGTCAACGGTAAGCCGTATCACGAGCACAAGGCGCCGCTGCGTGAGGTCGGAGTGTTGCTCGACGCCAAGGCCGTGCACACCGGCCGTAGCGCGTTCAACCACCTGCGCGCCATGGCCGCAACGCATAACATCCCCACGAGCCGGGTGCACGAGGTCATCAACCTCACCGGCCTGGAGTCCGTCGCCCGTAAGCGCGTCGGCGGTTTCTCGCTCGGCATGGGCCAGCGTCTCGGCATCGCCGCCGCGTTGCTCGGCGACCCAGCCACCCTCATCCTGGACGAGCCGGTCAACGGCCTCGACCCCGAGGGCGTGCAGTGGGTGCGCAAGCTCACCAAACAGCTCGCCGCCGAGGGCCGCACCGTGCTGCTCTCCTCGCACCTGATGAGCGAGATGGCGCTCACCGCCGACCACATCATCGTCCTCGGCCGCGGTCGGGTGATAGCGGATGCCTCGGTCGCCGATATCATCGCCTCGGCCGCGCAGAACACGGTTCGCGTGCGCACACCGCACTCAGCGGCCCTCGCCGCCCTGCTGGCACAGGACGATGTCACCATCACCAACGTCGAGCAGGACGTGCTCGAGATCAGCGGACTGACCGTGACCGAGATCGGTGACCGCGCCGTTGCCGCCCAGATCTCCCTGCACGAGCTCTCGGCGGTCAATGCTTCCCTTGAGGACGCCTATATGAAACTCACGCAGAACGAAGTGGAGTATCGCACCGGCGATGCCTCTTCCCACACCGAAGTGGAGGTCGCTCGATGAGCACCCAGACCCACCAGACAACGCAATCCGCTTCTTTGGCCCCCTTCGTTTCAACCGGCTCCGGGCTCAGCTTCAGCGGCCTGCTCAAGTCTGAAACGATCAAGCTCTGGAGCCTGCGCTCCACCTACTGGACCTTTTCCCTCGTCGTCGTGGCCGCGCTCGGACTCGCCGTAGCGATGTCCTTCGCCTTGTCGCCGGAAACGGCCGGATTCGACCCGGCCACCGGTGCCGCCATGGCCGTCGATAACGCGCAGATGTATGTCATCGTCTCCACCACCGGATTGGGCCTTGGCCAAATGATCGTCGCTGTTCTTGGCGTGCTCTCGATCAGCGGCGAATACTCCACTGGCATGATCAAGTCGACGCTCACCGCGGTACCGGACCGTTTGGCCGCGCTCTGGGCCAAGGTCATCGTGGTGTTCGGGTTCACCTTCCTGGTGGGCCTGTTCAGTGTGCTCGGCTCGTTCCTCGTAGCCACCCCCATCCTGGGATCCCAGGACGTCACTGCAAGCCTGTTCGACGTCGACGTGATCATGCCATTGCTCGGCAACGTGCTGTTCCTCGCGCTCATCGCGGTGTTCTCGGTTGGTATCGGCACGATCGTGCGCAGCAGCGCTGGCGGCATCGCGACGGTGCTGGGCATCATCCTGCTCCTGCCGACGGTTGTGTCATTGTTTTCCCTACTCGTCGAGTGGGTTGCTGACATGATGCCGTTCATGCTCACCGTGGCCGGCTCCGAGATGATCGCCCCGACCATGGTGGAATCCTGGCAGGCGCTCCTGATCGTTCTCGCGTGGGTGGCAGTGAGCCTCGGGATGGCCGCGCTGTTGCTCAAACGACGCGACGCCTAACCCGTACCATCGAAGAATGAGCACCAACACCTCTTTTCCCGCGCGCGACTTCGCGCCGGGGGGAGAGGTGGCGTTGCCTACTCCATCCGGGGTGGTGCGGCGGTTTTGGAGCCGACATCCGCACGTGGCCGACGCGCTGATCGCAGCGATCTACGTGGTACCGATAGCGCTCACCCTCGTGGGCAACGGGCTGGCTGCCGAGCCTGCTCTACGCGGCGACATCGTACTGAACGGTGCCATCGCGCTGCTTCTGGCCGTCGCCCTGATCTTTCGACGACGGATGCCCCGGCTCGTTTTGGTCATCACCTGGATCAGCCTGCTCACCTTCACCGACTATGGCGAAGCGAATCTCGTCGCCCAGCTCCTCGCGCTCTACGCGGTTGCGGTGTACTCCGATGCGCGCAGCGCGTGGATCGGGTCGGGGGCGTCAACGGTGCTGGCGAGTCTGGTCGCCTGGCAGACCGATAATCCGGCCGATTTACCGTGGATTCCGGTGGCCATCCAGATCGGGATCATGATGCTGGCAACGACCCTGGTTGGCGTCAATGTGGGAAACAGCAGGCGTTACGTGATCTCGTTGGTTGATCTGGCCGGGCAGCTGACCCGTGAACGCGACCAGCAAGCTCAATTCTCACGCCTGTCCGAGCGAAACCGCATCGCTTCCGAAATGCACGACGTTGTCGCCCACAGCCTGTCCGTTATGGTGGCGCTCGCCGACGGTGCCCATGCCATCGCGCCCAAGAACGTTGAGCGCTCTCGTGCGGCGATGCTCGACATTGCCAGTACCGGGCGCCGATCGATGACCGAGATGCGGCGTCTTCTCGGCATACTCGATGTCGGTATCGAGCCGGCCCCGCGTTCGCCGCAGCCGGGAATCGACCAACTGGCTGACCTCGTCGAATCCTTCCGGTCGACCGGACTGCCCGTCGTGTTGGAACGCAGCGGCCGCGAACCGGCAAATCCGAGCGTGCAGCTGACGATTTTTCGACTGGTGCAAGAGTCGCTCACCAACGTGCTGCGATACGCGGATACACCTACACGGGTCGTAGTGGAGTTGCACTCGGCCCCCGGAACTGCCGCGGTCACCATCAGCGATAACGGTCGGAAACGCCGGGAGCCGGGCGCGCGTGCGTTCGGCCGCGGCTTGATCGGCATGCAGGAACGGGTGTCCATTTATGGCGGCGACTTTGAAGCCGGAGCAGGAATCCACGACGGATGGCGCGTGCACGCCGCGATGGCTTTCGAGGACGAACCACCATTAGTCGAGGACCATAGATGACCGTACCGGCGCCAACCCCACCGCCCGAACGCATCCGCATTATGCTCGTCGACGACCAGGCACTCCTGCGCGTGGGCTTTCGCATGGTGCTCGAGGCCGAAGACGATTTCAGCGTCGTCGCCGAAGCAGCCGACGGCGTGGGGGCGATCGCGCTCGCCACGAGTGCGCGCCCGCAGGTCATTCTGATGGACGTGCGCATGCCGGGGCTCGACGGCATTGAGGCTACGCGACAAATCATGGCGGCCCACCCGAATACCCGCATCATCATTCTCACCACCTTCGACCTCGACGAGTACGCCTTCGGCGGTCTGCGCGCCGGCGCGAGCGGCTTCCTGCTGAAAAACTCCGAACCGCGGGAGCTGATCAGTGCCATTCGCACGGTCGTCTCGGGGGAGGCATCCGTTTCACCACGGGTGACCCGCCGCCTGCTCGACCTCTTTGGTACCCACCTGCCACAGCCCGACGCCGAAAACGGATGCGCAGCCCAGGCTCTCGCGCAGCTCACTGAGCGGGAAACGGAGGTCTTTCTCGCTATCGCCGAGGGGCTGTCCAACCCGGAACTGGCCGAGCGGTTTTTTCTCTCCGAATCGACCGTGAAGACCCATGTCGGCCGAATCCTGCACAAACTCGGCCTTCGAGACCGGGTGCAAGCGGTCATTCTGGCCTACGAACGGGGCCTGGTCGGACAGTGACCGTCGGCCGGTTTCATCACCGACCGCGGCCTTCGACCAGTCTGGCGCAGTCGATGCACAGCTCCGCCGTCAGCAGGGCGGACAGTCGGGCGGCCCCGATGGGTTTACCGCATCGGATGCAGGTGCCATAACCCCCGTCAGCGATTCGGGCAAGCGAACGATCGATTGCGGCGACTTTCTCATTGAACTCGCCGTGGACACCGACAATTCGTGACCACTCACCCGAGAGAGTCGGGCCTTCTGGGTCGTGCTCGTCGTCGGCCGATCCGTCGCTGCGCGCCTCACGCACGCTCGTGAGCGATTCTGCCAGCCGGTTCAGCTCGGTCGCCGTTAAGGCGCGCTGATCCCTGAGGGCCTGGTCGAAGCGCCGGAGCTCGTCGTCCGAGAGAGAGGTGCTCGCCATGATCTATCGTTGCACGCCCCGACCGCTTAGTCCCAACGGTGGATTTGTGGAATCTATCAACCTCCGATCGGGGGAATAGGCTCGTCGCATGCGTACCTTCTATCCCGAGCTCGAACCCTACGAAACCGGCATGCTCGATGTCGGTGACAACCAGACCATCTACTGGGAAGCCTCCGGCAACCCAGACGGCAAGCCGGCGGTCTATCTGCACGGTGGCCCGGGCGGCGGGTCCGGTCCGAACCAGCGTCGGGCATTTGACCCGGCGAAGTACCGCATCATCCTATTTGATCAGCGCGGTTGCGGTCTCAGCACCCCGCACGCGAGCGAGCCCGACGTTGACCTGGGCGTCAACACCACCTGGACCCTTGTGGCCGACCTCGAGAAACTGCGCGAGCACCTCGGCATTGACCGTTGGCTGGTGTGCGGCGGATCGTGGGGCAGCACTCTCGCCCTCGCCTACGCCGAGACCCACCCGGAGAAGGTCACCGAACTCGTCGTACGCGGTATCTTCACCCTGCGCCCGGTTGAACTCGACTGGTTCTACGAGGGCGGTGCCGCCGCAATCTACCCCGACCTGTGGGAGTCCTTTGTCGCGCCCGTTCCTGAAAACGAACGCGGCCACCTGATCGAGGCCTACGGCCGGCTGCTGCACGACCCCGATCAATTCGTGCGCGAACGTGCTGGCGTGGCGTGGGCCACCTGGGAATCCTCGACCATTACCCTGCTGCAGGAACCCGACAAGATCGTCCGCTTCTCTGACCCCGCTTTTGCGGTGGCCTTCGCCCGCATCGAGAACCATTTCTTCGCCAACAAGGGCTGGTTCACGCCCAACCAGCTCATCGACAACGCCTCCCGCCTCGCCGACATCCCCGGCGTCATCGTGCAGGGCCGTTACGACATGTGCACCCCAGCGTTCACCGCGTGGGACCTGCACAAGAACTGGCCGGAAGCCGAATTCTGCCTCATTCCCGATGCCGGCCACGCCTTCGACCAGCCCGGCATTCTCGATGCCATTATTGTGGCGACCGACCGCTTCGCAACCTAATCCAGTGAGAATTTGTCAGGCAGTCCTCACGGATCTGCGATACTGACCGCATGACCGACTCGAACTTCGCTTCCCTCGCCGTGGTGGTGGTGAATTTCGGGTCGGCAGCGTTGCTCGAAGAGAATCTCCAACCGCTGTCCAGATCGGCACCGGGCCTGCACGTCGTGGTCGTCGACAATTTCACCGACGTCGCGGAGCAGGCCAGGGTGGCGGTGATCGCCGAGCGCGAGGGCTGGCAGCACGTGCTGTCGCCGACCAACCGCGGCTTCGGCGGCGGGATGAACCTCGGCGTCGCGCGGGCGCAAGAGAGTGGGCGCACCCATTTTCTCCTCTTGAATCCGGATGCCGCCATCCCCACCGACCAGGTCGCCCGCCTGCTCGAGGCCGTCACCCTGCATCCGCTCACCCTGGTCTCGCCCCGCATCCTGCGGCCGGACGGTACGGTGTGGTTCGACGGTAGCGATCTATACCTCGAAGACGGGCGCGTGCGCGCCACCCGCAAGCGAGGGGACGACCCGGGCATACGGGTCACTCCCTGGCTGAGCGGCGCGTGCCTGCTCATCAGTGATGACCTCTGGCGCCGGGTCGGCGGGTTCAGCGACGACTATTTTCTGTACTGGGAAGACGTCGAACTCTCACACCGGGTGCTGTTGGCCGGGGGAGAGGTCACGGTCTGCGCCGACGCGTACGCTACCCACGCGCAGGGCGGTACTCAGGGCGCCGGCCAGCATAGCGCCGGCCAGGCCAAGTCGTACTCCTACTACTACTACAACGTGCGCAACCGCCTGGTTTACGCGGCTCGCAACCTCACCGACGACGACCGCCGAAGATGGCGTCGACGCAGCGTGCCAGCGGCTTGGGAGGTCATTTCTCGCGGGGGACGACGGCAGCTGCTGAGCTCGCTGCAGCCGCTTCTGGCTGCGGCCCGCGGGCTGCGCGACGGCCTCGCTTACCGGCCGGTACCTGCCTCCACGCCGACGCCTGCCCCAACCAGAACGACCTAGCGCTTGCGCCGCCGAGTGAACCGCTTGGCGTACTCGAGCAGAGTCACGAAGTCGGTGCGCCGCACGCCGTAGAACTGCAGTGGGTTGATGTTGAATTTGCGATACATGAACCACAAATTCAGGTTGCTTGAAATGAGGTTGCCGGCCAGGGTCGCCAGCGCGGCTCCCATTGCGCCGAACGGCGGTGCCAAGACGATCAGCATGGTGATATTCACCAGGCAGGCGATCAGAAGCGACACGCTGCGCAGGCCTGGGCGTCCGCGGGCGCTCAAGCCGGAGCCGCCGATCGACCCGGGAGTGCCGAGCACCACAGCAGCGAGCAGCACACCGGCCACCGGCAGTGCGGGGCGAAAATCCTCGCCGAACAGAAAAGGCAGCCACCACAACATGCTGATGCCGAGGAACGCGGCGGCCAGCCCGCACAGCATGGTGCTGATGCGAGCCGAGGAGGCGAGACGCGCGTCGACGGAATCAGCAGCATCGGTCACAAAAGTCACGTCCCGCACCGCCTGGTTGATGATCAGCGGTAGTTCACTCACGCTCACCGCGACCACGTACAACCCGAGCTGATAGGTGCCGGCGAACGGTGTCATAAGCACCTGGTCGAGCCTGGACAGCAGAATTCCTGACAGCGAGCCGACCCAGATGCGCAGTCCATAGCTCAGCAGTCCGGCGGTGCGCGCCTCGCGCGGAACGTCAAAGGCTCGTGGGTCGAGGCTGCGCATGCGCCCGATGTAGACGAACAGCCCGGTCACCGGCATCGCGGCCACCGCGATCGTCGCCACGAGCGGCGTCAGGTTGCCGGTGAGCCAGAACGGAATGAGCACAGCGAGCCGCAGAGACGAGGTCACAATGCGCTCTAAGGCAACCAGCCGCCAGCTTTGGGTAGCGGATGCTACTCCCCGGAATACGCCGACGAGCAAATTGGGCACAATGGCCAGGCAGGCCACCAGAATAAGTTGCTGCACCGTCGGGTCGCCACCGCTGAGCCAGGCCGCTGACAAAGCGACGGCGCCCATGGCGAGCAGCCCCGCGATAATCAGAATGAGCACGCCCCGGTTTGAGGCGTTGCGGGCCAGGGTGGGGTTACGGGCGATCGCCCACGTGACGGCTTCGGGAACACCAAAGGTGGCTACCGTGACCACGAGGGCGAGAGGCGCGGTCGCAGCGGCCACAGCACCACGACCGTCGACCCCGAGTGCCTGGGCCAGGATCGGACCGGAAAACAGCGCGACAAGGGGGGGGAAGGCGTTTCCGACCAGCGCGATCGTCATGTTGCGCGACACCGAATTCGGGGCGGCCGTCCGGCCTGGGGTGGAGCCCGCTGAAGGCTCGACCGTACGGTCGGTGGCCCGCTGGGCGGCCATCGGCCCTCGGGGTCGCCTAGGTGTCATCGCTGCTCACCACTCGAAGCGCGGGAATCGCCCGCAACACGAGCGAATCACGGGGGTCATCGCGCAGTATCCGCTCTCGTTCAACGTCGCCCACGCACGCCGCGAACTGGGCATCGTTGCCGCCCTCGGTCACATTCTGTCGGTAGAGGGTGCCCCGCTGCGAACCTGGAATGGCCGGATACTCGGCCTGAGCCTCACCCACCTGACGGGCGCGAATGCCGTGCCGAACGGCGACCGAATAGACCCACAAATCGTCCGCCCGCGGAGCGACCCGCAGAAAGGCATCACCTTCGGCGCGCAGCGCATCGAGCAGGCCGAGTGGGTAGTAGATCCCGGAGACGCCGGTGCAGAGCGTTCGATAACTCGCGGCGGTCCCGCGGGCTGCGACCCAGCGAGAGTAGAGCGCCACCCGATCGCCGTCAAAGGTGACCGTGTGGGCGCGCTGCCCGACGATCTCCAGCGGATGCCGGGCGGCCGCCTCGAGTAATTCGGCCAGCCAGGTGCGCGGGTATAAGACGTCGTCGTCGGCGGCCACCAGCGGGAGCGTCGGTGTGGAAGAGGCGTATGGAAACTGTTTTTTATGCGGTCCAAAGTCGGGGCAGGATTGAATTTCCAGGCCGCGCCGCTGCAAACGACGCAGTGTGGCCGGTGGGTGCGCGAGCGCCGCGGCGTCATCGAGCCAGAGGATGAGACGCCGGGGGCGGATTCGCCCGGCGGCGATGGTCTCGAGGGCATAGTGCACAAGGGCGATCCGGTGGCCGAAGGAGGTCAGGTTTACCACCACGGCGCCCGATCCTGTCACTGATCGGCGGCTCAGCCGATTGGTCAGGCGCAGGCCCGCAAGGCGTAGCTTGACTTTGGCCCGCTGCGCGAGAGCGGCGGGGTCTCGGCGCAGATCGGTGACAAGCCGATGGATGGTGTTGATGACCACGTTATTGAAGACCACAAGCTGCTTCCGGTTGCACAATGAATATCTCTCACGAAATCGCCACTATACAGGCCGTGCCGCCCGCACCCGCCCCCCTCCTCGGGGGGATGATTTTCCCTCAGTTTGAGAGAGTTCGCCCTTGTCTCTTCCATGCTGAGCCGTCTATTGTTATGCACGATGCGGCTGCGCAACAGGGGTTGGTGCCCGAATCGTCCCTGTGCGGCCCGGGTGGTGGTTGCTATTGATCTCTCAGGTGCGCTCCAATATCGCCTCGGTGCGACCTGCTCCGGTGCCACTTAAGCGCACCCGCGCGGGCCGTTTCGTGTACCAGGCCCCGCCCCTCGTCAATAAGTTCATTGCCATTATTGTTCTGGTCGTTATCGCGCTGCGCATCGACATCGACCGAGGCGTCACTGTGGGCGCCGTGGTCTGTGTGGCACTGTTCCCTGTGTGGTTCCCGATTCTGCGCCAATACTGGGGCGCTCGGCTGCTCCTGGTCGGCGGCCTGGTCGCGATCGGCTCGGGTATCTGGCTCACCGTCCTATCCGCGCCCACGCACGAGGCGAGTCTCGGTCAGGCGTTCGGGTCGATCGCCGGTCTCGTCGGGTTGATCGCCGGCGTTGGCTTCGTGCTCTGGGCGCGCACCGTTCTGCCCGACTCCCAAATCGCCATCTGGTACGGTGCGGGAATCCTGCTCGGTGTCTCGCCGTCGAGTGAGCTGTACGCGGCGAATCCATGGCGTTTCGGCTACTCGGTCGCCTTGACGATTCTGCTGCTCGGAATCACGCTGCAGCTGCACCGCCGCTGGCTGGAGCTGGCCGTCGCGCTGGTACTCACCGTCGTGGCTACCTTGACGGATGCCCGTTCCGCGTTCGCGTTCATGCTGCTGACTGTGCTCCTAGTCGCCTGGCAAATGCGTCCGACCCGACCCACGCGCGGCAAGTCGGCGCTGCGCGCCCTCCTCGGACTCGGCGTTCTTGGTCTCATCGTCTACAACGTGATTCAGTCGCTCATTCTCGACGGCGCACTCGGTGCAGCCACCCAGCAGCGTACCCTCGCGCAGCTCAACGAGACCGGTTCGCTCATCCTCGGCGGGCGCCCCGAACTCGCGGCGACGATCGCGCTCATGCAGCATCAGCCGTGGGGGTTCGGCGTTGGCACCGTGCCTAATCCAGAAGACATACTGGCCGCGAAGACCGGCATGGCTGCGATCAACTACGAGCCGAATAACGGCTATGTCGACAACTACATGTTCGGCGGCCACATCGAACTGCACTCGGTCATCGGTGACTTCTGGGCGGCCTTCGGCATTCCCGGGCTTATGCTCGCCCTGATCATCCTCGTGCTCATCGTGCGTAGTATCGGTGTACACGTGGCAGCCAACGCCGCCAGTGCCGTGCTGCTGTACCTCGGCATCAAAGCCGTCTGGTTCATGTTCTTCGGCCCGTTTTTCAGCTCATCCGTGCTGCTCGTTCTTGTTCTCGGACTGCTCATCACCCGCAGGGTGCCGACCGAAAGGGATGCCGCGCTGCAGCGCCCCGGACCCCTTCGGCCCACGATGGCACAGCGTCGACGATGAGCGCCACCAAACCCGCGGCCGAACGCGTTGGCTGGGTGGATACCGGTCGGGGCATCGCTATCCTGCTCGTCGCCCTGTTCCACTCAGCGAACTGGCTGATTGGCGCTGGTTTCGATATTCCGTATTGGCGCGAAATCAACGAGTCACTGTCCTCGATGCGCATGCCCTTGTTCTTTGTTCTGTCGGGCCTGTTCGCCCCCAAATGGCTCCTCAAGCCGTGGCGCGATCTGTGGACGGTCAAGGTGCGCCTCTACCTCTGGGTCTTCCTGCTGTGGGAGGTGATTGGTTCGATCGTGTTTCTGATCAACCAGACCGTGACAGGCGTAGGGTTCGGCGTGCGGCACGCCGTACTGGACCTCGTGGCGTCTCCCGTGCTGCCTCGGTTCGAACTCTGGTTCATCTGGGCCCTGTCGATCTTTTTCATAGTGGCCAAGCTCTGTCGTCGCGTCAATCCACGGCTGCAACTCGTCGTTGCCGGCGCAGTTTCTGTCGTGGCACTCAGCGGACTCGATACGCCTAATGTCGGGTGGTCCGGGTCGCTCAAGTATTACTTCTTTTTTCTGGCCGGCATCTACCTGCGCAGCTGGATCATTCGCATCGGCACGGTCGATAATCGGCTGCTCGTGGGTGCCGCCATGTTCGTCTGGGTGGCCGTCACCACCACCGTCGCGCTGCTGGGGCTGCGCGATGTTTTCGGCCTGTACTTTCTGAACTGTCTGGTCGGTGTCGTCGGCGGGATTGCGTTCAGCCGCACCCTGCGCGGCGTACGCTGGCTTGGCATGATCGGGCGCATCACCCTGCCCATTTACCTGGCGCACACACCCATCGTCATCCTCATTTCCTCCGTGCTGTCGCTCCCGATCCTTTTGAGTGCGGTAGCCGTCATTGCACCTGTGATGCCTCTCATTCTTGCCGCGACGGCCGTGCTTCTCGCACTCGCGCTGAACCGGTTTGCATCGCGCAGCTGGCTGCGCTACGCCTACGAGCCGCCGCCGTTTGTCACTGAACTCGAGTGGCGCCAGCGCCGCTCAGACCGCCCCACCCGATCGGCGGAGCCAACGTGATCTCAACGAAAGCGCAATGCTAATTTGACGTAATTTCATTTTTGGGTAACACTCTAGTAGCTATCGGCGACGCCCTACAGTTGTCTCACCCGCATACCCGAACGTGCACCACCCGAAATGAATTCATGACCGACCACGTCTCACGTTCTCATCGCCGACCGCTCACCCTGACCCCGCGGTATTCTCGCGGCATGCACCAGCACCACCCCGCCGTGCATCGTTATGACCCACCTCGTCCAGACCTCGCCCGTGTCGATCTGACGAATGCAGTTCGTCTGCAACGCACTCGGATGCGGCGCAAGACCAGCACGCGACCCCCAGCTTTCGTGGCCGCAGCTACCCTCGCCGTTCTGATTCCGCTGGCCGGCTTGGCGGCCCCGGCCCCGGCCCAAGCCGGAGGCGTCGTTCGGATCGCCACCGCGAATGCCGGTAGTACCGGAGTCCCTTACGGTACGACCCTGAGGGTGCACAACGGCGATCTCAATATCACCCAGGCCGGTACCGTCATCAGTGGCTTGGACATTCGCGGCCTGGTCAAGATCAACGCGATCAACGTGACGATCAAGAACTCGATCATTCGCGGACGAAGCGTTAGCGCTCCCGCTGCGCTGGTCAATAACCTCGGTGGGCGCTCGGGTCTGAAGATTATCGACTCGGAGTTGTATCCGTCACAGCCGTCCCCTGATATCAATGGCATCTACGGCTACAACTTCACGCTGACCCGCGTTGATATCCACGGCGTCATCGATGGTGCTCACGTGACCGGCAGCAACGTCACGATCGCGAATTCCTGGCTGCACGGAAACCTGCACTACACCAGTGATCCGAATCAGGGTGGAAAGCCCAGCCATGATGACTCCATCCAGATTCAAAAGGGCAGCAACATCAAGGTGTACGGAAGTACCCTGAGCGGTTCCCACAACGCCGGAGTGCAGATCACGCAGGACACCGGTGACGTCTCGAACTTCTCCTTCACGAACAACTTCGCCGACGGCGGCGCCTGCACCATCAACGTGGCCCAGAAGTCGTATGGTCCGATCTACGGCACCGTCGTCACCGACAATAAGTTCGGACGCAATACCAGAGTGGCCAACTGCGCCATCATCTCGCCCAGTACGACCAAGATCAGTACCGCGCGCAACTACTACACGCCCGATAGCTTGACAGTCTCGGTGCATGCGGGCTAATCCGGCAAACCAAAACCAAAGCCAAAAAGCCAAAGCCCTCGCGCGCGGCCTACACAGCGCCCGCCCCAGGGTCTTCACAGCTTCTCGTTTGACCGAACCGCATCGACACGGAATGCTGTACCAATGACAGGCGGCTCCCCTCAGCTGCCCCGCCCAACACGCCCCGAAGCGTGTGCAGGACACGAAATCACCTAAATGAAACTCAACCCGAAACTGACCCACGGCTTACCCGCCGCACAGAGAACTCGTTCCCCGTTTCGCCGCGCACGCACGTCGGTAGTCGCCGCTGTGGTACTCGGATTGACCGGTGCTCTTGTGGGAATCGCTCCCGTTCAAGCTGTGGAAGAGATAGCACCCGCCTATACAATCACTCCAGGGCGGGGCGAGACCGCAGCGCCCCCCGCGGCCGGCACTGCGTTCGGAATGGGCCTGACCCCGGCGCAGTTGCGCTGGCTGCTGGCTCAACTCTTCCCGACCACTCCCGAACCGATTGTGGCACCGAGTCCTGCTCCGGCACCGAGTCCTGCTCCGGCACCGAGTCCTGCTCCGGCACCGAGGCCGGCTCCGGCACCGAGTCCTGCTCCGGCACCGAGTCCTGCTCCGGCACCGAGTCCTGCTCCGGCACCGAGTCCTGCTCCGGCACCGAGGCCGGCTCCAGCACCGAGTCCGGCACCGGCACCGGGCCCTGCTCCAGTGCCAGCGCCGCCACCTGCTCCTATTCCGGCGCCGACACTTCCCTCCACGGGAGGCACTCCGAACGGCAGTAACACCGGCGTGCCAGCGGGCACCAGGTTGACGGTGCACAACGGCGACCTCACTATCACCGAGGAGGGTGCCACCGTTGACGGATTGGACATTCGGGGCATGGTCAGGATCGCAGCCCCCAACGTCACAATCAAAAATTCGATCGTGCGCGGGCGAGACCTGAGTGGTCCGATGGCCCTTATCAGCAATCTCGGCGGCTACGAGAATCTGCGCATCATCGACACGGAGTTGTTTCCCTCCACGCCGTCACCCGATGTCCAGGGAATCTACGGCTACAACTTTGAGGCAAAACGCCTCAACATTCATGGTGTCATCGACGGTATCCACCTCACTGGCGGAAACGTCGCGATCACGGACTCCTGGGTGCACGACAACCTGCACTACGACAGAGACCCAAATCAGGGAGGCACACCGAGCCACGACGATTCCATACAAATTCAGGAAGGATCAAATATTCGCATCGACGGCAACCGATTAACCGGTGCCTGGAATGCTTCCGTGCAGGTCACTCAGGACCGCGGCGACGTGTCCAATCTCACCATCACAGATAATGTGGCCGATGGCGGCGGATGCTCGATCAACCTTGCCGAGAAATCCCACGGCCCCCTGCATGGAGTGGTCATCACTGACAATATTTTTGGTCGCAACACTCGGGTCGACGATTGCGCGGTGATTGCGCGTGCATCCACGAAGGTGAAGATGGAACACAACTACTACACGCCGGACGACACCCTGGTCGTGATTCACCCCGGATAATCGGCGCATCCAGAAATCCAGACAGGAGGGTGGGTTCCTCGTGCACTGCACGCGGAACCCGCCCTCCCGCCGTTCTGGGAGCCAATCGGCTCTAGGAGGTGCCCTCGATCGCTCGGGTCTGCCAGCGGGAAGCGGCATCCGGTCGCGTCAACGCATCCAGGGCCCGACGCAATATCGTGCTCGAGGTGTTCACTGTGTAGGGGAAATAGACCACATCAACACCGACGGCGGCGAACTCGCGCTCCAGGTGCAGACCGCGAGGGGTGCCTCGCCAGTCGTCGCCCTTGAAGAAGACGTCGAAGCGCAGCTGACGCCACGTCTCCAACTTGTCTTGCACGACTTCGGCAACGGCCTCATCGACGAATGAGATATGCCGCACAATCTCGAGGCGCTCGAACAGGGGAACAACCGGCGTGACGCCCTTGGTCAGCTCCAGCATTTCATCGGACACGACGCCAGCGATCAAGTAGTCACACTGGCTTTTAGCGTGTTTGAGGATGTTGAGGTGGCCCACGTGAAAAAGGTCGAAAGCGCCTGCGGCATAGCCGATGCGAAGAGGCCTTGTTGAGCTGGTGCCTGAATCGGGGGAAAGGGATTGTCCTGCGGCCATAAAATGCTCAGATTTCTCTCAGGCTACCCCGCGAGCGCGGCAGAATTTGAATAGAGGGAGTCAGGGGAGGTAATGAGGAATCCTAACGTCTATTGACCGGCCTGACTAGGGCGCCGCGTGACGCGTTCACGTTCGGGCTGCTGGCGATTGCGGCAACCTGCACTTTGCGGGTAGGAGGAAACAAGAAACTGAGTATAATTCACAAACTGCGGGGGTCGTCTCGAGGCCACCGAAGACTAGAAGATGAGGTTCCTCTATGTTGTGGCGTTTCCGTTCCCCTGTGCCAGCTATTGTCGCCCTCGCCGTACTCTTCGGTGCGATCCTTACCGGGGCGGGAGCGGCCCAAGCCGACACCTCACCCCCCAGCGCCTCCACTCCCAAGACCGTTGCAGCGGATGCCCTGCCTACAGCGCAAATCAACGGCGTCGTGTGGTCGCAGGTCATCGTGGGAAACACGGTCTATGTTGGTGGTGAATTCACCAAGGCCCGTCCCTCGGGAGCCCCTGCCGGAACGAGCGAGGTCTCCCGCAACAATCTCATGGCCTACAACTTGTCGACCGGGGTGATGACATCCTTCAATCCCAGTGTGAATGGTGTTGTGCGGGCGATTACCGCCTCCCCTGACGGATCCCGCATCTATGTCGGTGGCGGCTTCAGTACCGTCGGAGGCGTCGCCCGCTCGCGGCTTGCGGCCTTCAGCGCAACAACCGGTGCGCTCTTGTCCGACTGGAAGCCCACGGCGAATGGCACCGTCCGTGCCCTCGACGCCTTCGGCGGCACGGTTTACGCCGGCGGAAGCTTCACGTCGACCAGCGGCCAAAGCCGCCAGAGGGCCGCATCGTTTAATGGCCCGACCGGTGCTGTGGGGGCGTGGAAAGGCACCATTCCCAATGGTGCGGTCAACGCGCTGACGGTCTCACCCAACGGCGACCGGGTCGTTATCGGCGGGTCATTCACCTCATACAACGGAGCAACCACTCCCGGCTACGGGATGGCTGCCACGAACTCGAGCACGGGCGCCGGTGTGACTTGGAACATTGGCAAGCTGATCAAGAATGCCGGCCCCAACGGGGCTATACTCTCGCTCACCTCTGACGCTGACGGCGTCTACGGTACCGGCTACGATTTCGGGGCCGGTGCTATGTTCGAGGGAACTTTCCGGGCTAGCTGGAGCAGCGGCAACACCGTCTGGATCGAAGACTGCCATGGTGACACGTACTCGGCGGTACCGGTCGGCGACGTTGTCTACACCACCGCCCACGCCCATTTCTGCGGCAATATCGGCGGACCTCCCGAGACGACGCCGCGCAGCTACCACCGCACACTGACGTTCACCAAGGCCGTCGGCTGCACGATTGCCCCCAATCGAACGGGCAGCAGTTACTTCAACTTCGGGGGCCGGCCGTGCCCCACCCTGCTGGCGTTCTTTCCCGACATCAACACAGGCACCTACACCGGGCAGGGCCAGGGGCCGTGGAACCTCGCGGCGAATTCCCGGTACGTTCTCTACGGTGGCGAGTTCACGATCGTCAATAACAAACGCCAACAGGGGCTCGTGCGCTTCGCTGTCTCATCGATCGCGCCGAACAAGGAGGGTCCTAAGGCCACGGGTTCCAACTTTCAGCCCACGCTCAGCACCCCCAGCGCGAACTCGGTGAAGGTGACCTGGAAATCCAACTACGATCGAGACAATGCACAGCTCACCTACCAGGTGCTCCGAAACGGGGTCGTGGTGCGCACGCAAACCGGGCTGTCAGCAGACTGGATTCGGCCCAGCATTAGCTGGACCGACACTGGGCGATCGGGTGGAACGACCTACACATACCAAGTGCGGGCGACCGATCCTTTCGGCAATACTGTGACCGGATCGTCGGCAAGCATCAAAGCGACCGGCGCGGCCAACAAGACGGCTCCTGACCAGACCATCACGCCGGATGCGCCGGCGAATGCCCCCGACGCAACACTGACTCCGGATGTGGTTCCGATGCCCGACGTAGTTCCCGACGTGGTTCCCTTGCCGGATGTCGTGCCGGAACCCAAGGTGCAACAGGACCCAGGGAATAAACCGTTGCCGAATGACGCGCCTGCGCCGCTGCCCGAGGTGCCAGCCGCTTAGAGCGGTGGACTCGTCGTCCAGCACCCCTGAAGGGGCCGCCCGCTAGTCGAGTGGTCCCTTTGGGTGTGCTCTGTATCGTCGCTAACTTCTGGTGATGACCCGGGCAATGAGGTCACGACGACGATCCCGCGAAAAAAGCCTGTTGACCGCGGCTGGGTCTGGCAGCGCATGGTGCGCTTTCAGTGTCACGGACAAGTCATGGAGTGCGGTGGTGATGTCCCGGTCAGGGGAATCCGTGCGCGGCACCCCAATGCCGCCGACGACCGGAAGGACTTCTCCCGCGCCGCCGTCCGCGAAGCCAACCGATCGCAGGCCGACCCGCCAGGCTTCGATCGGTACCAACCCGAACGGCTCGGGTGTAGATGGGAAACAGGCCACGGCATCGATCTCGCTGGCGATGGCCGCCACTGAGGCAGCTTCTCCGCGGTACTCGATGCGCGGGTCACGACTGACCAGCGCCAACACGTCCTGAAGAGCATCATCCTGTCCGGGATAGGGTGCACCGAAGAGCAGGAGCCGCCAATCCTGGCCGGACAACGCCGTCGATTGAAATGCCGTGGCCACCTCCAGGTGTCCCTTGTGCCCATTGACGCGTCCGACGACGGCGAGCGTCAGTGGGTCGTGCACACCACGCACCGGTACTGCCTCAACGGCGCTGAAGACCGGAGACGTAACCGTCAGGCGGTCCCACCCAACGCCTTGGGAGTGCAGCCACTCGGCAGTGGCCCTACTGCATGCGCACACCGGAAAGGTGCCGGGTGCCAGCAATGTGCGCACAAGTAGGCCACCGACTCGCCCCAGGAGCAGTTCGTGCACCGAGACATAGAAGCGTCGGCGACGCAGGCGGAGCACGGGAATGTAGGCGCTCAGGGCCAGGGTCCACAACACCACGACGTCGGCGAGCGCCACGTCGTGCCGGAGCGTGAGCGGATGTAGCAGGTCGGTCAATTTGCTTCGGCGCAGCACTACCAGCGACGGATCGATGACGACCGAAACCGCTGCGCCGAACCGGGCCAGGTCTGTGGACAACGGACCGGTGTGTGGAACAACGATGAGCACTTCGTGCCCAAGGCTGACCAGGCACTCTACTTCCTGGCAGAGCACCTTGCTGGCACCGTAGGCATCATTGCTGCCGTGCAGAATGGCAAATTTCATGTCTGTCGCCTCGGTCGCGTGTTTGGTGTGTTACCGGGCATGCGCCGGAATTCCACACTGTACAGCCTGAGCGGGTGCCCCCGTTCGGGGTTCAGCCGCCCCCTAGGAATGAGGGTGCGTCCCGTGTATTAATAGCTGCACCGCGTTATTAGCGCACGGTGTCAGCAACTGCACCAAAGAATTCAACCCGATCGTCAGACCAGCCGAGCAACCTGGAGCTTCACCATGGCAGTGCGCCACCCCGTCGATGACAACACAGGCCCCACCGTGGGTGGGAATTCGATTTCTCGGCGGCGTGTCTGGTGGATCGTTGCATCCGCTGCGCTGGCAGTACTCATCGTCGTCCTCGTGGTCGCCGGTGTCGCCGCATCGAACAATGGCGGCCCGAACCCGGCTGCACTCAACAGCAACGGCCCTTCGTCGAGCCCGCGGATGACTGCAACGCCCACCGCGGTGCCGTCGCCCGACCCATCACCCACAGCGGTTCCGACTGCCACGACGCCCGCGCCGACCGAGGCTGTCGCTGCCGAACCTGCTCCGCCCGCCGAACCTGCTCCGCCCGTCGAGCGGGCGCCGGTGCCGCTGACCGATTCCGCCGCGGCCGTTCCGGGTCTGGTGTTCAGCATCGGCACACTCGAAGCCGTCGACGGGGTCGCGCGCGGTCCGGGCGAGGTGGGTGGGCCTTCCCTGCGTTTTGCTGTGACCGTGCGCAATGACACGGCCGACGCTGTGGCATTGACCTCAACCGTGGTCAACCTGTTTTTCGGTGCTGAGCAAGGCCCGGCGACTGAATTGACGGCGTCGGGTGGAGCGCCGCTACCGGAATCGGTCGCTGCGGGGGCGACCCAGCAGGGGGTTTTCGTTTTCGCGGTGCCGAGTGACCAGCGCGACCAGGTGCGCATCGCCGTAGATTACTCCGCGGGCGTGCCGATCGTGCTGTTTGAGGGCGCCGCCCCGCGCTGAGTGGCTATGTGGTCGTGCCCCGGATAGGGGGCAGCCGTTTGTGAAAGATTCTCACTATACTCCGAAGAATGCGGTGGCTACCCGACGGCCCGGCACCTCGTCTTGAGTAAGGAATCACCGTGCGACTTCTCCCTGCGTCTCGCCTGCACGTCAACGCGACCATGGCCACGGCCAGTGGCGCGATCCGACCGAGTGCCACTCGGTCGTTGAAAGTGGGCTGGGCCAGTCTGGTGACCATCATCACGGTGCTCGCGAGCCTCTTGACGTTGCCTCTGGTGGCGCAGGCGGACACCAGCCCGGTGGATGCTGGCACACCGCTCACCGTCGCTGCTGATGCCCTGCCCACGACCCAGATCAACGGCGTCGTCTGGTCCCAGGTCATTGTCGGCAACACTGTCTATGCCGGAGGCGAGTTCACACGGGCTCGGCCGGCCGGCTCGGCAGCCGGTGTGAACGAAGTTGTCCGCAACAACCTGCTCGCCTACAATCTGTCGACCGGCGTGCTGGTCGAGAGCTTCAATCCAGACCTGAACGGAGCCGTTCGGTCTCTCGTGGCATCGACAGATGGTACCCGGCTGTACGCCGGAGGGTTCTTCACGGCCGTTGGCGGGGTAGCCAGATACCGCCTGGCCGCGTTCGACACTGTCAGCGGCTCCCTCGTCTCCTCCTGGGCACCGACGGTGAATGCCTCGGTGAAGAGCTTGGCAACCTTCGGTGACACCGTTTACGTGGGCGGGGTGTTCACCACGGCCAGCGGCGTCGCTCGTAATCAAATCGCTGCTTTCGCCGCCTCAAATGGCGCACTGCGTGTCTGGAGTGGAGAACCGGTGGGCGGGTCGGTCAACACCATGGCGGTTTCGCCGGACGGCACCAAAGTTCTTATCGGCGGGTCGTTCACCTCGTACAACGGCAGCGGTGCCCCCGGCTACGGGATGGCCGCGACGGATGCCGTCACCGGCGCGTCCCTGCCCTGGGCCGTCAACGCCCTGATTCGCAATGCCGGCGTCAACGGGGCCATCACCAGCCTGACCTCTTCGGCCGCCGGCGCCTTCGGCACCGGCTACGACTTTGGAAGCGGGGCAAACTTCGAGGGCACCTTCCGGGTGAGCTGGAGCGACGGCTCCCTCATCTGGATGGAAGACTGTCACGGCGACACCTACTCGGCGGTGCCATTCGGCAACGTCGTTTACACCACCGGTCACACGCACTACTGCGGCAACATGGGGGGCCCGGTCGAGACCGCACCACGCTCTTATCACCGCACTCTCACCTTCTCCATGGCTGCGACCGGCACGCTCACTCCCAATGCCGTCGGTAGCTATGCCAGCTTCACCGGCAAGCCGAGTCCGAGCATCCTGACGTTCTACCCCGAGATCAACTCGGGCACGTTTACCGGTCAAGGCCAGGGACCGTGGACCATCACCGGCGACGGGCAGTACCTGCTCTATGGCGGTGAATTCACCAACGTCAACAACAAAGGCCAACAGGGCTTGGTGCGCTTCGCCAGTACGGCAATCGCGCCCAATAAGGAAGGCCCACGCGTGGCCAACGCGGCCTTCGCGTCATCCGCTTTCGTACCCACCGTGGACTCCCTTTCGGCGGGCACCGCCCGCATTGGATGGAAGGCCGCCTACGACCGGGACAACGAACAGCTCAGCTACGAGGTGCTGCGTGACGGTGTCTCCGTCGGCACTGTGACCGGTCTGTCGACCGACTGGTCCCGACCGGCGATGGGCTTCACCGATACCGGACTCACATCCGGACAGATCTACGTCTACCGCGTGCGTGTACGGGACTCCTTCGGCAATGTCAAAACCGGCGGTCCGACCAGCGTGACCGTATCGGGTTCGGGTGACTACAGCGCCTACGCCAAGACCGTGCAGAGCGATTCGCCCTCGTCATACTGGCCTCTCGGCGAATCCAGTGGTACGACAGCCTACGACTGGGCAGCAGCCTCAAACGAGACCGCAGGCACCGGCGTCATCCGCAACGTACCGGGCGCGCTTGCTGCAGACTTGGGCACAGCCTCCCGCTTCAGCGGCACGACCGTGGGCACGGCGGCATCATCCGCATTCGAGACTCCTCGCGGTGCTTTCACCCTGGAAGCCTGGGTGAAGACCACCACCACGAACGGCGGCAAAATCATCGGGCTGGGCAACAGCGCCACCGGCGCCTCGACCGCCTACGATCGCCAGATTTATATGGACAACGTCGGCCGACTCTGGTTCGGGGTGAAGCCGGGCATCTTGCGCACGGTCAACACGACCGCGGCATACAACAACGGCCAATGGCATCACATCGTCGCGTCCGTCGGCGCTGCCGGAATGTCCCTCTACGTCGACGGCGCCCTCGCCGCCCAGCGCACCGACACGACGTCGGCGGCGCCGGTCCAGGGCTACTGGCGCATAGGCGGCGACAACCTCAGCGGCTGGACCAGCCGACCGACCAGCGATTATATTGAAGCCGACATCGACGAAGTGGCCGTCTATAACACGGCCCTTGGTGCCAGCGCCATCGCCCGGCACAACTCGATCGGCCGATTCGGACCGCCCGCCAACGTGGCACCGACGGCGTCATTCAGCAGCGCGATCACGTACCGCGACCTGAGCGTTGATGCCACCGGATCGACCGACTCCGACGGCACCATCTCGGGTTACGCCTGGGACTTCGGCGATAACAGCACCACGACCGGAGCCACCGCAACGCACTCTTACGCGGCCGCCGGCAGCTACGTGGTCACCCTCATCGTCACGGACAACTCGGGCGCGAGCACGGTTACCACCCGCACGGTTGATGCCACCGAACCGCCGGCGAACGCGCTGCCGACGGCCGCATTCAGCTATCAAACCACGCCGCTTACCGTGGCGGTGGATGCCTCCACCTCCGCCGACAGCGACGGCACCATCAGCGGCTACAGCTGGGACTTCGGTGACGGGGGCTCCGGCAGCGGCGTGACCGCCTCGCACAGCTACGCGGTCGAGGGTGCCTACGACGTGACCCTTACCGTGACCGACAATTCCTTAGCCACCGCCCAAACCAGGCAGACGGTTGTCGTTCCGGCAGCCGACCCGAACACACCGCTGGCTACCGACGCGTTCTCCCGCAGCCTGGCCACCGGCCTGGGCACCGCCGACACAGGGGGAGCCTGGACGACGACCGGTACGGCATCGAATTACTCGGTCAGCGGTGGAGTTGGCCGCCTCAAGGCCGCCGCCGGAGCCACCGTCAATGCCTACCTGTCTGGCGTGTCCCTGCTCGACACCGACATGCTCGTCACAACGACCCTCCAGCAGGATGCGACCGGTTCCGGCGCGTACACCTCGCTGATCGGCCGCCGGGTCGGCACGGATGACTATCGGGTGCGCATGAAGAATCTGTCGACCGGAGTTGTGCAACTGCAACTCATGCGCGGTGCTACCAGCCTGAAGGCCCAGAACATTTCCGGCCTCACCTACACGACCGGAAGCGCGCTGCAACTGCGCGTTCAGGTCATCGGCTCCGCCCCGACGACAATTCGTGCCAAAGTTTGGGCCCTCGGCACGCCGGAACCCTCGGCGTGGCAGACCACGGTGACGGATTCGACCGCTGCGCTGCAGACATCCGGTGCCGTTGGTCTGGCCTTCTATCTGGGGTCGACCGCCACAGTGACGCCCGTCACCGCGACCTTCGACGATCTGATCGTGAAGCGAGCCAGTTGAACCGCGGCCCGGTCTCGAGCTGGTCGTTCGCGCACGGCCCGAACAGCACTTTTCTCACCGCTACAGAAGGGATTGGCCATGTCACTTGTCAATCGATCCACAGGTGACCCGCGCGTAGTGATCGCGGTGCTGACCTATCGACGCCCGGCCGACCTCGAGGAGCTCCTGCCGGAACTGCTCGACCAGGCCGGCATGGTGCTGGCACCGGTAGAGATCATCGTCATCGACAACGATCCTGATGCCGGAGCTCGCACCCTCGTCACCGACACCAGGTGGGTAGAAGCCGGGGAGCCCGCATCGACCGGGGGGACGCCCATCCGATACGTGCACGAACCCACCCCGGGTATCGCCTCGGCGCGCAATAGAGCACTGCAGGAAGGCCAGGGTGCCGACCTGCTTATCTTCATCGACGATGACGAACGACCCAGCAGCCACTGGCTCGTGCAGTTGCTCGATACCTATTCGACCTATCGGCCCGCGGCCGTCGTTGGCCCGGTACTGTCGCAGTACGACATCGAACCAGACCAGTGGATTCGAGCCGGTGGCTTCTTCGAGCGCCGCCGGTTCACCACGGGCACCCCGGTATCGCTCGCGGCAACGAATAATCTGCTGCTCGATCTGGCCCAGGTGCGTCGGTTGGAGCTCAGCTTTGACGAACGGTTCGGGCTGTCAGGCGGGTCGGACTCGTTGTTCACCCGGCAGCTGCACCAGCGCGGCGGGCAGATGATCTGGTGCGACGAAGCCATCGTCATCGATATCGTTCCGGCAGATCGTCTTACCCGGGAGTGGGTGCTGCAACGGGCATTTCGCATGGGTAACACCTGGAGTCGTATCAACCTCGACGACACTGACCGTGCCAAACGGGTGCTGGTGCGTATGAACCTGCAAGCGCGTGGCGCCGCGCGGCTGTGCGGCGGGATCGTGCGATACATCGCCGGATCCCTCGTCGGGCAGGTCCCGTTGCGCGCCCGAGGACTGCGTACAGCCGCCCGCGGTGCCGGGATGCTGGCAGGGTCCGTGGGCTCGGTCTACCACGAGTACAAGCGTGGCTAGCGGTCGAATTCTGACCGACCGGGCACGGCTGTACCGTACGCTGCGCAGCGCCCACCTGGAACGAGCACATGAGTTGCCGCCGGCCGCCATTCTGTTCCGCATCAAAAGGTACGACTTTCACGAGGAACTGGCGACGGGCCTCGTGCTCGTGCAGGCTCACCCCGTGCGCGCCGCGTGGTTGCTGGCTCACTCCACGGTCACGACGCTGGAAATTGGTGAACCGCTCATGCTCTCGAGCGTCTGGGCCAGCACGCTAGCGATCAGCGCCCTGCGCCTGCGTGCGCTGATCGGCGGTAGCCGAGCAAGCATCGTGTGTTATGCCCTGGAAAACGCGGACCCGTTCCAACGCCCGCTCGAGATCCGGGCGCGACTGCGTCGCGGTCTCAACGGCGTTGCCGCTCGCTTCGTCTGGCGTCAGACCGACCGCATCGTTTTCGGAACGGATGCGGCCCGCGTCACGTACCGCACAGCCCTGCCCGAACCTGCCCGAGAGGCCGTCTCGGTCGTTATTCCCGCGTTGCCAGCCACATGCACCTGCAGCGCTGACGGCGACCCTGAGGTGAACCGGGTGGTTTTTCTTGGAGCATTCGCCCACCGTAAAGGGTTGCCGAGTCTTCTCGCGGCTTGGCCTCTCGTGACCAAAGCGCTGCCCGAGGCCCGCCTCACCTTGATCGGTAAGGGTGCACTGGAGAATCAGGCGCGGCAGGCCGTCGCCAGCGACCCAACGATCGAGCTTGTCATCGACCCGCCGCGCAGCGAGATTCACCGACAGTTGCGTCGTGCCAGCGTGCTGGCCCTGCCCAGCCAGCCGACCGCCACTTGGCGTGAGCAGGTCGGCCTGCCGATCGTCGAGGGTCTCGCGCACGACTGCTCGATTGTGACCACGACCGAAACCGGGCTTGCGTCCTGGCTTGAGGAGCACGGCCACGAGGTGGTCGCGCCGGGCTGCACGCCGCAGCTGCTGGCGGACGCCATCGTGCGCGCACTGCAGGGTCCTCGCCCCGCAGCCGAGGATCTGCCGGCCATCGATGGCCGGCTCGCCGCCGACGCCTGGCTATTTGTTGGCGCCTGAGCGCTCAGCCGCCGATCGTGGACCAGTCGATCCCGCTCGGTTCAGCGCGAGCGGACTGACTGAATGGCCCGGCCATAGGCCTCGACGTGATCGGCGGCTCCGACCGACCAGCGGCGGCGCGAGAGGTCGGGCGCGGGGGCGCTTCGAGGCCGCCGAGCGCGCTTGAGCGCATCGGCTAGAACCTCTGCGCTCAGTGGCCCGGTGTAGGTGAGCACCCAATCAGTGCCGACCTCGTTGGCCAGCGCGGTGGTGACCGCGTTCTCTGGTACCAATACCGCCCGGTCGAGCGAGAGGGCCAGCAGCGCGGCGCCGGAGTTGTGCATCTCGGTGTAGGGCAACACGACCAGTTCGGCTGCGCGGATGGCGTCGGCCAGTTCGGCATCACTGGCGTGGCGCAGCATAAACTCGATGCGCGGGTCGCCGGCCGCCGTGCGCTGCAGCCGCTTTGCCAGGTCGCGTGTTTGGGGAGCACCGACAATATGCAGCGTCGGCAGGGGATCATTCAGGGCCGCGGTGTCCAGTTGGCGAAAGGCGTGGACCAGGGTGTCCACACCCTTGTAGGGGCGAATGAGTCCGAAGTAGAGCAACCGACCAGGCACGGCCGCGCCCGACATCAGGTCACCGTACCAGTCTCGGTAATCGCCGTGCGGGATGGTGTGTTCGAGCGCGTCAGCGGGCACCGGTGTGAATGAATTGAGCCTGATCCACAGGGTGGTGCGCTGGTCGAACCGCTCGAGTAAACGTTGGTCATGCTGCGGTGAGAGCTCATGACTCCGCACGTTGTGCAACGTTCGCACCACCGCGGTACGACGCAGGCGCAGCCGCACGAGAAACAGGCGGAATAACATGCGTCTGGCTAGCGCCCGGGCCGGTGTCCGACCCTGCACGAGAATCTCCGGCCAGTGTACGTGGAACACGTCGTAACGGCTGGTGAGCGCCCGGCGCCAGGTGAAGCCGAGCACCTCGACGTGCGGGCTGAGCGAGCGGCTCAATTGCAGCAGGTAGGGATTCGTCGTAGTGCGACCCTCCGGAAAAGATTGGAGGACCCGCACTATGACGACCGTGTCGATTCCGACGCGCGGGAGTTGCGACGGCCCGTCTCATCAAAGGTGGTGCGAGGCGCTCGAGTAGCCGTGACCCGGTTGGTCGTTTCCGGAGTCAGCGCGGCAGTGCGAGTTGTTGGGGTGAGTGGCCCGTAGTACACCTCAGCGCGACGCTCCCGCACTTGGTTGAGTACGATGCCGAGAATGCGCGCATTGACGGCTTCAAGCGACTCCAGCGTGGTGGCCAGCTGCTGGCGGGTGGTCGCCTTGTAACGGGCGACCACGATGGCACCGTCGGTGAGATGTGACAGACCGAGGGCGTCGGTGGCCGGCAGCAGTGGCGGGGAATCGACGACGATGAAGTCGTACTCGAGCAGTAGGCGCTGCATCAGGGTTTTCATTGCGGCCGAACCGAGCAACTGTCCGGGGTTGGGCGGCACAGCGCCGGAGGGCAACACGTCGATGCCATTCGACCAGCGCACGATGGCGTCGTCGGGTCCGACATCGCCGAGCAGAACAGTTGTCAGTCCGACGTCGCCTTCGAGGTCACACAGCTCGGCGATCGACGGGCGACGTAGGTCGGCATCAATCAGGAGTACGCGCGACGAGCGTTCCGCCATGGCGAGGGCAAGGTTGATCGCGGTCGTGGATTTGCCATCACGCGTCACCGCGGACGTAACCACGGCGCTGCGTGGCGGGCTGTCCACGTCGATGAATTCCAGGTTGGCCCGCACCCGCCGATACGCTTCAGCCAGGGCACTGTGTGGCATCACCCGCATGACCAGGCCTGCTGGGTCGGTGCGCTTCTTGCGACCGACCTTTCCAAGCAGGGGATCGGAGGAGACCCGATCGAGGTCCTTCTCTGTGCTCACCCGGGTATCGAACACCTCGCGGGACAGGGCGTACAGCACGCCGAGAACGAGCCCGATCAGCAATCCGGTGATGACGATCAGCTGCGTATTCGGTGCAAACGGGCTGCCCGGCAGTTGAGCCGGAGAAACCGTCTCGACCGTGATCGACGGCAAGTTGTCGGGCCCTTTCGGCGCCAGATTCCCTACCGCAGTGGCGAGGGAATCTGAGACAGCATCAGCGAGGGCCACGGCCTGCGTCGACGACAGGCTGGTAACGGTGATGTTGATAAACACCGTGTTGATAGGAATCTCCGCGGTGACGCGGGAGGCCAGGGCCTGCGTGGAAATATTCAATCCGAGCTTGCTGATCACGGGCGCCAGAACGGTTGGTGTCGTGGCGAGTTGCGCGTAGGACTGCACAAGGTTTTGAGTGAAGGTTGACGACTGCAGCAGCTCGCTGGTCGTCTCACCCCGGTCACTCGTCACGAAGACACTGTTGGTTGCCTGGTACTGCGCCGGAAGGGTGGCCGCGTAGCCCCACGCCACCGCGCCGCCGAGGAGGCCCACAATAGCGATGAGTAACCACCGCCTCGTGATGGTCCTCAGATAGTCGATTGGTTCCACAGCTTTCTCCATCCGGTTGCGCCTACACTACAATCAAGGTGATCAAAACTCACGTCTGAATGTGTGAAAAAGCATCCCCAGAACGAGGCACACGGCAAAGTCGTTACGTTGTCACCGCAGATGTCAACTACGGTCGGGCTACTTCCCGGCGTCCCAGCGCGGTCATATCGCGAAACCATTTACCCAGCGCCAGGGCGAGATAAAGCGCATTGGCCACGAAAAGCACGCTGTACAGGCCGAAAAACGCCAACGGAGCGCCTAGCAATATGAAGGCGAGACAAAGGACGCCGTAGTCGGTCGGCAGACCAAGAAATGACCGTAACGCGGAGCGGGGAGCGGTGGAAGGCGGCGCCGTCGGCGCGTGCTTGGCTTTGAGCAGGTCGTTCAGAATCATTGCGAAGAACGACACGGCAGCCACGGCCGCAAACCCGACGGGCACGAGCAGCCAAGTCGAGCTGGACAGTGGAAAGTGTGTGAACATCGTGATGAGCACCGCTAGATGCAAGGTTGAGATCTTGATGGAGTCAACGACGTGGTCGAGCCATTCCCCCGAAGGGGAACCGCCACCGCGCAACCTGGCGACCTGGCCGTCGGCCGAGTCGAAGGCATACCCGATGGCGAGCAGCAGCCACACGACGAGTCCGAGCCACCAGCTCGGCTCACCGATCGCCAGTAGTACGATCGCGCAGAATGTGAAGACCGCGCTGACGGCGGTGACGTTGTTGGGGGTCAAGCCCAGACGAAACGCGCCCGCCGCGAGGTAGCGCCCGACGCGGCGGTTCACGTAGACGGAATAGGGCGGCGCGCCGCGCGCCGCCGTCTTCTGGGCGGAGGACAGACGCCTCACTGTGTCAGAGTACGTTTCGGTCGAACGAGCGATTCGGGCCGAGGTGCTGGTCATGAGCTGATCCCCCTGGATAGTGCGGTTGACGGTTGCTTGCTCAGGCTGTCGGGAAGGCTCCACATCGACACTCCGGCCCTGCCTGTGCTTTGACGGTGGGTGCTGTAGCCGACGGCCACGCGCCGGGCGAGTTGTTCGTAACTGTCCGTGACGCTGTCCCAGTTGTAGAGTTCCTCGGCGCGTCGTTGCAGCACCGCGGCAACTTCGGCCACGCGCTCGGGGTTCAGTTCGGCATCTTCGAGCAAGGCACTCAGGGACTCCGCCCGCGCGAAGTAGGCACCGTCGACACCGAGGACCTCACGATTGAAGACGACGTCCCACGCGATGACCTTGGTGCCGGCACCCATAGCCCGCAACAGCGACGGGTTCGTTCCGCCGACCGAATGACCATGCAGGTAGGTGCTGGCATGAGTGTAGAGCTGGTCGAGCTGATCCTGGTCCCAGACACTGCCAAGCATGCGAATGCGGGAATCAGATGCGGCGAGGTCGCTGATACGGGTGATGTGGTTGGCGGCGTATGGCGCAGAGCCGACGACGACGAGTGGCAGGCGGGCAGCGCTGGCCCGATATCCTTCCACGATGACGTCGACGTGGTTTTCTGGTTCGAACCGGGCGACGACGAGATGATAGCCGCCGGGGCGAAGACCGAGTTCGGCGAGCCGATCGGTCGGGGTGTCCTGCAGGATTCGGGTGCCGTAGGAGATCAATTCGGTTGGGATGGAAAATTCGTCCCGGTAATAGTCGACGATGCCTTGTGCGTCAGCGATGAGGGCATCAGCTTCGCGCACCGATACTTCCTCGGCCCAGCGGTAGTACCGCCGTCCCGCGCCCCCCCATTTGTCGCGCTTCCATTCCAAGCCGTCCACGTGCACGACGCTGGGGATTCCGCGGAGACGCAACAGCGGCACAAATGGGGCGTTGGCGGCGTTGAAGACGAACGCGACATCGGCCGGACGGTGCAGGGTGGCGTGCAAGACCGACAGTCCGGTGTGGCTCAGGGTCTCGAGAATTTTGTGGCGCAGTGCCGGCAGCTCCACGAGTTTCATGCCGAGGTACTCTTTTGACACCGGCTGGGCGGCGCGCCGGCAGTAGACGGTGACGTCGTGGCCACGGTCGACGAGGCGGCGACCGATCTCCTCGATGGCGGTTTCAAATCCGCCGTAGGCGGCGGGCACCCCGCGGGTACCGATCATTGCGATGCTCAGACGCCGGTGGTTGGTGGGCGCAATGTGTTCGATCCCCGCGGTCATGTTAATACGCCCCTACTGGTTGAATGACGGTCTTGAAGGTGCGCCAGATGATCATCAGGTCGCCGGTGAGGGACCAATTCTCGACGTAATACAAGTCGAGTCGTACGCTGTCTTCCCAGCTGAGATTCGACCGTCCGTTGACCTGCCACATGCCGGTCAGGCCGGGCTTGATGTACAGGCGGCGATGCACGTGGGTTTCGTAGACCTGAACCTCTTCGGGCAGTGGCGGGCGGGGTCCGACCAGGCTCATCTCGCCCACGAAAATGTTCCACAGCTGGGGCAGTTCGTCGAGCGAGTACTTGCGCAGCACGCGACCGATCTTGGTGATCCGGGGGTCGTTGCGAATCTTGAACAGCACCCCGGAAGCTTCATTCTGGTCGAGCAGGCCGGCCAGATCGTCTTCCGCGGTCTGCACCATGGAGCGGAATTTGATCATGCGAAAGGTTTGTCCATTGCGGCCGCAGCGTTCCTGCCGAAATAGTACGGGGCCGGCGCTGTCCAGCTTGATAAGCACGGCAATGACCGCGAGCACCGGCAGCAGGAACACCAGGGCAAAGGACGTCGTGACGATGTCCAGGGTTCGCTTGAGGGCGTGGCGCCCCCCCTCGAATCGCGGAATTTCCACGTGGATCAGCGGGAGGCCGTCTACCGGGCGAAAGTGGATGCGGGGACCAGCAACATCCGTTAGTCGGCTGGAGAGAACCAGCTCCGCTGACGTTCCCTCGAGGTCCCAGCCGAGGTTGCGGATGTAGGAACTGCCGCCGCTGGGCTGCCCGGCCACGATGACCGTGTCGACGCCCATGGCGGCTGCCGCAGCGGCGACATGTTCGAAATCGGACACGATCGGCACCCTGCGTTCGCCGGCCGAGATCTCATCACCGATGCCGTCTTCCAGGGCAGCGCCAACGATGTAGTAGGCAGCGCCGGACTTGTTGTCGATCTGGCTGACGACATATTCCACGTCGTCGCGGTTTCCTACGACGATCACGCGAGAGAGGTAGTGGCCGAACTTGCGCTGGTGCAACAGCCATTTGCGCCACAGCCACCGTTCCAAAACCAACACGACAATGCCGAGGGGGAGCGCCAGAATAAAGTACAGCCGGGCGATGTCGATGTTGGAGATCAGAAAAACGATGGCGAGCATGCCGAAGGTCACCGCGCTGGCGTTGATGACCTGCTTGTATTCACTCGCGCCGACGCCGATGACGCGGGAATCCCTGGTGTGAAAAAGTTCGAGGGTCATGAGCCAGGTCGCCACGATCAGTAGCGACAGGAGCCAGTAATTGGCGCTGAACGATCCCGGTACGGCCGGAATGCCATCAACGCCGAACCGAAACACCAGTGCTACACCGACAGCGAAAACGATGACGGCGACATCGGTCAGTCGAAGCTTGGTGCGGTAACGTCGTGCCCAGATCAACCCCGAGGAAGCGGTGTCGACGGCGATATCGGCGTGCGCCGACGTGGCCTGGTCGACGAGCCGCAATTTCGGGGTGTGCCCAAGCGGCAGGGACTCGGCAAAGGACGCGGGAGAATCTGATTCACTCATGCGGCGTTCCTCCTGCAATCAAGCGTGGAAGCTGCGCCAGGAGTGGCCGGTGCAGGGTTGAGTAAGGGGTCGCCGAGGGGGTTCGGCGGGTTACAAGTGAAAATCACTTTTTCATTCCCTGCAGTCGGGTTTACAGGAACAGGTGGTCATGGTGACATGGTGACGATGCTGGCACTTGTCGGTGGCGGAGCGCGGCGTAGGAAATGATTCTTTCTCAGCAACTTACTGGCAGAGACTACCCCGATTCCAGTCGGTGGCGCTGTAACCTCAACTGGGGGCAAAACCCCCTGCTTGGGGAAGTTGCAGCGGCGGGTGTCCCGGCCCCATGGAATAGCCGGACTTCAACCCCGGTTTTGCGGGCATAAATTCAAAACTGAGCGCCGCAGTGCCGGGCGGCCTGGGCGCACAAAGTGCCTGGTGGTGTAGGTCCTAGGCTGGCCTGAGCGCATCGATTGCCGGGAAGAGTTCACATGACCGTAAGAAGTCCGAAATTTGCCGTTATTGATGGCCACAACGATCTTGCCTGGGCCTGCCGCGAGCATCGCCGCTACTCGGTTGCGGGGCTGGACGTCGAATACGATTCGGAGCGCAGTCAAGTCCAGACGGATGTCCCCAGGCTGCGCCTCGGCGGGGTGCAGGGCCAATTCTGGTCGGTGTGGGTGCATAGCGATTTCACGGGCGCCGATTCCGTGCAAGCCACCCTGGAACAAATCGATTTCATTGACCGCCTGATTGCGGCCTATCCCGACGATTTCGAGCGGGCCGTGACCGCCGACGACGTTCAACGCGCACAACACGCCGGAAAGGTTGCGTCGCTACTGGGGGTCGAGGGCGGCAATCAGATGAACAACTCGCTCGCGGTGCTTCGCGAGTATGCGCGGCTCGGCGTGCGCTACATGACCCTGACCTGGAACTCGACGACCGACTGGGCTGACGCGGCCGTCGATGTTGCGACTCACAACGGTCTCAACGATCGAGGCCGGGCCGTCATCGCCGAGATGAACCGCATCGGAATGATGGTCGATCTCTCGCACGTCTCCGCTGCCACCATGCAGGACGCCCTCGATGCCACAACGCTCCCCATTCTGTTCAGCCATTCCTCGTGCTTCGCCCTCAATCCGCACCCGCGCAACGTGCCCGACACGATTCTCACCCAGCTCGCCGCCAACGATGGTGTGCAGATGATCACCTTCGTGCCGGCCTTCGTTTCCGCCGACTACCGCAACTGGGAAGACCACGGTTCGGTGGGGGAGAAGCCGCAGGTTACAGTGGCGCACGTGGCTGACCACGTTGAGCATGCCCGCAATGTGGCCGGCGTCGATCACATCGGTCTCGGCGGCGACTTTGACGGCTGCCCCGACATGCCGGTCGGCCTCGCCGACGTGTCGGAATACCCCAACCTGTTTGCTGAGCTCGAACGGCGCGGCTGGAGCAACGCCGACCTCACCAAGCTTGGTTCCCAGAACGTTCTGCGCGTTCTTCGCGCAAACGACCCCGCCTACCGCGCCTTCGTAGCCTAGGGCCACTTGAATCGGGTCGCTGAACGTGGCCCCGGACGACGCAGGGCCACTCTGGCTTGGACGACATTTTGATCGGAGCGACCTGGGCCCGTCACGTGTTGCACAGCGAAGGCTCACCCGCGCTGATGCGCGGGACTTCTGGATGGGCTGTGACTGAACGGACAGGGAGACACATGGTGACGAGCGAATTGTTGCAGCGGGGCCGTCTGCTCCGCGATTTCTGTGGACCGCTGACGCGTTGCATTTTGTGCAGGATCACGTGCCGACGCTGCGGTTGCGGCGAGATTCCGTCCCGAACGGCCAACGTCTGAGCGGGATGAAACTCTTATGCCGTCGGGGAGGCAACTTCAGCTTCGCGAATTTCTTCGATTAGTGCGGTGTTCCCACCAATCTGCTCCAGCTCGTGGGCGAGCTCTTCCAGTTCCGCACCCCCTGCCATCTGCGCCGTCAGTTCGTTCAGAGTGATGTCCTTCTTCTCGTTAGTAGCCGATGGATTTGCCGCGCTTGAGCAGCAGGAATCGGTCGCCGACGTGGAATGCGTGGTGCGGGTTGTGTGTAATGGATCACGCCGAGTCCGCGGTCGCGGGCGCGGAGGATGTAGCGCAGGATAACCCCCGACTGGTTTACACCCAGGGCGGCGGCGGGCTCATCCGGAATGAGGGCTTTCGCCCCGAAGTAGACGGCGCGGGCAATTGCAACGCACAGGCGCTCACCGTTCGAGAGCTGCCCAATCGGCTGGTCCACGTCCCGCAGGTCTATGCCCATTTCGAGCAATTCCTTCTTGGTGATCCTTTTCACCTCCTCCACGTCGAGGATTTTAATCGGTCCCCAACCTCGCTTAGGTACAGAGCCGAGGAAGAAGTTGCGCCAAATGGGCATCAGTGGCACGACCGCGAGGTCCCGGTAGACGGCGGCGATCCCTCGATTCAGCGCTTCGCGGGGAGACTTCAGCCGAGGAGCGCGCAGCCAAGAGGCTCAGCAGCAGGATTGTCCGTTTCCGGCAGCTAACTCTCGACCTCTGGACGCGTTCGCTCGAGGAAGAGTCATCTCGCAGTGCGGCCCGACAGCGCGCCGCAGGCCCCCGGACGTGTAACTCGCGTGCTCGTTGATGAGATCCGAGGGTCCATGAGGGTGGGGCACTGATGGTCGTGGTCGTGGTCGTGGTCGTGGTCGTGGCCGTGGCCGTGGCCGTGGTCAACGGCACGACAGACAAGAGCCCCGTACGTGAACTGGAGTGAATCTCCCGAAGGAGGGATGAGCGGCGCGGTAGCGCAGCTATCCCTATCGACGAACTGCCCGCTTTCCTTGCCCCGGCCCGTACCGATGCAGACCTGATGAGGTAGGGCACCGTCGGGTTGATCGAGCTCATGCTTGCGTCAGGCTGGCGCGTGGCGGAGGTACGCGTCTTCGATGTCAGCTCGGTGGACTTTCCAGGCGGCACTGCCCCGTCGAGGCCACCCCTGCCCACACAGACGGTGGAGATGTTCCGCCGCCGTCATGAAGCACTGCGGCAGTTCACGACGCTCTTATTCCCTACGCCGATGGGACAGCGACTCGATGGCCTGATCTGAATGTGCGGGGTTTGTGCGGGGCCGCAGACTGAAAACTTAACCATGAATGAAAAAATCCTCGTAAGCGCATGGCTTACGAGGATTTTGGTGGCCCCGACCGGCGTCGATCCGGTGACCTTTCAATTTTCAGTCGAACGCTCTACCAACTGAGCTACAGGGCCCCGAAGCTGCGCAATAAACGCCTCTTCTAAGAAAAAAGCCCTTCCTTTCGAAAGGGTTATTTTCTTTGCGACCCTGACCGGACTTGAACCGGCGACCTCCGCCGTGACAGGGCGGCGCGCTAACCAACTGCGCTACAGGGCCTCGATGTGAAAATGTGAATCTGTGTGCGAGGCACTTGGTAAGACTATTCTATTTATTTTGCTACTTCGTGCACGTGCAGTTTGCGTAGCCCCAACGGGATTCGAACCCGTGTTAACGCCGTGAAAGGGCGCCGTCCTAGGCCGCTAAACGATGGGGCCGTGAGCCACAATGTTCATGGCTGCCGAAGAGTAAGCATACGGTCTTATGGGGCGAAGGCCAAATCGGCACGCGCAGCATTTGGTTGAACGGCAACTAATTTTTGACACCAATTCGCAGCGCGCCCGCAAATGGACGGGCCAGCGGTTATTTCGCGAGTTAGATTCGCCGGTGAGACTGGGCGAATCCTGCCCACCTTGTTACGCTGAAGAGTCTGCCTCGGCGCACGTGGCAACTGCTATAGGCCTGTTGGGAAACAATGATTCGCATGAAAACCGTGGACGGCCGCGAGACTGACCTGCCCACCCGCCGCTTGCGAGCAACCAATCGGTGGCCCAAGCACACCCTGACATTGACCAGCATCATGGCCGCCATGACTCTGTTGGTCACCCTGGTAAGCCCGATAGCTCCAGCGAGCGCCGTCGATTACCCTTCCTGGCAGGACCTGCAAAACGCCAAGGCAAACACGGCCACGGCCGCGGCGCAGGTGACCGCCATTGAGAATCTCATTGCCGGCCTACAGGCGCGGGTGCAAGAAACGCAGGCCGCTGCCGAAAAAAGCGCCAGCGAACTCGAGGTCGCGCAGCAGGAATTTGACGACGCCACCCGCCGTGCTGAAGACATCCAGGCACAGGCCGATGCGAGCAAGGCCACAGCGGATGCCGCCACCAAGCAGGCCGGCCAGCTCGCCGCCCAGCTCTACCGCACCGGCGGCACCGATCTCAGCGTGAACCTGTTCCTCGAGGGCGAAGGGGACGGGGCCGATGCTGACTTGCTGCTGGCAAAACTCGGCAACATGAGCAAGCTCGTCGAACGCAGCTCCGACGTCTACGAATCAGCACAATCGGCCACCAATAACGCACAATCGCTCGGCGACCAAGCCAAAGTCGCCCAAGCCGAACGTGAGACGCTGCGCGTCGCCGCGGAGGCTGCGCTCGCCGCGGCCCAGGCTGCGGCCGAAGCGGCAGCGAGCGCGCTTGCCGAGTCCGAAGCCAAGAGCGTCGAACTCGAACAGCAGCTGCAATTCATGCGCGACGCCCAGGCCACAACAACAGCGGGGTATGAAGCCGGAGTCGCCGAACGCGCCCGGATTGAAGCGGCCCGTATTGCAGCTGAAAAAGCGGTACAGGAAGCGGCAGCAGCGGCAGCAGCAGCAGCGCGTACCGGTAGCGGTGGTTCCGGTGGTTCCGGTGGTTCCGGTGGTTCCGGTGGTTCGGGTGGCTCGGTGAGCATGACCGGTTGGGCCGTTCCGGCCGGCGGCCGCATCACCGGTGGCTACGGCCCCCGGGCGGTCATCTGTAACGGTGGTGACTGCAGCGGAAGCTTTCACTACGCCACCGACCTCGGCACCGGCTGCGGTGCACCTATCTATGCCGCCCATGCTGGCGTCGTCACCTGGGCTGGGCGCCTCGGCACATACGGAAACTTCGTGAAGATCAGCCACGGCGACAACGTCTCCACCGGCTATGCCCACATTCGCAACGGGGGGTACAACGTGAGTGTTGGACAGTCAGTGTCGGCCGGGCAGGTCATCGCCAGTTCCGGCGACACCGGCGCAGCCAATGGCTGCCACCTGCACTTCGAGGTGTGGATTGGTGGAAACCGCATCAATCCCGTTCCATTCATGGCCGACCGGGGAGCATCACTTGGCTGAGAGCACCACCGCACAGAACAACTCCACCAACGCACAGGGCAAGTCGACCACGCGCGCACGCGTTCGAACCAAGTCGAAACGACTCCTTTCCGCCGTGGCGATCGGCGCGGTCTCGGCTGTCACAGCATCCGTTGCCGCCGCGGGCGGGGCCGCCTTCGCCGTCCCGGACTATCCGAGCTGGAACGACGTCGAGAAGGCCAAGCAGAACGAGTCGACCAAGCAAGCCGAGATCGCGACTCTCGGCGACCTGCTCGACGGTCTGGCGAGCCAGGCCGCGAAGGCCGTCACAACCGCGCAGATTGCGGCCGAGGCTTACCGTGTGACGCAGGACGCCCTCGACGCCGCCACGCTGCGCGAAACCAGCCTCAGCGAGAAGGCTGCCACCGCCGAAGCCACCGCCGCAACATCGAAGATGCGTGCCGGCCTCATCGCCGCACACCTCGCCAAATCAGGCGCCAGCGGTCTATCACTCAACCTGTTCTTGAACGGCAGCAGCGCGGATGACTTACTCAGCCAGCTGGGAACGGCCAGCAAGCTGAGCGAACAGTCCGAGCAGATCTACACCGAGGCTGTGCAGGACAAGAATGCGGCGGAGTCCCTCGGCGAGCAGGCGGCATCAGCGACCGAGCAACGCGAACGGCTCACCGAAGAGTCCAAGACCACATTCGATACGGCCACGTCGAGTTCGAACGCTGCCGAGGTCGCCTATGACTCCCAGCAGCGCAAGTCGAGTAAATTATTCGAACAACTCGCCCTGCTCAAAGACACCACGGCAGAGGCCGAGCGCAGCTTTCACGCCGGCGAAGACGCGGCCGCCGCCGCTCAAGCGTTCGCACAAGCGCAGGCATCCGCTGCTGCAATAGCGGATGCCGCACCCGCTCAACCCGCGCAACCCGCTCGTGGCGCCGGGGCAGCGGCGGGTTCAGGATCTGGTTCCGGGTCGGCTACGCCGGTGACGCCCGCTGTACCGGCCTCGCCGGCCACGCCGGTGACGCCCGCTGTACCGGCCATGCCGGTGACGCCCGCTGTACCGGCCACGCCGGTGACGCCCGCTGCGCCGGCCGCTGCACCGGCCGCGCCAGCTGCGGTAGCCAACGCAAGCATCGTCGACGCAGCGCTCGCGTTCGCCCGCGGCCAGCTCGGTGACCGCTACGTCTTCGGAGGCTCTGGCCCCGACGCGTGGGACTGCTCCGGGCTGACCAAGGCCGCCTATGCAGCCGCCGGCGTTTACATCGGCACCCACTCAGCCACGAACCAGTACAACACCATGGCCCGGCAGGGCAATCTCGTCTCTTTCGCCCAGGTTCAGGTGGGCGACCTGGTGTTCTGGGGCAGCCCGGGCAACTACTACCACGTGGCGATCTACGTCGGTAACGGCCAGGTGCTCGAAGCCCCCAACCCTTCGGCGCGCGTGCGTGTGCACAGTATCTGGTCGTCGTGGGCCGTCGCGCCGTACGTTGGCCGCCCCGCCGCCTAGCTTCGGTTTCTGACCGTCGGACGACGCGCGAGGGCGATTCAGGAGATCCGCGCGGTGGCCCCGAACCAGTGCGATAGCCGAAAGCGCCGGCAAAATTTGCTGAATTAGCCCCGTCGGCCTGACCGTAGGCAAAACGAAGGCCCCCAGGACAACCCGGGGGCCTTCAGCGGGGGTGAGGGTTAGTGGCCCTCGTCGGCCAGCTTCGCAATGCCGTCGACCACGATCTGGTTGGCTTCGGCAGCGTCGCCCCAGCCCTCCGTCTTGACCCACTTATTGGGTTCGAGGTCCTTGTAGTGCTCGAAGAAGTGCTCGATTTCCTTGCGGGTATATTCCGGAATGTCGAGGACATCCTGAATGTGATCCCAGCGGGGGTCACCGGCCGGAACAGCGATGACCTTCGCGTCGGAGCCGCCATCATCGGTCATATTGAAGACGCCCACCGGACGCACGGAGACGCCCACGCCCGGGAACAGCGGGTAGTCGAGCAGTACGAGAACGTCAACGGGGTCACCGTCGAGGCCGAGCGTGTTCTCGAAGTAGCCGTAGTCGGTGGGGTACATGAAGCTCGTGTAGAGCACTCGGTCGAGGTACACGCGACCGGTTTCGTGGTCTACCTCGTACTTATTGCGGCTCCCGCGAGGGATTTCGATGACTGCGTCATATTCGGCCATGGCTGGTTTCTCCCTTGATCAAAGTCTGCCGCTAACGTTACTGGATGGAATCTGTCCACCGTCCGCGCCTGACTCCGGCCCGGGCTGATATTCGCCGGGCCGTGCGCGAGCTGCTCCCATCGGAGGGGCTCGTTCTGGTCGGTCTGAGCGGCGGCGCCGATTCGCTCGCGCTCGCTGCCGCGACTGCCTTTGAAGCCGGTCGGGCGGGCATCCGTGCCGGAGCGGTCATCGTCGATCACAATCTGCAAACCGGATCAGCGGATGTCGCGGAGCGGGCCGCCGTGGCCGCCCGACAGCTGGGCCTCGACCCGGTACTGGTGTTGAGCGTTACGGTCGACAGCGCAGGAACGGGCCCGGAGGCGGCCGCCCGCACCGCACGGTACGCGGCTTTCGACCTGGCCCTCGAACGCACCGGGGCGAGCAGCGTGCTGCTCGGCCACACCCTCGACGATCAGGCTGAAACCGTGCTGCTCGGGCTTTCCCGTGGTTCCGGACCGACCAGCCTGCGGGGCATGGCAGCGCGAACCGGGCCGATTCTGCGACCATTGCTCGGCATCCGTCGGGCCCAAACCCGCCAATTCTGCGCCGATGCGGGCCTTGAACCGTGGAGCGACCCGCAGAATTTCGACCCGCGTTACGCTCGAGTGCGGGTGCGCGAGACGGTGCTGCCGTTGCTCGAGAACGAGCTCGGCCCTGGCGTCGGGGTGGCGCTTGCCCGCACCGCCGATGCGCTGCGGGAGGACTCCGACGCTCTCGACGAGCTGGCGCGCACGATGCTGCAGGAACATTTTGCCAACGGCAAGATTGCAACGTCCGTGCTGGCGTCTGTTCCGGCGGCGGTCAGGCAGCGAGTGATTCGGTTCGGAGTCGAGGCGATGTACGGGGTGTGGCTGAATCGAGTTCAGACCTTGGCCGTGGCGGCGCTCGTGACGCAGTGGCACGGACAGGGGGCGCTCAGCCTGCCAGGTATTAGAGTTGTACGACAGGACGGCATTTTGATTTTCTCCGCGCCTGGACTCACCTGAGACAAAGGAATGCTTTTTCCACATGGAACCTCGCGACATTGATGGCGACCTCACCGAGATCCTGATCAGCGAGGAGCAGATTCGGGCTCGCCTGGCCGAGATGTCACGCCAGATCGAAGTCGACTACGCCGGCACCGACCTGCTGCTGGTCGGAGTGCTCAAGGGTGCAGTCATGGTCATGGCCGATCTGGCTCGCGAACTGCATCACCCGGTGACCATGGACTGGATGGCTGTCAGCTCCTACGGCTCCGGCACGCAGTCCAGCGGCGTGGTGCGCATTCTCAAGGACCTCGACACCGACCTCTCCGGTCGTAACGTGCTCATCGTCGAGGACATCATCGACAGCGGGCTGACCCTGTCATGGTTGTTGGCGAACCTGAAAACTCGCGGTCCGGCATCCATAGAGATCTGCGCCTTACTGCGCAAGCCGGATGCCGCGCGCGTCGATATCGACGTGAAATACATCGGTTTCAACATTCCGAACAAGTTCGTGGTCGGCTACGGACTCGACTACGACGAGAAGTACCGCAACCTACGCTCGGTGGGTATTCTCGCCCCGCACGTCTACTCCACCGTCGCCGCGCCTGCGCTTTAATCACAGCCTGCGCACCAGTCGGAGTTTCCCCTAAAGCGAACACACGGCTTTCCCCTGTAATCGAGCGCTAGCCTGAGGTCACCATGAACGTCAAGAAGCTACTACGCGGCCCGATTCTCTACATTGTGCTCGCCGTCATCGCCGTCTGGGTGGGGTCAAGCCTCATCACCATGAGCGGATTCCGCGAGGTCAGCACGCAAGAGGGCCTCGGTTACCTCAAGTCGGGCAACGTCGCCGAAGCCACCATCGTCGACGGCGAACAACGCGTCGACCTCACGCTGACCAAGGCCAGCGGGGACCTCGGTACCCAGGTGCAGTTCTACTACGTCGCCCCGCGTGGCGAAGAGATCATCACCGCCGTGACTGCGGCGAACCCCAAGGACGGCTTCACCGACGAGGTGCCGCAGCCCAACTGGATTTTGGGCGTGCTCAGCTTCCTGCTTCCTGTCTTGCTCATCGGTGCCTTCTTCTGGCTCATGATCTCGATGCAGGGCGGTGGCAGCAAGGTCATGAAGTTTGGCAAGTCCAAGGCCAAGCTCGTCTCCAAGGAGAGCCCGCAGGTCACGTTCGCCGATGTCGCCGGTGCCGACGAAGCCATCGAAGAGCTCGAAGAGATCAAAGACTTCCTCAAGGAGCCAGCCAAGTTCCAGGCGGTCGGTGCGCGCATTCCGAAGGGCGTGCTGCTCTACGGCCCTCCCGGCACCGGTAAAACTTTGCTTGCCCGCGCGGTGGCCGGTGAGGCCAACGTGCCGTTCTACGCCATCAGCGGCTCGGACTTCGTCGAGATGTTCGTCGGAGTCGGTGCCAGCCGGGTGCGCGACCTGTTCAGCCAGGCCAAGGAAAACGCGCCCGCCATCATCTTCATCGACGAGATCGACGCAGTTGGCCGGCACCGTGGTGCCGGCATGGGCGGTGGACACGACGAACGCGAGCAGACCCTCAACCAGCTTCTGGTCGAGATGGACGGCTTCGACGTGAAGGCCAACGTCATTCTTATCGCTGCCACCAACCGCCCGGACATTCTCGACCCGGCGCTGCTGCGCCCTGGCCGGTTCGACCGCCAGATCGGCGTCGACGCACCCGACATGCTCGGCCGCAAACGGATCCTCGAAGTGCACTCCAAGGGCAAGCCCATGGCAGAAGGCGTCAACCTCGAAGTGCTCGCCCGCAAGACGCCCGGCTTCACCGGCGCTGACCTCGCCAACGTGCTCAACGAAGCCGCGCTGCTCACTGCCCGGTCCAACGCCCAACTCATCGACAACCGTGCTCTCGACGAGGCCGTCGACCGGGTCATGGCGGGACCGCAACGACGCACGCGTGTCATGCGCGACAAGGAAAAGCTCATCACCGCGTACCACGAGGGAGGACACGCCCTCGTCGCCACCGCGATGAACTTTACGGATCCGGTGACCAAAATCACGATTCTTCCGCGCGGCCGGGCCCTCGGCTACACGATGGTCATGCCGCTCGAAGACCGTTACTCGGTCACGCGTAACGAACTGCTCGACCAGTTGGCCTATGCCATGGGCGGCCGTGTCGCCGAAGAAATCATTTTTCACGACCCAACCAGTGGTGCCTCCAACGACATTGAGAAAGCCACGGCGACCGCCCGCAAGATGGTGACCGAGTTTGGCATGAGCAGCGTCGTCGGTCCGCTCAAGCTCGGTCAGGGCTCGGGCGAGGTTTTTCTCGGCCGCGACATGGGTCACCAACGCGACTACTCGGAGCGGGTCGCCGAGAGCGTCGACCGCGAGGTGCGCCAACTGCTCGAAGACGCCCACGACGAGGCCTATGAAGTACTCATCAAGAACCGCGTGATCCTAGACGAGCTCGCTACGGCCCTGCTTGAGCATGAAACGCTCGACCAGAATGCCCTCGCCGAGATCTTTGCCAATGTCGAGCAGCTGCCGCCCCGCCCGCAGTGGCTCTCCAGCGACAAACGCCCCGTCTCGGACGTGCCGCCAATCGCAATGCCCGCCCCGAAGGCCCCCATCGAAGGCGGCGCCGTTGACGGCGGCATCTCCAGCGGCGACGCGCCCCACGCCAAACCGAAACGCGCGCCGGCTCTCAACCCCCGCCCCGCGACCGCCTAGGCGCTCGTGGCTGTGGACAGGGCGCGCATCCGGGTGGCCGTCTCGGAGATTCTCGCCGCAATCGGTGAGGACCCCGAGCGGGCCGGGCTGGAGAGCACGCCACGACGCGTAGCGGATGCTTACGCCGAGTTCTTCGCGGGGCTCGATCAGAATCCGCAAGACCTGCTGCAGGACTTCGTCCCGGTCGAAGGCAGTACCGGCGAACTCGTGCTGCTGCGCGATATCGCCTTCCGCTCGATGTGTGAACACCACCTGCTGCCGTTTCTCGGCACCGCCCACGTGGCGTATCTGCCACGGGATCGCGTCGTCGGCCTCGGACGGCTGCCCGCCGTGGTGGAGACCATCGCCGCCCGGCCGCAGCTGCAGGAACGTCTGACCGAGGAGATCGCTGACGCCCTGCAGGAGGGGCTCGACCCGGTCGGCGTGTTGGTCGTGCTTGATGCCGTGCACGGCTGCGTCGGCACCCGTGGCTCGCGCCAAGCCGCGAGTTCTACCGTGACCATGGCCTCCCGCGGCACCCTGATGGAACCGACAGCCCGCGCCGAAATCATTGCGCTGATTTCGGCTGGCGGGTGACACTCATCATGGGGGTACTCAACGTCACCCCTGACTCCTTCAGTGATGGTGGCCAGTGGGAGTCAACGGATGCCGCCATCGAGCACGGACTGCTGCTGCACGCCCAGGGCGCCGACCTGATCGATGTGGGCGGCGAGTCCACCCGGCCCGGCGCCATTCGTGTCGCGCCGGAACACGAGCAGCGCCGAATCCTTCCGGTGGTCACGGAGCTCGCCAGCCAGGGGCTGCGCTTGAGCATCGACACGCTCAATGCCGCCACAGCACTCGCCGCCGCGAAAGCGGGTGCGAGCATCATCAACGATGTGTCGGGCGGGCTCGCGGACCCCGGTATGGCTGCCGTCGCCGCCGACTCCGGCCTGACCTATGTGGCCATGCACTGGCGCGCTCATGCCCAGCAGATGGACGCTCGTTCCGACTACGGTGACGTCGTCATCGATGTCATCGCCGAACTGCGCGCCCGCGTCGACGCCTTGACTGCCGCCGGAGTGGCTCGGGAGAACATCGTGCTCGACCCCGGTCTTGGATTCTCCAAAACGACTGAACACAACTGGCAACTCATCAACCGGCTCGACGCCTTCGCCGAACTGGGCCTCCCGGTCATGGTCGGGGCATCGCGCAAACGCTTTCTCGCCGGTGTGCTGCCGGTCGACGCGCCCGTGCTGGATCGTGACCTGCCAACGGCGGTGATCAGCGTGCTGGCTGCCCAGGCCGGAGCCTGGGCCGTGCGCGTGCACGACGTCGCCGCGACGCGCACAGCCCTCAACGTGCTCGCCAGCGTGCGCCAGCGGATGCCCCGGGGTACGGGGCAGGTGCCGGGCGCCGCGTCGCGTCCGTCACAATAGACCTATGACTGATTCGATCACCCTCACCGGCCTGCGGGTGAACGCCCACCACGGCGTCTACGATTTTGAGAAAGAAAACGGGCAGGACTTCGTCATCGACGTGACGGTCTGGCTCGACCTGCTCCAGGCGGCCGCCAGCGATGACGTGACCCAGACCATCCACTACGGCACCCTCGCTGAGGAGGTCACCGCGGCGGCGGCGCACAACCCGGTCGACCTCATCGAAACCGTTGCCGAACGCATCGCGAAGGTCGTGCTGGCTCACTCGCCGGCGCTGCGCGTGCAGGTTACGGTGCATAAACCACAGGCTCCGATTTCGGTTCCATTCACCGACGTTGCCGTGCAGATCACCCGGTCGCGGCCATGACCGGTCGCAGGGAACGCGTCGTACTCGCCCTGGGCAGCAATCTCGGTGACCGGACGGCCACGCTGGCCGACGCCGTGCACGATCTTGCCGGCCTGGCCGGTGCCACGCTGATTGGCATCTCACCCGTCTACGAATCCGTCGCCGTGAAACTCGACGGCGTGGACGAGACGGCTCCGCAGTACCTCAACGCGGTGCTGACCATCGACTACAGCGGCGACCCGTACACCCTGCTCGACGCTGTCAATGCCATCGAGGTGGAGCACGGCCGGGTGCGCGCTGAACGCTGGGGCGACCGCACGCTGGATATCGACCTCATCGTGTTCGGGGAGCTGAGGATCGACGACGACCGTCTGACCTTGCCGCACCCACGCGCGGCGGAACGTGATTTCGTACTCGCACCCTGGCTCGATCTCGACCCCGGGGCCGCCATCCCCGGCCGCGGGGTGGTGCGCGACCTGCTGGCCGCAACCGGCAACACGGCGCGACGAGCGCCGGATACCGCCGCTCTCGCACCGACTCTCGGAACACGGCAATGAAGCGCTCACAGGCGACCGGGTTGCTGGCCGTTCTGCTCATCGGTCTCGTCGTCGGCTTTCTCGTCGAGATCGCCTTCGCGGCCTCCGGTGCCCCGATCGTGGTCCCGCCCGTCACCCTGCCGTTGACTCTGATTCTGCTGGGCGTCGTGATCGTCAGCCTGGCGTGGCAGGTGCGCCAGGGCAGCCGTCGTAAGGCGCTGCGCCGCATCGACCCGTTCTGGGCTATGCGCGTCGCCGTATTGTCGAAGGCGACCTCGCTTTCGGCATCGCTGCTTTTTGGCGCAGCCCTCGGCATCGTGCTGTACATTCTCACCCGATCGGTCGTTCCCGCCGTCACGTCATTGTGGCTCGCGGTCGGCACGGCCATTGGCGCGGCCCTGATGCTCACGGCCGGTCTCGTGGCCGAACACTTCTGCACCCTCCCTCCCGACGACGACACCGACGACTCGGGAGGTACCCGTGCCTGATCGCGAACCCAACCCGTGCGCCGGGCAGCAGGCTGAACCGGCACCTGAATCGTCCGATCGGCTCGAACTGGCCGAGACCGGCGAATGGAAGCGGGTTTCTCCGAAGTATGTCGTGGTGGAGATCGTCGGCACCATCGTCAACGCCATCGTGGTCTGCGGCGGAGCGACCCTGCTTTGGCTGCTGCTCGATCAGACCTGGGCGATGTGGGTCGGAATCGTGGTCCTCGCCGTGTCAATCATCAACCTCGTGTTCGAGCCGCGCCGGGTGCGCTCCATCGGCTACCTGCTGCGCGCGGACGACCTGCTCTTTCGCCGGGGCATCCTCTTTCAACGTTTCGTGGCGGTGCCCTACGGGCGCATGCAACTCATCGACATCACTCGCGGCCCGGTCGCCCGCTGGCTCGGTCTGGCAGACCTCAAGTTCGTGACGGCCGCTGCGAGTGCCGGCGTGTCTATTCCCGGCCTGGCCGAGGCCGATGCGGAGAGCCTCCGTGACCGGCTGGTGGAACTGGCGGAGAGCCGCCGGGCGGGGCTGTGAACGAGGAACCGGTTGCTCGCGCACGGCCGCCCCTCGCTGCGCCGCGCACCGATCTCACCGATGGCGAATGGCACCGCCTCCACCCGGCGACACCGCTGCTGCGCGGCGGCATTTTCATGGTGGCCATCATCGGCTTCATCATCGCCAACCTGCGCGAACGCCTCATCGACCTGTTCATCGGCGAAGAGAATTACGGCGGCGATCCGATCGATACCATTTACGAGCGCGGAGCAACCGGGTGGGCTTTGCTCATCATCGCTGGCGTGCTGTTGGTGATTCTGGTGGTCTTCTATCTGTCCTGGCGCACGCATACCTTTCGCGTGACCGGAGAAATCGTTGAAGTGCGCAGTGGCCTTGTTTTTCGCAGTAATCGTAAAGCGCGCCTCGACCGAGTGCAGGGCGTCAACCTGACCCGGCCGCTGATTCCGCGGCTGTTTGGCGCTGCCCGGCTCGAAATCACCGTCGCTGGGCAGGACGGCAACGTGCAGCTCGCCTACCTCGGCTCGAAACTCGCGGATGACCTGCGCCGCGACATCCTGCATCTCGCCTCCGGCCTGCGGCAGGCCAAACAGCCCGCGGCCGCGCCGGTTGACCAAGCGCCGGTCGACCAAGTGCCGGTTGACCAAGCGCCGGTCGACCAAGTGCCGGTCGTAGACGGAGTGCCCGCTGCTCATTCCGCCCTCGGCGGCTTCGCGAGCGCGCGATTCCAGGAGTTTCGGGCACCGGAACTAGACCCGGATGCCGCTCCACCGCACTCGGTGGTGCGTATTCCACCGCGCCGCCTGATCGGGTCGGTCGTGCTCAGCGGCTTCACCGTCTTCCTGCTGCTGGCCGGTATCGGCCTGGTTATCAGCGTCGTCGCCGGAAGCAGCGGCTGGGTGCTCGTGGCCGTGCTGCCCGGCCTTATCGGTAGCGTCGGGTATTACTTCTCCCGCATTACCAAGACGCTGCGGTTCAGCATTGCGGGGACCCCTGATGGCGTGCGGGTCGGCTACGGGCTGCTCTCGACCAGCAGCCAGACCCTGCCTCCGGGGCGTATCCACGCTATCGAGGTGTCGCAGCCCATTCTCTGGCGTCGGTTCGGCTGGTGGCAGATCAGCATCAACACGGCCGGGCAGGCCTCCGGTCGCAGCTCGACCGCGGTGACGGGAACCACGCTGCTGCCGGTCGGGACCCTGGCCGACGTTGAAAAGGTACTACAACTCGCGCTGCCCGGCTTTGACACGGACACCCATCGTGCCCTGATCGAAAACGGCATGCTCGGCGGCCGCAAGAGTGACGCCGGCGTGGCCGATTTCTACAGCAATGCGCCCGCCCGGGCCGTGTGGCTGCGCCCGTTCTCCTGGTGGCGCACCGGCTGGGCGGTCTCGGGCAGCGTCGCCCTGATCCGGCGCGGCGTCCTCTCTCGCGACCTGATTCTGGTGCCCCTGGCCCGAATGCAGGGAGTGCGCATCAGCCAGGGTGCGATTCGTCGTCGCCTGCGCCTCGCGTCGGCTGCCCTGCATACGGTCGCCGGCCCGGTCACCGCCTCACTCAGCGTCATCGACGTCGATGAAGCCCTCGTGCTGTTCGAGTGGATGTCCACCGGGGCGGTACGGTCGGCGCTCGCCGACACCAGCCACCACTGGAGCCGCATCACCCCACCAACGCAGAAAGCAACGGAATGAATTCCAAACCGGGACGCCTCGGCGTCGGAATCATCGGCGCCGGCCACGTCGGCCCCATTCTCGGCGCCGCGCTCGCGGGTGCAGGCCACGCGATCGTCGGCATCTCCGCGATCTCGCAGGCCAGCCGTGATCGGGCCGAAGCCATCTTGCCGCTTGTGCCGATCCTGACGGTGCCCGAAGTCGTCGAACGCAGTGAACTGGTCATTATTGCCGTGCCCGACGCCCAGCTGGATAGCCTCGTGAAGGGGCTCGCGGCAACAAACACCTGGCAGCCCGGGCAGCTGGTGCTGCACACCTCCGCTCGCTACGGCACCACAGTGCTCGCGCCAGCGCAGGCCGCCGGCGCTATTCCGTTGGCCATCCACCCGGCCATGGCGTTCACCGGTACCAGCCTCGACCTGGCCCGACTTGCCGACAGCTACTTCGCCGTGACCGCCCCCGGCCCGGTGCTGCCGATCGGGCAGGCGCTCGCCGTGGAGATGGGCGGCGAACCGCTCATCGTCGCCGAGGCCGACCGGGCCAGCTACGCCGAAGCCATCCAGATCGCTACCGCCTTCTCCACCTCGATCGTCGAGCAGGCCACGCACCTGCTCGCCGGGATCGGCCTGGAACATCCGGGGGCTATCCTCGGTCCGCTGCTGCGTTCCGCGATGGAAAACGCTCTTGCGCGCACGAGCCCAAAACGGCTGGACCTCGCCGGGTTCGACGAAATAGAGCAGCGGCAGCAACCGCTTGACGACGACCGGGAGGTCGAATGAGCACCATCCAAGTAGTGAATACCATCGCCGAGCTGCAGGATCGTCTGGGGCGGGTCCGCGACAGCGCTGCGCTGACCGGTGGCGATACGCGCATCGTGCTCGTGCCGACAATGGGCGCCCTGCACGCCGGCCATCTCGCGCTGGTGCGACGAGCGCACGCACTGGGCGGCATCGTGGTGGTGTCGATTTTCGTCAACCCGCTGCAGTTCGGCGCCGGCGAAGACCTCGACAGTTACCCGCGCACGCTCGACGCTGACCTTGCCGCCCTCGGAGCGGAGAACGTCTCGTTTGTGTTCGCGCCGAGTGCCCGCGAGATGTTTCCGGGCGGGGGGAGCGGCATCGGCGTCACCGCCGGTCCAGTCGGCGCACTCTATGAGGGCGCCGCGCGACCAGGGCATTTCGACGGCATGCTCACCGTTGTGGCGAAATTGCTGGGCATCGTGACCCCGGATGTCGCAGTTTTCGGCCAGAAAGACGGCCAGCAGGCTTTTCTCGTGCAGCGCTTGGTAGACGAGCTCAGCGTGCGTAGCGCCATCGAAGTCGTCGAGACCGTGCGGGAGCCGGGCGGGCTGGCACTGTCCAGTCGTAATCGCTACCTCGACGAGGCGCAGCACACGGCCGCGCAGGCTTTATTCGCCGCACTCATCGCGGCCGTGGCAGCGGCAGAGGCCGGCCCCGCCGCTGCCCTCGCTGCTGCGCACGCACGCATTGCCGCCCAGCCGTTGGTTAAACTGGACTATCTCGTGATCGTGCACCCGGACACCCTGCTGGCCGTGCACGATGATTATCGCGGGCCGGCGCGGTTGCTCGTGGCCGCGCGCGTCGGCAGGACCCGGTTGATCGACAACGTGTCGCTCAACCTGGGGTGAGTCGTAGCATCCGCTTTTTTGTGAAACAACAGCACCAACGGAGAACCGCATGAGCCAGAACCCCACGCCAGCCTCGAACGACGAAGGCTTCTCCGACGCGGAGATGAACGAGCAGAAGGCCGTGCGCCTCGGCAAACGCGACCGCCTGAACGCGGCCGCCGCGAGCCCGGCCGGCGGCGCCTACCCGGTGTCGGTTCCGGTCACCCACACCATTCCGGCCGTGCGCGCCCAATACGGCCAGCTCGAAGCGGATGCCACCACCGGCGTCACCGTCGGCCTGGCCGGCCGCATCGTGCACCTGCGCAACACCGGCAAGCTCTGCTTCGCGAGCCTGCAGAGCGGCGACGGCACCCGCATCCAGGCCATGGTCTCCCTCGCCGCCGTCGGCGATGAATCCCTCACGGCCTGGAAAGACCTCGTCGACCTCGGCGATCACCTGTTCGTCAGCGGCGAAGTCATCTCGAGCCGTCGCGGCGAGCTGTCGATCATGGTCTCCGATTGGCAAGTCGCGGCGAAGGCGCTGCTGCCACTGCCCAACCTGCACTCCGAACTGAGCGAAGAGACCCGGGTGCGCAGCCGCTACCTCGATCTGATCAGCCGGGAACAAGCCCGCACCAACGTATTGTCCCGATCCAAGGCGGTGGCGAGCCTGCGCAAGACGTTCACCGACCTTGAGTTCATCGAAATCGAGACCCCGATGCTGCAAACGATGCATGGCGGGGCATCCGCGCGGCCATTCCAAACGCACAGCAACGCCTTCGACACCGAACTTTTTTTGCGGATCGCCCCCGAACTGTTCTTGAAGCGCGCGGTCGTCGGCGGCATCGACCGGGTCTACGAGATCAACCGCAACTTCCGTAACGAGGGCGCCGACTCCACTCACTCGCCCGAGTTCGCGATGCTCGAAGCGTATGAGGCGTACGGCGATTACAATTCCATCGCCGATCTCACCCAGAAGCTGATCCAGGATGCCGCGTTCGCGATCGCCGGGTCGCACGTGGTGACCTGGGCCGACGGCACCCTGTTCGACCTCGGCGGCGACTGGGACCGCATCGGCATGTACGACAGCCTGTCGGCGGCCGCCGGCATCGTGATCACGCCGGAAACGCCCCTCGTCGACCTCGTGCAACTCGCCGCACGTGAGGGCATCGAGATCGACCATCCCATTCACGGCAAGTACGTCGAAGAACTGTGGGAGCACTTCGTCAAGGGCGATCTGGTGCGCCCGACCTTCGTCATGGATTTTCCCATCGACACCAGCCCGCTCGTGCGCGGGCACCGTTCTATGGCCGGCGTGGTCGAGAAGTGGGATCTGTACGTGCGCGGCTTTGAACTGGCGACCGGCTACTCCGAACTGGTGGACCCGGTTGTGCAGCGGGAACGCTTCATCGAACAGGCGAGCCTCGCTGCCGGGGGAGACCCGGAAGCCATGCGCCTCGACGAAGAATTTCTGCGCGCGCTCGAATACGGCATGCCGCCGACCGGCGGTATGGGTATGGGCATCGACCGCATGCTCATGGCGCTGACCGGCCTCGGCATCCGTGAAACGATTCTCTTCCCCCTGGTGAAATAATGAGCTATCTGCCGGACGATCAGTTGACACCCGACAAGGGTGGGCGCAAGCCGCCATCCATGAATCGCATCGCCATCTGGGTAATCATCGGCGGCGTCGGGGTCTACTACTTAGGTAGCGGCATCATCGGTCTGCTCAGCAAGTAGCTGCCCTCCCAGCCTTTGCGCGTAAACTAAATGCGTGATTGAGAACTTTTGGGGTAACGCGGTATTTTCGGTCGTGCCCACCATTGCGCTTGGCCTGATGTTCTGGTTGATGCTGCGCTCAATCCTGCGCGCCGATCGCACCGAACGTAAGGTGTACGCCCAAATCGAAGCCGAAGAACGCGCCCGACTCGGTCTCGACAAACCGGTCACCTAAGTACCGATGCTCGGCATCGACGGCCTGACCATCACCGTTCTGTTGGCCTTGATCGTTGACTTTTCCGTTCGTGTCGTGGCTATCATCGTGGTTCCGCGCAATCGCCGTCCCATGTCGGGCATGGCGTGGTTGCTGACCATCTTTTTCATTCCGTACGTAGGCGTACTGCTTTTTTTGCTGATCGGCTACCGCGTTCTGCCCCGAAAACGCCTCGCCATGCAGGAAGAGATCAACCAGTTCATCCTGGACAGCACCGAGGGCATGGAACGCGTCCAGCACGACCACCCGTGGCCGAGCTGGTTGGAGTCCGTCGTCGAGCTTAATCGCAACCTCGGAGCGATGCCCCTGGTCGGCGACAATACGGCGAGCCTGATCGGTGAATACCAAGTGGCCTTCGACACCATGATCGCCGACATTGACCGGGCCCAAAAATACGTGCATGTCGAGTTCTACATTCTCTCGCTCGACCACACCACCGCCCCCTTCTTCGATGCCCTCGAGAATGCGCACAAGCGCGGTGTGAGCGTGCGCGTGCTCATGGACCATATCCAGTCCATGCGCAAGCCCGGTTTTCGCCAAACCAAGAAACGATTGACGGATGCCGGAATCAAGTGGGAGCTCATGCTGCCGGTGCAACCGTTCAAGGGTAAATGGCAACGGCCCGACCTGCGCAACCACCGCAAGCTGCTCATCGTCGATGGCCTGGTCGGGTTCATGGGATCGCAGAACATCATCGACCGCAGCTACAACATGAGAGGCAATATTCGTCGCGGTTTGCAGTGGAAGGACTTCATGACCCGCTTGGAGGGCCCGATCGTGTCAGGGCTCAATGCCATCTTCATCACCGACTGGTATAGCGAGACCAACGAGCTGCTCACCCGCGACATCGAGCCGGTGCATCCGCGACCGGTCACGGATGCGCTCGACTGCCAGGTCGTGCCGAGCGGCCCTGGGTTCAAGGGCGAGAACAACCTGCGACTGTTCCTCGCACTGCTCTATTACGCGCAGGATCGCATCATCATCACGAGCCCGTACTTCGTGCCGGACGAATCGATCATGTACGCCATCACGACCGCCGTGCAGCGGGGTCTTCACGTGGAGTTAATCGTGTCGGAGATCGGTGATCAGGCCGTCGTCTATCACGCCCAACGCTCCTACTACGAGGAGTTGCTGACCGCGGGAGTGCACATCTACATGTACAAGGCGCCCTATATTCTGCACGCCAAGCATTTCACCATCGACGATGAAGTCGCCGTCGTCGGGTCGAGCAATATGGACCAGCGCTCGTTCAGCCTGAACATGGAGGTATCGCTCATGGTGCGCGGGCGGTCGTTTGTGCGCAACCTGCGTGTCATGGAAGACGAGAACCGCGTGAACAGCCGCGAGCTGACCCTTGAAGAATGGCGCAAGCAGCCGCTGCGCTCCACCATTCTCGACAACCTCGCCAGGCTGACCTCCGCCGTACAGTAGTGGCGGCGGCTGGCCGTGACATTTCATGCCCCCCGTTCGGCTCGGGGAGCGCTAGGGTTCAGTGCATGATTCGCACCCTCGCTTTGAACGTGTCACTGCCCCGGAACGCCTGACATGAGCCCATCGACCGGCGTCGGCAATCTGAGGGATTCCCTGCGAACGCAACTGTGGCCCGTGCCCCTGGTTGCGGCCCTGGCTGCCATATGTCTGGGCCAGTTGGTGCCCTACCTCGACCGCCAGTTCCAGGACCACCTTCCGGTCGTCGTGGCGGGGTTTCTGTTCGGTGGAGGGCCTGAGGCGGCCCAGGCCGTGATGCAAACCATTGCCGGCTCCTTGGTCACGGTCACGTCGCTCACGTTTTCGCTCACGGTTGTGACTCTGCAGCTGGCGAGCAGCCAATTCTCTCCCCGACTGCTGCGAACCTTCTCCCGCGACGTCTTCGTGCACAACACGCTGGCGCTTTTTCTCGCGACGTTCGTGTTCTCGCTCACGGTGCTCCGGAGCATCCGCGTGGAGACGAGCGAGGGAGACGGTTTCGTTCCAAGGATCTCCATCACGGTCGGCTTCGGGCTGACTCTGGCGAGTGTGATCGCCCTGGTGTTCTTCCTGGCCCATCTGGCAATCCAGATTCGTGTTGAGACCATGTTGCGGGATGTCCACGACGAAGCGGGCCAGGCCATCGAGCGAATCTTTCCCCGGCACGGGAACGCCCGGCCGACCGGCTTGGCCGGTTCAAGGCCCGGAGCGACGCTGATTGAAAGCGACGTCTCCGGCTTTCTGCTGGGCGTCGATGCCAACGCCGTCCGTGCGGCTGCGATGAAAGCAGACTCCTTCGTCGTCATCGACGCCATGCCCGGGGATTCCCTCATCTCCGGCGTGCCGTTCGCGAGGGCGTGGCCGGCTGACGGGCGCGCCCTGGACGGCCAGCGGTTGACCGATTTGAGCGAGGGGATCACTAACAGCCTGTCGAAGGGATTCGAGCGAACATCCACCTGGGATGCCGGCTTCGGCCTCCAACAGCTGCTCGACGTCGCCAGTCGTGCCCTCTCGCCGGGAATCAACGACCCGACGACGGCCGTCCACGCCGTTGGGCACATCTCGGCAGTGCTCTGCACGCTTGCCGCCCGCCATACCGGTCCGAAGCTCCACGTCGACGAGCAAGACCAACCCCGAGTCATCCTGAACTTTCCAACGTTCGAGAACTTGTTAGACCAGGTGATGCGCCAAATGATTCGGTACGCGCTGAATGACCCTCGATCCGCGGAGCGCGTCGTGCGGATGCTGCGTGAACTCAGCTGGGTGGCCGGACCCGGACCACACAGCAGCGTGATCCAGGACAGTGTCGCCGCGGTGCAGATCGCCATCGCGGCCGCCGATCTCTCGGATGACGAGAAACGGCGGCTGCGGAGCGAGTGTGACGCCGTGGCAGCAGCGGGCAACGGTATCTGGCCTGTGCCCTGAGACAGAGGGTGTGCGTCGGCGTCGCGTGCTGGCGACGGAGCCCGTGGCTGGGGGCCGCGCGCAGCATCCGTCACGCCTAGGGCGAACAAACGCCCGGAAGCGGCGCAGGCTGACTACTCTCAATGTAACGGCACCAACTGCCCTGGCGCCAAGGGAGCGATCACATGTTTGAAAGATTTACCGACCGAGCTCGTCGCGTCGTCGTTTTGGCCCAGGAAGAGGCCAAGATGCTCAACCACAACTACATCGGTACCGAGCATATTCTGCTCGGGCTGATTCACGAGGGTGAAGGCGTCGCCGCCAAGGCTCTGGAGAGCCTCGGTATCTCGCTGGACGCCGTGCGCGAGCAGGTTCAGGACATCATCGGCCAGGGGCAGCAGCAGCCCACCGGCCACATCCCCTTCACGCCGCGGGCGAAGAAGGTTCTTGAGTTGAGCCTGCGCGAAGCGCTGCAGCTCGGCCACAACTACATCGGTACCGAGCACATTCTGCTCGGCCTCATTCGCGAGGGTGAGGGCGTCGCCGCTCAGGTTCTCGTGAAGCTCGGCGCCGACCTCAACCGCGTGCGCCAGCAGGTCATCCAGCTCCTCTCCGGTTATCAGGGGAAGGAGCAGGTGCAGGTCGGTGCCAATGAGCAGGCGGCCAACACGGCCGGCAGCCAGGTGCTCGACCAGTTCGGTCGCAACCTCACCCAGATGGCCCGCGACAACAAACTCGACCCGGTTATCGGGCGCGAGAAAGAAATCGAGCGGGTCATGCAGATCCTCTCGCGTCGCACCAAGAACAACCCCGTATTGATCGGTGAGCCTGGCGTCGGTAAGACCGCCGTCGTCGAGGGCCTCGCCCAAGCGATTGTCAAGGGAGATGTGCCCGAGACGCTTAAGGACAAGCAGCTCTACTCGCTCGACCTCGGCTCGCTCATTGCCGGCAGCCGCTACCGCGGTGACTTCGAAGAGCGCCTGAAAAAAGTCACCAAGGAGATCCGCACCCGTGGCGACATCATCGTCTTCATCGACGAGATCCACACCCTGGTCGGTGCCGGTGCCGCCGAGGGCGCCATCGATGCCGCGTCGATCTTGAAGCCGCTCCTCGCCCGTGGTGAGTTGCAGACCATCGGTGCGACCACCCTCGATGAGTACCGTAAGCACTTTGAGAAGGATGCCGCCCTCGAGCGCCGCTTCCAGTCGATTCAGGTGGATGAGCCGTCACTGCCGCACACCATCAATATCCTCAAGGGACTGCGCGACCGTTACGAGGCGCACCACAAGGTGTCCATCACCGATGGTGCACTCGTGGCTGCGGCGAACCTCGCCGACCGTTACGTCTCCGACCGGTTCCTGCCCGACAAGGCCATCGACCTGATCGACGAGGCTGGCGCCCGCCTGCGCCTGTCGATCCTCTCGAGCCCACCGGAGCTGCGCGAATTCGACGAAAAGATCGCCGTGGTGCGCGCCGCCAAGGAACTCGCCATTGAAGAGCAGGACTTTGAGAAGGCCGCCGGCCTGCGCGACGAGGAGAAGAACCTCCTCGGCGAGCGTCTGCGCCTCGAGAAGAAGTGGAAGTCCGGCGACGTCAAGACCACCGCGGTCGTCGACGAAGGCCTGATCGCCGAAGTTCTGGCCCAGGCCACCGGTATTCCCGTGTTCAAGCTCACCGAGGAAGAATCCTCGCGGCTGGTCTTCATGGAAAAGGCACTGCACCAGCGCGTCATCGGTCAGGAAGAGGCCATCTCGGCGCTCGCCAAGACCATCCGTCGCACCCGGGCCGGCTTGAAGGACCCGAAGCGTCCCTCCGGTTCGTTCGTCTTCGCCGGCCCCACCGGCGTCGGCAAGACCGAGCTCGCCAAGGCGCTCGCCGAGTTTTTGTTCGACGACGAGGCCGCCATGATCTCGCTCGACATGAGTGAGTACGGCGAGAAGCACACCGTGTCGCGCCTGTTCGGTGCGCCTCCCGGGTTCGTCGGCTTCGAAGAGGGTGGTCAGCTCACCGAGAAGGTGCGCCGCAAGCCGTTCTCCGTGGTGCTGTTCGACGAAATCGAGAAGGCTCACCCCGACATCTTCAACTCCCTGCTCCAGATTCTGGAAGAGGGGCGGTTGACGGATGGTCAGGGTCGCGTGGTCGACTTCAAGAACACCGTCATCATCATGACCACCAACCTCGGTACCAAGGACATCTCGGGCGGACCGGTCGGCTTCCAGCTGGAAGGCGACAGCACCACCGGGTATGAGCGCATGGCCGGCAAGGTGAAGGATGAGCTGAAGAAGCACTTCAAGCCCGAGTTCCTGAACCGCGTGGACGAGATCATCGTGTTCCCGCAGCTGACCAAGCCCGAGTTGCTGCAGATCGTCGACCTGTTCATCAAACGTCTTGGTGTGCGTCTGCTCGACCGTGACATGACCGTCGAGGTCACCGTTTCGGCGAAAGAACACCTGATCGAGGTCGGTTTCGACCCAACGCTCGGTGCTCGGCCGCTGCGTCGCGCGATCCAGCGCGAGGTGGAGGATCGACTGTCGGAGAAAATCCTGCAGGGCGAGCTCAATGCCGGTGACCACGTGCACGTGGATTACGTCGATGGCGCGTACGTCTTCACCACGACGACCAGGGTTGACCCGGTCGGCGTCGGAGTGAACACGTCCGCCGCGATCGGCACCGGTCCGGCCACCCCCGACCTGGCCATCACCAGCGACTAGAGGTTTCGAAGAGAAAGGCCCGTCAGATTCGTCTGCCGGGCCTTTTCTGTGCCCGGGGCGGCCCTGGCGCACAACTCCTGCAAATTGTGAAGCATCGAGTCAAGTTCCGCGTCTTTCCAAGGGTTGCCGGTCGAAGCGAACACGAATTGCAGGAGTTACGCGCGGGGAGAGTCGGTGGAAGAGGGATCAATAGACTGGAAGAGTGAATTTGGAAACGGGATACACGGTGCGCCGCGCTCGCACGAGTGACGTGCCCGGCATCGAAGCGCTCGTTGAACCGCTCGTGCAGCAGCGCATTCTGCTCGGCAAGGATCGTGTCGTGTTCTACGAGGCGGTGCAGGAATTTCGGGTGGCCGTTGATGCTTCCGGCGCTCTGATCGGCTGCGGCGCCCTCCACGTCATGTGGGAGGATCTCGGCGAGGTGCGCACCCTTGCCGTCGACGCGAAATGGCTCGGTCGCGGCGTCGGCTACGCGATAATGCAACGCCTCGAAGCGGATGCCCAGGGCCTCGGCCTCAGCCGACTGTTCTGCCTCACCTTCGAGGTGGGCTTCTTCGCTCGCAACGGATTTAGTGACATGGGCACCGAAACCGTCGACCCGGCCGTCTACGCCGAGCTCGTGCGCTCGCCCGACGAGGGGGTGGCCGAGTTTCTCGACCTGGCCCGGGTGAAGCCGAATACTCTCGGCAACACCCGCATGGTGAAGCGCCTGAACTGACGGATTTGAGCCGGAGCGGCCGAATCGGGCACTAAACGGTGCTCATACGAGCAAAGTAGGCGGTGTTTACCCCCCGGACATGGGCCGTCGCTAGGCTGCGCTTAATTGCACCCGTCACTCCATGGGCCGGGAGATCTTTCGATCGCACGGCCCCGGGTGCGATGACACGACCTATGAATGAGGAGATCCATGTCATCCGCCGTTCGCCGCCGCTCCAGGTTGGTTTTCGCCACGCTTCTCGGGGTGAGCCTCGCGGCCGCTCCGATCATTGCCATACCGGCCAACGCCAATACCGCCGGTACCGGAGTCGTCATCAATGAGGCGTACCTGAACGGAGGAAGCTCGGGCGCGACCTACCTGAACAAGTTCGTCGAGCTTTACAATCCGACTGACGCCGATGTGTCCCTCGTCGGCACCTCGATTCAATACCGCTCAGCCGGCGGATCATCGAACCCAACCGGGGTCGTTGCCCTGACCGGCACGATCGCGGCCGGCGGCTACTATCTCGTGCAGGGCAGCTCGAACGCCGCCAATGGTGCCGTACTGCCGACGCCGGATGCCTCCATCGGCGCCTCCTTCGCCGCAGCCGCCGGCACGATCTTCTTCGCCAACCAGTCCACGGCGCTGAATGCCCCCGCCACGGGTTCGCTCACCGGTCAGGCGCAAATTCTCGACCTGATCGGCTATGGAACCTCAAACACGTTTGAGGGAACGGCCGCAGCCGCGGCATCCGTCACCACCTCGGTGAATCGCACGACATTTGTCGACACCGACGTGAACGCCGCTGATTTCCGCTCGAACGAGCCCACGCCGACGAACACGGCCGGTGACACGGGAACCCCGGTTGAACCGGGGCCAGATCCCGACCCGACCCCGGTGCCCGACGACCTGACAGCGATCGACGCGATCCAGGGCACGACCGATACGAGCCCGCTCGCCGGAACCGTCGTCAAGACCTCCGGTGTGGTCACGGCCGCCTACCCGACCGGAGGTTTCAACGGGTTCTACCTGCAGACCGCTGGTACCGGTGGTGATCTGGACCTCGCCAGCCACACTGCTTCGCACGGTGTCTTCGCGTACTCCAAATCGGCCCAAGCCAAGGTTCAGATCGGTGACTACGTGCAAGTAGTGGGCACCGTCGTAGAGTTCTTCGGCATGACCGAGGTTACCTTCGGCACAGTTGGCGACGTCACTCAACTCACCGACAGCACTGTGGCCGTGACACCCGCCACGGTCTCATTGCCGACCAACACGCAACAGCGGGAAACCCTTGAGGGTATGCTGCTTGCGCCGCAGGGCGACTTCACCGTCACCGATAACTACCGGACCAACCAGTACGCCGAGATCGGACTCGCCACCGGAACGACGGCGCTGGTCAATCCGAGCGTGACCGCACTGCCCGGATCAGCCCAGTATCAAACAGCGCTCGCGGAGAACGCCGGCCGCGCGGTCACGCTTGACGACGGGGCTACCACCAACTACCTCGCCGCCGCCAACCAGGGCAGCCCGGTTCCGTACCTGTCGACGACCGCTCCGGTGCGCATCGGCGCTGCGGTGTCGTTCCGGTCTCCGGTCGTCTTCGACTTTCGCAATGACGCCTGGAAGTTTCAGCCGACCACGGCCCTCGTCGCGGCCAATGCCGCGACCGTGCAGCCGGTGACCTTTGCCGACACCCGCACGAGCGCACCGAAAGACGTGGGTGGGGACATCCGCTTGGCTAGTTTCAACGTTCTGAACTATTTCTCGACCACCGGTGACTCGCTTGACGGCTGCCGCTACTACCGCGACCGGGCCGGCGTGCCGACCACGGTGAGTGGCGGATGCGCCGCCCGCGGCGCCGCGACCCAGATCAGTTTCGAACGCCAGCAGGCCAAGATCGTCTCGGCCATCAACGCTCTCGACGCCGACGTGGTGTCGCTTGAAGAGATCGAGAACTCGGCCGCGTTCGGCAAGGATCGCGACGATGCCCTCGCGAACCTGACCGCGGCGCTGAACGCTTCAGTGGGTAGCAACGTGTGGGCGTTCGTGGCTTCACCGACCGCACTTCCAGCCAGCGAAGATGTCATTCGCACCGCGTTTATCTACAAGCCGGCTGTCGTCGAAACGGTGGGGGATTCGGTCATCCTGACCGAGTCCGTCGCCTTCAATGGTCGTGCGCGAGAACCGCTGGCCCAGGCATTTCAGCTGATCGGCGATGACGAGAGCAGCTTCCTCGCCATCGTCAACCACTTCAAATCAAAGGGGTCGGGCACCGGGGACAACGCCGATCAGGGTGACGGCCAGGGAGCATCCAACCCGACCCGCATCGAGCAGGCCCGCGCGCTCGTGGCCTTCGCCGACGAGGTCAAGACCGATTCCGGCATCGACCGGGTCTTTCTCACCGGAGACTTCAACGCCTACGACATGGAAGACCCGATTCGGGTACTGCTCGAGGCCGGCTATATCAACCAGGGCGACAACAGCGGCGAGTACACCTATGCCTTCGGCGGCACGGTTGGCTCACTCGACCACGTCTTCGCCTCGCCCGAAGCGGATGCCGCGGTGAACGCCGTCGATGTTTGGAACATCAACTCGGTAGAGTCCGTCGCCCTCGAGTACAGCCGGTACAACAACAACGTGACCGACTTCTACGTCGCCGACGCGTTCCGCTCCTCGGATCACGACCCGGTTGTGCTTGGTCTCAACCTCACGTCACCGACTGCTGTTGAACTCAACCTGCTCAACATCAATGATTTCCACGGACGCATTGACGCGAACACCGTCAAGTTCGCGGGAACCGTCGAACAGCTTCGCGCCGAGTACGGCGACGCGAACTCGCTGTTCCTGTCGAACGGCGACAACATCGGCGCCTCGTTGTTCGCATCGGCGTCGCAAAATGACCGCCCCACCATTGACGTGCTCAACGCCCTCGACCTCGCCGCTTCCGGCGTGGGCAACCACGAATTCGACCAGGGCTTCGGCGACCTGACCGGGCGGGTGGCCGACGCGGCCGACTTCGACTATCTCGGAGCGAACGTCTACAACGTCGGCACGGAAATGCCCGCGATGAAGGAATATGCCCTGCTCGACGTGGCCGGCATCATCGTGGGTGTAATCGGCGCGGTCACCGAAGAGACCCCCGCGCTCGTGTCACCCAACGGAATCGCGACCCTGAGCTTCGGTGACCCGGTCGCGGCTGTCAACCGAGTGGCATCCCAACTGACCGATGGTGACCCGTCCAACGGCGAAGCGGATGTGCTGATCGCCGAATACCACGAGGGCGCCGGCGCGGGAATACCAGACGGTGCAACGCTCGAACAGGAACTCGCTGCTGGCGGAGCCTTTGCGAACATCGTGAATGACACGTCGGCCGCGGTCGACGCGATCTTCACCGGCCACACACACAAGCAGTACGCGTGGGACGCACAGGTCCCCGGCGCGGCCGCTGGCGTGACTCGCCCCGTGCTTCAGACCGGCAGCTACGGCGAGAACATCGGGCAGGTCGTGCTCAGCTACGATGTTGCCTCAGGTGACACGACCACCGTGACCAACCGCAACGTAGCCCGCTCCACCGCAGCCGATGCCGACCTCGCGGCCGGCTATCCGCGCGTTGCCGAAGTGCAGGCGATAACGAATGCCGCGCTGGCGGAGGCGGCGATCCAGGGCAACGTGCCCGTGGGATCGATCACCGCCGACATCACCCGGGCCTGCGTCGGCGGAGTCGCCCCGTGCGCCGAAAATCGTATGGCTCCCTCTTCCCTGGGCTCCCTCGTCGCCAACTCGCTGCGCGCATCCCTGTCTGACCCTGCCATCGGCGGCGCCGAGATCGGCATCGTCAACCCCGGTGGTATCCGTGCCGACCTCTCGCTCGCTCCCGACGGTGTCGTGACGTATGCCGAGGCGAACGCGGTGCTGCCGTTCCTGAACAACCTGTGGACGACAAGTCTCACCGGCGCACAGTTCAAGTCCGTTCTCGAACAGCAGTGGCAGACCAACGCCGATGGCACGATTCCGAGCCGTCCGTTCCTGCAACTCGGCCTGAGTGACAACGTGAATTACACCTTCGATGCCGCTCGTGCCGCGGGTGATCGCGTGACGGGCATCTGGATCGACGGGACGCAGCTCGACCCGGCACAGTCCTACCGCATCGGTTCGTTCAACTTTCTCCTCACCGGCGGCGACAATTTTCGCGAATTCACGAATGGAACGGATACCCGCGACTCCGGCCTCGTCGACCGGGACGCCTGGATTTCTTACATCCAGCACAACAGCCCGCTGTCACCGTCGTTCACGGCCAACCAGGCCTCGATCACCGGGGCCCCCACGGCAGCGGTCAACCCGGGTGACGCCCTCACCCTCACGGTCGGAAGTCTCAACCTCACCTCGCTCGGCGCCCCGAAAAACACGCAACTCGCGCTGAAGTGGTCGGGTGCCGACGTGGGTACGGCATCCGTTGATTCGACGGGTACAGCCATCGTGACCGTTACGGTACCGGCCGACGCGATCGAAAACAGCGTGCTGGAGATGACGGCCATCGAATCGGGCACCATCGTACGCCTGGCCGTCGCGGTGGCCGTCAATGCCGAACCGGGCGAGGCGCCTGCCGCTGCCTCAGCGAAAGAGCTGACGAAGAAGCTCAAGAACGCGATCGATACCGACCAGAATTCCTATCGGGCCAGTGACAGGGCTGTAGTCGAGGTCGGAATGGAGCACGCCGGAGAATATGTGTCGGTGTGGGCCTACTCCAAGAAGAAAGCCGACAACGTCGGTGGTTGGTTGCTCGTGAGCGCCGAGGGCACTGTGAGCGTCACTCTCGCCGACGACCTCAAGCATGGCCGGTACAGGGTCTCTGCGCAGAATGAGAGCGGTGACGTGATCGGTTGGACCGATGTCAAAATCGACAACCCCAGGAAGCCGCTGAAGACCGACCCCCGCTAGCCCCGCGGTTGCGCGGGCCCGTCCGCACCGCTTCGGTTGCGGGCGGGCTCTCGATTCTTCCGGCATCAATTGCTGCCGACACGCACACCATTACCGAGTTCTGGCACCGTCTTCAATAACCTTGGGGCATGTCGACGATCAAGCAATCGGTCGGCCGCCAGTCCAGCAAGGTGTACCGGCGCCGGCGTTTCGTAGTAGGGCTCGGGCTGCTAGCCGTGCTCGTCATTCTCTTCCTCATCATCGTGCGACCGGGAGCCAGCAAGGGCGACGCGGAAACCTCGAAATCACCAGCGGCCGCAGTGACCGAGTCGGCCTCACCGACGGATGCCGCCAGCACGATTCCCGAGACGGCCACCGCTGTCGACGGCGCTGCCTGCGACCCATCTGCGGTAGAGGTCGCGGCCATCACCGACGCGACGAATTACGCGGCCGACGTCCTGCCGCAGCTGTCGCTAGGCCTGACCAACATCGGAACGACCGACTGTGTGATCAATGCCGGTAACGCTAGGCAGGTGTTCACCGTGATGAGCGGGACGGACGTGTACTGGACCTCGACCGACTGCCAGACCAACCCGATCGACGCCCAGGTGACCCTCAAGCCCGGGGTTGTCATGCCACTCGCTACGCCGATCACGTGGGATCGCACCCGCTCGGCCGTTGATACCTGTGAAGCCGCAACCCGCACTGCGGTGCCGGCCGGCGGAGCATCGTATTACCTGCACGTGACCGTGGACGGCATCCAGGCGGCCACCCCGGCTCTCATGATTTTGAATTAGAGTCCGGTCTCGAAGAACGGTCCGTATGACCGGCAGAATTGAGCCGCTTCGATGCGTTCATGTCGAAATTACGGGGCGTCGCGAAATCTATCGGGCAGGGCATACCGCTGTTGGTGCCGCGGCTTTCGAATCCGTTCGCTCGTGGCGTGCGCCGCCAGTTGGGCACGCAGGGCCATGCCTGATTGAATGAATGGGTGACCGATACGACTGCCAACACCCGTTCCGAGGCTCTTGCCACCGCACTGGCGGCGCAGGACGTCGTCGCCGTCGCCTATGCGCTGCGCAACGACTATATGATCGTGCCGCAACTCGTCGTCAACGGCGAGGCGGCACAGGTGCGGGTTTTCGGCCGCGAAGGCTCCGACAAGCGCATGCTGCTGCTCTTCTCCGCGGCGGAGAACTACGTGCGTGTGGTTCCCAACGACATCAACCCGCAGGTCATGGTCTGCGATGGCCAGTGGTTGCGGGAGTTTCTCACCGTGCACGCCGCGACGCTGGAAATGGTCTTCTTCGACATCGCCGGGCCGAATGTAATGCAGGCCGCTCCAGCTGACCTCCTGAAGGCACTGAGCCCGCAGCTCGGCCGCAGCGACGACGAATAACGGCACGTGCCTAACGCGCTCGTCTGTATCGCGCGTCTTGCACGTTCCGTGGGTCGCTGAATCGCTCTGGCCTATCCCCACGCCCGATCGAGTTCAACGTCGCGTGGATTGCGGGTGGTGCCGAGCGCGAGAGCAACCGCCGCATGGATTGAGCCGCAGGCGGCGTCGATCTGGGTGGTGAACCCCAGGCGCATTGCCTCGTTCACTCGTTGCTTGGACATGAGCGCACCTCGCACCTCGCCGGCCAGGCTGATCTCGCCGAACGCGACCACGTTGTGCGCCACTGCAAGACCGGTGAACGCCGAGGCGATGGCGAGCGCAATTGCCAGATCGGCGGCCGGCTCATTCAGGCGGATGCCGCCGACCGTCGACACGTAGACATCTTTGGTCGACAGATTCATGCCCGCGCGCTCCTGCAACACCGCGAGCAACATGGCGACGCGGGCTGAATCGACGCCGCTCGTAACGCGGCGCGGGTTCGGAGCCTGCGTGTCGGTGACGAGCGCCTGCACTTCGACCGGCATGGCACGGCGGCCCTCCAGAGCGACCGTGACACAGGTGCCATCGACCGGCTCGGTGGCTCGGCTCAGGAACAACCCACTTGGGTCGGGCACCTCGGCGATGCCATCACCGGTCATCTCGAAGCAGCCGACCTCGTCGGTCGGTCCGAACCGATTTTTCAGCGCCCGAATGAATCGCAGTGACGTTTGGCGGTCCCCCTCGAACTGGCAGACCACATCGACCAAGTGCTCAAGCACCCGTGGCCCGGCGATCGAGCCGTCTTTGGTGACGTGACCGACCAGCAACACTGGCAGGTTGCGGTCCTTGGCGACCCGAATCAGAGTGGATGCCACCTCCCGCACCTGGCTGGGCATGCCCGGCGAACCGTCGGAGAGCGCACTCGACACGGTCTGCACCGAGTCGATGATTATGAGGTCGGGCTTGACCGCGTCGATTTGCCCAAGAATGACCCCGAGGTCGGTTTCGGCGGCGATGTACAGTTCGGGTTCGAGCGCGTTGGTGCGTTCGGCGCGCAATCGCACCTGGCTCACTGACTCTTCGGCGCTGACGTAGAGCACGCGGCTCTTCGCCGCCGCTGCCTTGGAGGCGACTTCGAGCAGCAGCGTAGATTTGCCGACGCCCGGCTCGCCGCTGAGCAGAACGACCGACCCGGGCACGATGCCACCGCCGAGCACCCGGTCGAACTCGTTGATACCCGTTGGCCAGTGAGCGGCGGCATCCGTTTCAACATGGGTGATGGGGCGTGCGATGCCATCGCCGACCAGCGTGATGGCCTTGAGTTTGCGGGTGATGCCGATGCTCTGGCCAGCGTCGACGACGGTGCCCCACTGCTGGCATTCGCCGCAACGACCTGCCCATTTGAGAGTGGTCCAGCCGCACTCAGAGCAGCGAAAGGAGGAGACGGATTTTGCCATATTCCGAGCCTAGCCGTGGCCGCCGACACGCGGCCGCGCACGCGGCGCGTGCACTAGTCGGCCTCGGTTGACGTGTGGCTGACCGCTGAGAAACGATGCGCAATGTCAGCGCTCATCGACGGCAGGAACGCCTCCGCCCAGGACCGGTATCCACGGTCGTTGGGGTGAAAGAGATCCTTGGCGACGTGGGTCAAGATGCTGCGAAGACCGGCCCGTTTGGTCGTTGCGTGCAGCGGAACCACCGTCAGCTTGTGCTCGGCGGCGATCCGGCGAATGATCTCGTTGGCTACCGCCACCTTGATTTCGTTGTGCGGCAGGTGAAAGCAGGGGAGGTCGGCGACGAGGGCGTCTGGCGGCAGCGCGTCGAAAACGGAGCGAATTCCGGTTTCAAAGGCCGCAGGATTCCATTGGGCGATGTCGTTGGCGCCGATCGCGACCGTGATGAGGTCGGGCTTGAGGTTGTCGAAGCGCGGAAGTTGATCGCGCACGGCCAAAGCAACCGTGGCACCCGACACGCTGAGGTTCACGACGCGGACCGTTCGTCCGGTCGCCAGCCGTACGTGATCGGCGAGAACGCCGACGTAACTCTTGTTCGGGCTCGAGGCACCGATTCCCTGGGCGGCACTGTCGCCGATCGCGACGTAGAGCAGTTCGCCCGGGCGTTTGGCGTTGTCGCGCCACCATGCCGAGTGCACCGGAAGGGTGTCGTTGAGAATGACCTTCTGTTGTTCGAGGTCACGGCGGAACCAGGTTGTGTAGAGAACTGCGCCGGTTGTGACGACGGCGGCACCGGCAGCAATAAGAGAGCGGATGCGCGGGGTCGGTGAGGTCATCCGCTGAGGCTACTCCGCGGCATCCGTGTGTCTGCTGCATGTTGGCCGATTCGCGTCAACCCCGAGTCTCTACTAGAATCAACGGCGGTACCGTGTCCGAGCGGCCGAAGGTGCGACTCTCGAAAAGTCGTGTGGGGGAGACTCCACCGTGGGTTCAAATCCCACCGGTACCGCCACGAAAAACCCCCTACAGCCCAGTGTTTTACTGGGGAGTAGGGGGTTTCGTTTTGCCGGGTGGTCATTTTGCCCACATTTTGCCCACATTTCAAAAAGTTTTGGACATAGAAAAGACTCCGCATCGTGATCACATAGAGGTTTCGGGTCGGTTCAGTTCGCGTCGATTGCGCCAGTGAACGCTCGAGAATTTGGCTTCTTCCGGTGTCCAGGATCGAGACGGCAGCCGCCCTTCATGTCGAAGGGGAATGGGTTGAAGCTAGACCGAAGCCGAACTGCTCATCGCCGTGGAACGCATGCGCGCGTCGTCGAGAGCGTTGCCAACGCGATCCAGATCATCGTCAAAGAGGTCGGCATAAGTATCCAGTGTCATCGCTGCGGAGAAATGGCCAAGCATCCGCTGCACGGCTTTCACGTTAGCGCCAGCCGAAATAGCCAGACTCGCCGCAGTGTGCCGAAGGTCATGACGGGTGATCGACGGAAAATTGGGATCGGCCATCTGACACTTCTTGAGCGCCGCCATCCACCAGCCGCGGCGGCTATCTGGCGGACGAACGAACGCGACGCCCGCGCCGAAGACTAGGCTGCTGGCCGCTTTGCCGACGCACAATTCCTTCAGGGGTGTCGAGAGAAATCCCGGGAATGGGACGCTCGGTGTCTTCTCGGATCGCTAGAACTCCGGCTTCGTTCCCGATAGAGGAATGCTGTATCGGGGTGAGACGCTCGAACGCTTCACGATGCACCTGCTCGATCTGATGCGGATCGGCCGTCTTGAGCAGGGAGTCGTAGCGCGCGATCGCCGACCGATCGGCGTCGCTAACGGTGGCTGATGGCACGGCGGCTGGTGACGCTGGAGTCTGACGCACCGGGTATAGCCGTCGGGCGAGCGGATAAAGCCGGGCGACCGTCGCCGGTCGGGGCATCCGCTGAGCTTCGAACGATGAAACGCCAGCCACAGGAGTTGGAGCCGGAGCCAGAGCTGGAGCCGCGGTCCGACGAACCGGACTTGTTCAGGGCTTCTGAGCAAGGCTGGCGAGCTTCGAGATCATGCTCTTTTGGAGTGTTCCTTCTCACAGCGTTTCTGTGCGGCATAGGGCCGATAGCTGCGCGATGCCGGGTGTGCGTTCCGGCGCAACTCCCGACTGATCGTCGACGCAGCACGCCCCAGATCCCGCGCGATCGCCCCGACACCCACACCACCCAACCTCAGATCCGCGATGCGCAGACGTTCCTCTTGACCCAGAAAACATCCCGAAGACGCAACCGTCGCAACGGGTATCCGTCCGCCAGCGGCTTTTATCCATCGATATCCCTGTTTGCGACCCATTCCTATAGATTCACACGCGGCCGCCGCCGACATGCCTTCCCGAACCCGATCCCAGAACAAGTTCTCACGAACCTTCATGACCAATCTCGACGCCGCTGACAGCACCTCGCTCAAACGGTGTTGCTACGACCCCTTGAGACTGCCCTAGGGTTTCGAGACATGAACTTTGCGCGACGCCGCATGGTTGTGATCGCGGCAACGCTATCCGCGAAGTTGGGCGTGCTCAGACGGCTGGAAATGGGATGGATCAGGCTCGCAATGCTTGAGCTCGAAAGTCCAAAACGCGGAGAGCTCAAGACGTCGACTCCAACTTGTTGGCGCGCCTGGTCAGCTCAGACCAGGGCCGAGCCGTTGGATCTTCGAGTAGAGTTCGCGGAACCTCACGTGATGCTCCTATGGTCGTCAATTGATATTTTGGACGGCTTTTTGCTCGTGGAGCCAGTCCCGGAATTGGCTCGCGAGGTTGTCGTCTCGGCTGAGTCCTCGTTCGATTCGGGAGAGGGTGCCGGGCCAGGTGTGGAAGTGTCCGGCCGCTTCGCGGAGGGTGATGTGGAGGTCTTCGCGCACGGTGCGTAGGTCGGTGATCGAGGGCGCCGCTTGTGGGTTGGTGAGTTGACGATTGAGCTCCCGGGCGACGTATCGTTTCAGGCAGCGCATGATTTCCTTTTTGGTCTTGCCTTGAGCCGTTCGTCGGGCCGCATAGTCTCTCGTGCGGGAGTCGGTCGCGAGGCGTGAGACGACGACGTGGTGGATTGCCGCGTTGGCGGCTCTGTCGCCGCCGCGGCTGAGCCTGTGCCGACTTGTCTTGCCCGATGAGGCGGGTATCGGAGCTACGCCAACGAGTGCTGCGAACTGCGCTTCCGTGGCGATGCGTTCGGGGTTGTCGCCTACGGTAACGAGGAGTTGGCTGGCTACTTCTATGCCAACACCGGGGACGTCCCGTAACAGCGGCGCGCAGTCCCGAAGAATCTCTGCCAGCGCCTTATCGGTGTCAAGAATCTCCCGCTTAAGAAATCGGTATCGGGCAGCGAGCTTCTTCACAGTGAGGGCCGTTGCGATCTCAGGGTCCGTGAGGTTTCCCATTGGACGGGAACGCTCCAACGCCGGGATGAGTTGCGCGGTGGTCAGCGGGCGGAACCTACCGCGCACGTGCTCCGGAGCGGAGACGAGTATCCCCTTGATCTGGTTGATGGCAATTGTGCGGGCCTTCATCGCTGAACTGCGGGCGGCACGGAGGACGCGGAGGCATTCAACGGGGCCGTCCTTGGTTTTCGGCGTCGACGTGCCTCGTTCGTCCAAGACCGATTCCGCTGCCTGATAGGCGTCCAAAGGATCCGATTTTCCGCGTAGGCGCCGTGCTTGACGGTTGGGTCGGTTGACTTCGTGGAAGGGGAGTCCTGCTGTTCGCAGAACTCGACTCAGTTCCGCCCCGTAACTGCCGGTTCCTTCGACGCCCACGCCGATGATCGGGCCGAAGTGGGTGATGAACGCGAGGATCTTCCGGTATCCGGAACCGACAGCCAGGAATTCTTCATCAGCGAGGTGTTTGCCGTGCTCGTCGATCATGGCGACAAAGTGAGTATCGGAGTGGGTGTCGACGCCGACGATGATATTCGGTGGGTCTGTTGCCATGATGAAGTTGCCCTTCCATTGCGTCCATCTGGGTAAAAGATGGGCACGTTGGCCAGGTGGGCAGACAAGACGGTAATGGGAATTCGCTTCAGGCTCCTATAAAGTCATGTCCGCCTGGTCAGCGCACCGTGAGCAGCCTTGAGACCGTGGACGGATCACGTAAAAGACAATCCTTTGGGACGTCAGTCAGGGTTAGGGTCACGCAGCCTCAAGACTCTTCTCATCATTACCGTCAGGGTTGAGTGAGGCCAGTAGCTCTGAGCAAGTCCGCCGTGTGACGTAGGGCGAGAATCAGGAATCATCACCATGTCCAGCCCGTCTGTTATTGCCGTGCGCGGGTCGCGGCGCTATCTCAGGGTTTTCATTCCGTTCATGCCATTCCGCTGCGTTTTCGCCCGCCTACCATCGGTGCTTTGAGTCTGTTCCGGCAGGACAAAGGGGTGTTGAGTGATGAAGACGCCATCATCGGGCAGGCGTTGGCTGATGTGGCGACCATTAGTCTCCTGCACGAACGCGAGGCTCGGGAGAGTGCGACGGTGAACGAGCAACTCCAGCGTGCGCTGAACAGTCGGGTCTTCATCGAGCAGGCCAAGGGTGTCATCGCCGAGCGCAATAGCATCAATATGGACGAGGCATTCATGCGCCTTCGGAAACATGCTCGTTCGCATCAGGAGCCGATGCATACCAGTGCCGCGAATGTCATTAACAGCCGCATCATTATCTAGTGAGCTGCCGCGGACCTATCGGTCCCCGTTCACCGACCAGATGACCATGCCGCCTACCGGAGACGTCGCGCCGCGCCCAGCCGGTAATGATCGTTTGCGCTCGACGAGCGCGCACCGCTAATTATTGCCGCTTAGACCGGTCAGAACATTTAAGTTGGCGCTATGTCACAGCATGTGCGTCACTTCATGCCTGCCGACGTCGAGGCTGCGCTGGCAGCTCGAACGCGGGCGCTGATTAAGATGATCGCCCTGCGTACCAGCGCAATGACCACCAATGGCCTCCGTCGACAGTGTTGCGGCCGCTGTCGACTTGCTTGCAGCAGACAGAGTGACCGTGCGGCTGCTGCGAGCTGCACGCTGCGTTGCTGACTGCCCTGGGTGACCGCACGGGCGGTCTTTAATCTGTAGCGCCGCCGTCCTATACCGCGTGCTGGTTCCGTGACGGAGCCGGTGGTATAGGGTTTCGCGTGACTGTGTGCGGGCCCTCATTAGCAGCGCCGAGCGCACCTACTCTACAGACCTGTCTCGTACTGACCGTACCCAGACCAAAATCGGAACGGCCCGATCACCGGAGTGTCATCAACCTGAGGGTTCGGTACGGGTAGGCCCCGTCGTGATGTCCTGCTTTCGAACATTCCACATCGGTGATTCCTCGGGCATCTCTTGCAGGCACCCCCCATTTGGGTTCCGCTGACGACCAGTTTGCCGATTCACCCAAGTACCGGCCCCGCGCCCCGCGCCCCGCACATGATCTCGGTGTCGAGGCGTGCCTTTCCCGCAAGATGGCCCCACCCCACGCACTATGCGATAGCGCGTGGAGCCATGTCACTTTCGTTTGGAGAACAACGTGCCACGATCCGATTCATCCGTAAAAAAACAACTTCGTCCGAGTAGATCCGGGCTGGCAGCCGTCGCCGTGGTGGCGCTGCTCCTCAGCGCAACCAGCGTATTCAACGCGGCATCATCACCGACGTCCGCTGCGGCTGCAAATCAAAATGGCTCCGATACGAAAGCTGATGCTGTCACCAGCCTGCCGGTTTCCTTCGAGGTGGAGAATGTCAATCGTTCTAAGGTGGCCTGCGCCAGTGACGGGGCAACTTACACCGTCCGCGGTCACATCGTCGGCCCCACACAGGTTCTCGAGCGAGAAAAGGTTACCGGCGCGACTCTGTACTTGCACGGTCTGAGTTTTGGGGAGTTC
>NZ_SOHI01000032.1:0-83166 GCF_004403585.1 Cryobacterium sp. Hb1 | reverse complement strand
TATCTTCGCCCAATCATCCATATTGATCACCCTCCATAGTGGCTGGTGGCCCTGTTTTCAGTCGGCGATACTGGCCCTATATTCGGTCGGCGTTAACAACCCCGCGGTCGCACAGAACCGGCTACGTTTACCGTGATCCCTGGCCATCTCGGTCTAAAGCACCGGCGCCGAAGCTTGGAGGCACCCTCGATGGAATTCCTAGACACCGGTGACGCGATGCTTGCACTCCTTAGGACCTTCGGCGCACCAACAGCGGTTGTGATCCTTGTTGGGTTCGCGTTGGCGGCCGCATCTTGGATTCAGCTCGGGATTGGAACGGTCCAGGGGGGACGCGCCGCCGCAGTAGCCGTCAATGATGCGATGAGACAGCGAACGACCGCGCATAGGCGCAGTTTCCTCCGCTTTCTCGCGATCGCTGCACTGTTTTGTGCGATTTCCGTGGCCGGGGCCCGGCTCGGGCTGAGGTATCCGGTCATGTTTGGGGCCGAAAACGTGGACTGGGGCTGGGCTGATATTTTGTCGTCGTGGGACGTTGAGGCGTCTTGGTACCTAGGCGCCGCTGCGGGGTCGGCTTTTCTTCTCGGTTACTCGAGAATTGCCAATATCCGTTTCCTACGAATCGTGCTCGCGCTCGTCTGGATACCAGTCTTGATGGCAGGAATGACAGTCGGAGCACAGTGGGCTATCGGTTTCGCGGGAAGCTTGATCGCCGTCGTCCTAACCGGATTCGATGACGAGGAGTACAGGATCGCTACTACCATCTCCTGCGCCATTATCGCCACGACGACCCTGCTGCCGATCTGGCTGGGCAGTTTCATCTGGTCCGAGAGCGAGAAAATATACCCTGCCGTGAAGAAGTAGTGTCTGCCGAGCGAATGAACAACCAGTAGTCGTGAGGGGGCGTCGAGGTCCACAGCATGTGTGCTGGAGGCTATGTCTTTAAGTGCCTGAACGGCTGGCTAGCTTCCTGACGGCCGCCATCTGATCTGGAGGACGCATCAGGCTTGGCGGCGGCGACACAATTTCCGCGGAGGTTGCGCTGGGAGCGCTGGCAGTCTCTCTCCAAGCAAGAGCCGGAATCTGTCATTTCAACCTCTTCGTCTGAACTATGTGTCGCTCGTCCGCGTCGTGAAGATACGCGCCTCGGTCATCTGGTCTTTCGTTTGTTCAGACTTGGTCTGCGTTATCAACGCTAATCGTGCGAGCCGAATGCCCTGGCAACCGCATCGATTGTGTACCTGTGACGCATTCCCGTGAGCGTCTTCGCATAAGTATTCATGCCTGGTTTCCGGAAAGCTTGTTCACGGGGGAGCGCAAGAGACCACTTCACAGCGATAACCCATTCTGCGAGGTCATCATCCTCATCGCCCTCGCGGCGGTAGGTTCCCTTCAACGGAAGCGTGCTCAACAGCTTGTCCCTATCGGCCTGCCGGACGAGGGCCTCGTCGAAACGCTTGGCAGCATGGAGGACGCGGCCGACGCCGACGTAACCGGAACCTGGAAGGAAGGCGAAGATACGTGATCCAGGTATCACGTCTGCCAGCGACCGATCGAACCACTTGCTGCCATCCGTGGAAACAAATCCAAACTCGATTCCGTCAGACCATTGCCTCCCGTCAGGGTGCTCGTCAAAGTGGATGCACCAGTCATGCGTGACCGATGGGGTGCGAGTCTTCGTCTCTCGCTCGGCATACAGCGGCTCACGCGCTCGAACATGCCGTCCGCTGTTTGGCTCCACCACCAATTGGCCGCCGGGCTTGACGAGCCACGTGGTACTGCCGGCACGCAAATATTGGATGACGACGACGTTGATCAACAGGCCGAAGTCCGCGAGGTACTTCACAATTCGCTCGGTAGCGGGATCGATGGACGGTGCAACGATCGTGAGGACCTGAGTTGCATTGACTACATCCGGCAGCGTGATTTCGAATTGCTCGTAGAAGGCGTCCGTCAGGCGGACTCCGGGCCGGTGGTGAGCAAAGATGCTTATGATCTGCTCATGACTCAGGGTGGCGCCCCATGACGCGTAGTCAAGAAGTTGCGCAGTAACTTGCCGGGGCGTCAGACCCCGTTTGACCTCGATCACGTGAAGGGCCCCTGTTGAGTCCAACGCCAATAAGTCGACAACTCCGTCGTGCGCGGTCGCTACGTATCTCCCGATAATGAGAAGCGTCCTGCCCAGTATCGACGGGGCGGCCTCGATGAATGACTGCAGCTGCGACTCAAGTCGGTAGGCCTGCGGCCTGACTTGAACGGGCTTTTTTCCAACTATTTTCCAGAACTCCATTCCGCACCCGCTCTCGGAGAAGAGGGGCGTGGGAGGACAGTAACGGCGCCCGTACCTACGATGCAGTCCGGTTCCGGGTCGATGCTGCGTTGAACGGCTATCTGCTTTTCCGCGTCAACAGAGCGTAAAAAATGTTTCATGAAAGGAATGCTAAGGGCGCCTTGGCGTCTTTTCGATCGCGCAGATCAGCCTCAGAAAAGCGGGGTCCTTCGTCCTTTGCTCATTCCGCTCGGATATGCGCGGAACTCGCGCAGCGCATGTCGGCGACGTATCCATTGGTTCCCAGAAGAATCACAGCTACGAAGCCGGCTGTAGATCGCGACGCATACACGAGACATCTTGCGCACGGGCCGAGCCTGACTTGGAGGACATCGCCCGAACTGGGACTCAGCGTAGAAGCCGCTCACCGGCGTCGCACCCGGCTCAACAAGATGGGTCTGCGGTTGTCAGATGCGTGTGCGGCGTTCGTTAGTCCTTCGAGTCGGTGCCTTCTGGTCGCGATCTAGGATCGATCGGTGCGTCATTGGGCTGAGCAGGCGCGGCAGTTTCCTTTTTGGTGCTCCCGGAACTTCTTCAAGTTCGCCGCATCCAATGCCTGGCTCGCAACATCTTTCACAGCCCTTCTGCGCTAGTGCGCCTTGTGCGCCCTGTACGCAACCACCGGCAGCGCCGCCGGCGCGAACACAGCCAGAGCAGCCACACCAGCAACCTTTCCGGTGGTCTTGGCGGTACTCCGGAACACCCGCGGGTTCTGCTCACTGCGAGCAGTCAGATTGGCTCGAGCCGAACAACAGCCGCAGCCTTACCTGAATCAGATTCCACGCGGCGTTGACGTGTGCGTCCTTCTCATCAAGCCCGGTCCTCTTTGCCTTCGTCGGTCAGCTCATGGACACGAGTGGCAGCTTTCGCCTGATGCTTCTCATAGAGGTGTTCAAGCTGCGCTGCGGCGCTTCACCGACGAGCCGGTCACGGAGTTCACCTGACTTGCGATCAGCCAGCGGCGTGAACCGATTAGGGCCGGGCAAAACCCGAGCCTCAACAACCTTTGCGGCCAAAGCCTGACGAGGCTCTGCTCTGGGGGTGCCCAAAGACAGAGGAAACGCAGGCGAGTATGGATATTCCAACCACCAAAACCGCGGTCACGGCGGTCAGCGACAGGGGACGCGAGCTGGTCCTGTCCCTGTGGAGTTCTCATGCTCGCCTGTTCTCCCCATCGCGGCCGTCAGTTAAGTGCCACGTGCAGTTCAGATCGGCGCACGTCAAAAGCTCTCGGTGTTCACGGGCGACTTCGGGCCATCCCAGTTTCTCGCCGCGGTAGCAATCAGCCCAGTCGCGTCCTCGATCGGACTTGGCCGCCAGAACCAGCACCGGCGCCGCCTCTGGTGCGATTTTGTATGGGAATTGCAGCGCCTCCAGCACAGCAGCCTCGGCCTCATCGGCACGGTGCCCAGGGACGGAGAGAACAATCTCGTCGTGGACGATGGCCCGCAAGCCTGGCAACAACCACTCAGGCAAGCGCAAAACGCCCTCCATCATCAGATCGCGTGCGGTGCCCTGCCCGATGTGCGCAGGCGCCTGGGTATATTCCTTACCCGGCTGCACCCGCATCCGGCGACCAAACGCATTGACGATTACCTGACGGGAAGAATCAGCGCGTATCCACTTCTTGAACGCAGCCAAGCCGGGAAACTTCAGTTCCAGCGTCGCGAGTTGCCTCTCAGCGTCGGCAAGGCTGTAACCGGCGCTGTCCGCCAGCGCCGCGGGCCCCATGCCATAGGTTGTTGCGTGCGTGATCGCCTTAGCGTCACCGCGCCGAGGGTGATGGCCTCCACCGCGGACCCAACCGTCTTCACCGAACACCGCCGCTGCCATCTCGTCGTGCATATCTTTTCCCGGCGCCAACGCCGCGATGTAGTTCTCGTCCTGGCAGTGCATCGCCATTGCACGAGCATCGATCTGTGACAGATCCGCACCGATCAGCACGTGCCCGACGTCGGGCAGGAGCATCGCTCGCTCGCAGATATTGCCGCGATCACGCTTGCCCATTACAGAAAGTCCGGGGTCGGTAATGCTGATCCGTCCCGTGGCCTGTACCGCCGCAACACCGGGGTGCACACGCCCATCTGAGCTGGAGTGCTCTAACAGCGTCTGTGCCATCGACCGCTCACCGTTGAAAGCTCGCAATGTCTGGCACAGCTCCACCAAACTCACGTTTTCCGGGTGCTGGGTCTCAAGCTGTGTTAGCGCCTCCTTGCCCGTCGCCAACGCACCTGTTGGTGTCCGAGGTGGCGCGACGCCGAGGTCGCTGAACGCTTTCTCGAGAGCCAAGATGCCCGCAGTCGTCGTGTGTGGCTTTTTGCCCTCCAGCGGCAGACCGTACAGGGTATATAACCGATTCTTCAGAGCCTCAACACGGGCAGCTCGCTCGGCGATCAATCGCTGCACAAGATCTAGGTCAACACGGAAACCGTGCTTCGCGATGTGACCCAGTCTCCACATCACACGGTGTTCTCGCCGCAGGTAGTCATCGACGACCAAGAGTTTGGACAGCTCGCGCACCAGCTCAACGTCCTGCACGAGGTGCCGCACGTAGCCCGGATGATCCACTGGGATCTTGTCGTACCCCTCGAACTCGCGGGCTAGTGCCTTGGGCGCGAAGTCACAGTCTCCCGGGAGCTTCCCGCCAAGTTGTAAGCGCTTGGCGAGGGCATCCAAATTGTACCGGCGCGCGTCAACCTTCCCCGAAAGCGGTGGATCGTTTTGTCGGGCAGCCAGCAGTGTATCCATCACCCGGTCTTCACGCACCAAACGCGCCAGATCAAGGCCGTAGTACAGCTCCAGGGCAGGCAGGTCGAACCCGAGCACGTTGTGCCCGACGACGAGGTCGGCCTTCTCGATCATCTCGACCACCATGGCGATGTCCGTGGTCGTGACCACTGGGGAATCGCCAACTGCGAAGCCGGCGAGTCGAACGAAGCTGGGGCCGAAGTCCCACAGCCGATCTGCGGCGGCGGTTTGGAGGTCCAAGTAAAGGATGCTCACGACGCATCACCGCCCAACTCTGCGATGGTCTTTCCTCTCATCGGCGGCATCGCCCGAGCGACCCGTTCAGCAAAGCCCTTGCGACCCGTGAATTCGATGAGTTCGCCGGGCGCAGCACCGGCGGTCGGATGCGGGCCTGCCGGTGCAGGGGCCGGAGCGGGACCAGGGGCAGGGGCAGAGGACGGAGTAGGTAGAGGGGTGACACCGGCAAGAAGCCGTTCGATGACGTACGCCTTACCCCCCGCATGTACCTTCCCGTCCTTGCGGATGCGGAGGCCTTCATACCAGCGAGGGTGCTGCCCGTAGTACATAGAAAGCTTGCGCGCGTCCAGTTCATCCCACGCCTTACCGTACGGCGGGGATGCATCCGGGTCTGCCTTCGCCTGAGCGAGCACCTCGGAAGCGCCGAATCGTGTGCCGACGGGGAACCGGCCCTCGACCCACACCCAGTGCTCACCGTTGTCCACGGCCTCGCTGTCGGCGGTCTCTCTGACCGTGAGCACGGTCGACAGGAAGCCCTTGATCCCGGCATGGTGCAGGATGCCGCCGACGACCCGCTGCCACTCTGTGAAGGACTTGAATCCGAACGGCTTCGGCGCTTCGGGCTGCTTTTCGGCGTACCAAGCCCGCACGAGGATCAATACGGCGCGCAGAAGCTCTGCACGGTGCTCCGGCACCCAGGAGTCCAGGTCGTGCCTGAAATTATCCCGCGTCTCGAGGTCGGTGCGGTCGGAGGCCAGGCGGCAGGTGTATACGCGGCGGATCATGTCGCCGGGGATCTGAACGTTGTTGCCGAGCCCGTACCAGCTCGCCATGTTCGGCAAGCTCAGGACCTCAGAGGTCCCGAGCTTGCGCCCCTCATATATCTCCGAGGTGAGCACAGCGCCCAATGAGTTCGAATCCAGACGAGATGTGCCGTCCTTATCCTGGACCTCGTCCAGATTGATCGTGTCTGCGCTGACCCGCAGCTTGGCAGTGATTCGCTTGTCCATTTCCTCGTCCGACTTCGGCGTTGTCTGAATGGACGCGGGCACGCCAAACGCGACGCGGTGGATGACGTCAAGGCAACCGCCCTTGCCGACACCGCGATGAATTCCGTCGAAGACGAGCATGGGCACCTTCCCGACGTTCGCTCGGATGACGGGTGTGATCAGGCCGGCGATGGCGTGCGTTTGATCCGCCTCAGACGCAAACGCCCACCCATCGCGCCCGCCCACACCATCCATCGCGAAAAGATCGTCGCGGATGAGTGCCACCGCGGCAGCGATGTCCGCATCGGTTGGATGCTCGGGCACGACGATGCCCTGGACATCGGGAGTCAAGTCTAGGAAGACGCCGTTTTCCGGGTTGTCGCCCGGGGTGGTGCTGACAGCGCCGTCGGTCAGGACGAGAGGGGAGCGAGTGATCCCAGCTAGCCACGGCAACCGGTCGCTGTGGTCCGCGACTAGGTCGACCAGCGCGTCAGCCAGCCCGGCGGGCAGAATCGACCCGTTCGGCGTGGTGTACGGGTACACGACATCAAGTAGCTCGCGACGCAGCGCACTCCGGATGAGTGCGCTGGCCTTCAGCACGCCATTCTGATTCTTTCCGTCTCGGCTACGGCGCACGCGGACTAACTCGCCGTCGCGCTGGAACACCCGCACGCCGCCGGTGCGTTCGATCAGCGCATCGAGCAGGTCCAGGGACACCTGCCGCATGTCCCGGCTGACGTCAATGCCGACGCGGCCGTCGAACAGGTTGCCGGTGGTTGCGAGGTCTCCGCGCTTGGTGGCTGCCTTGTCTCGGATCGCCTTGCGCATCTGGTCTCGTTGGCGCTGGGGCAGATCGGCAGGTCGCGACTTGGCGTTCCTAACCCAGGCTTGCAGCAGCTCGTGACGGGCATCGTCACTGGATTGCCGGGCGAGCAGGTCGTCGAGCCCATCTTTGTTGGCTCCGGGCAGCCGAGCGAACTTGACGCTCGCGGCTCCGTACCCCTCGCATGCCTCGCCGAGCGCCTCAGCGCCGTCGTAGACGCGGATGTTCGTCTTCGCGTCCGCGTCTGGGATGATCACTACCTTGCATCCCCGGACGACGGCCAGGAACGGTGTGGGGGAGCCGGACTCGTCAACGCAATCACCAGCCACTCGCCAAGCCCAGATACCGGCAATGCGGTAGATCGACCAGGTGTCAGGGGCCCAAGCGAGTGCAGCCAGAGCCTGCTTGACGCCCTCGACGATGAGGATGACCTCCGGGTCCTTCACGGCGCGCAGTTCCGGCAGCGTCGGTGGGTTCCCCTCCTTACCAGGGGACACGTACTTGCGGAATAGTCCTTCGGACGTACTCACGCTGTCTGGGGCTGGCTTTACCTGCCCGGTTTCGGATCCGTCCGGGTGCGTCATCGGGAAAACAAGCGTCGGGAACACGCCGTCCCCACGATTGGCGATCCACTGTGCATACTTGGGCAGGTCATCGCGCACGTGCGCGCTGCGGATGCCTTGCTCGGCCGCCACGGACGCAGGGATCGCGCTCTTGCGAAGCTCCTCCGCATGCTCCCGAGTCAAATCGAGGTAGTCATCCAGGGGCGAGTCGAGATCATTGGCAGAGTCACCAGATACGGCGCGATTCTCGTCGTTTCCGTCTAGATTGGTCATTGAGGACGTCTTTCCTTCATGGCCCCGAGCAGTTCGAGCTGCTGCGGGGTCCTTTACGTATTTAGGTAGCAGGTGCGTTTCGAGTCGTCAGAAGGACGACGGTGCGACGGCTTTGAAGTCGCAGCACCTCAAACGCCGGGCGCGGGCGAAGCGAAATCGCTGATAGAGGCTCGGGGAGCCCTTTGAACGGCGCGGTGGCTGTGCGAACGGACGCGAATGCACGAGGGAAACGCTCGCTGGGGAGAGCGGGAGGGCACGCCCGGTGACTGCTCTCCGTCTTGCTCTCCGAGTATCTCCCCTGAGCAGCGGCCATTTCCACGGTGTGGGAGAGCAGGAGAGCAGGACGGCGCGCCTCAGGCCATCAGGAGTGTGCGTGTGCGTAATGCACGTACGCACGCACAGAAGCGTGCACACACACTTCCCGGCGTAGAGATCTCCATTTCCTGCTCTCCAACTCTCCCAGGTGATGTACTTCCCCGTCGTGGTGCGCATCTCGGCGGAGAGCAAGGGTGATTCTGCTGCTCTCCCGTTGCTCTCCTGCTCTCCGTTTGCTCGCCCAGTGGAGCCCAGCTTCGCTCGCCAGCCACGCGCGACACCCGAGTGGCTGGGCGTCCTTGCCATGGTCCAGTCGATCCTCGAAACCGGAGATTGTCCGAGACCCCATCGGACTCGCGGGAGTGCGTAGTCGTCGCTCTGGTGTGTACCGGGATACTCGAATGCGCGGCTTGAAACGGGTGTGTGGGTCGCGCGGCTTCCACCGAAACCTTGGCCTGCGGGCCGTCCGCCGATTGCGCTCACTTGTGACCACCGCCGCCCAAGAATAGGCCGCGCAGTCGCAATGACTGTTGAGCAGAGAGGGCCGGCGCGGAAGCCGCCTCAGCGCGCGCCCACGCCCGAATCGCCTCAAGTTCCGTCATCGGCGGCGACGTCTTGGTTCGCTCAAGGAGCGTGGCGGTCATCGGGTGCCCCGAGAGGGGGCGACTAGGGCCTCCAGGTACGCATCGAGGTCGGCAGGAAGGATCCGCCAGCGCCCGCCCACCTTGTAGGCAGGTAACCGTCCGGTGCGGATATCATCGCGAAGGACGAAGCTCGATCGCCCACTTGTGTCCTCCGCCTGCGGTACGGTGAGTGCGCAACGCAGGTCATCGTATGTGGGTGTGGGTGCATCACTGGGTATCACGGAACACTCCTAGGTAGGTCGTGTCCCGAAGAGGCCGCCGCATCGAGATTGAGTTTTTCCAGCCATGGATTGTGTTTAGTGAAGGCTCCGCCGGATCTTGCTGTTCTGTTATGTTTGCTACATTAGTTACGTTTCCTATGCATGTCAACACTAGGAAAGGATCCGATTCGTGCCCATCACTCCAGAAACCGAACTGCGGGAACGCGACTGGCACGTCAGTGCGTCACACGGACTCATCGACGTTCACCCGGGCATTGCGATACCGCGCCTCGTGCGTGCAGGGGGGGCGCTGAGTAGTGTGCCGTCAGTCGATGTGGGTGGCGCGGCCCTCGACGAGGGGTTCCGACTCGAGATTGAAGCTGTGTACAGTCAGCTGCTCGGCTACTACACACTGCGCTCGTTTACCCTCGTGGCGCCCGAGGATGAAGAAGTCACAGGTGTACTACTGCGCACTGTGACGCCCCTCAGCGTCATGCGCTGGATACTGCCGCGAACATTTCAGCTCGACGCCGCCGCGCTCAGTGTTGCCGTCGTGGACTTCGTCGCACCCGAGCTCAAGCCATATCGGAAGTCGCCCACCGGGGGATCGGTGAGCATCGATCTGACGGATGTTGGAACTGTATATCGCCTCGCGACGATTGTGCGCTATCCGCCAGCGAAAGCGGTGGCCGAAACGTTTTGCCTACAGGCCCGCACCGCCACCAATTGGATCGCACGCGCCCGAGCCGCCGGCCTGACCTGATCGAGGGCGTGCACGCGCCCCCGCCGGCGTACCCCGACGAGGTTGGGCCGGCATCGACGGTTCTGTTCACAGCTATCGCCAGTCGTAGGTGACCCTGTCTCGATTCAGGCCCTTTCGCCCCACCGCCTCCAGCGGTACACGGTGAATCCTGGGCACGATTAGGTCTCGGATCACGTGACGCTGCCACACGACGTCACGAGACTCTTGCCGTTCCGCCCAAATCTCGCGCACCCTGCCGGACTGCACCAGTTCTAGCACGAGGGGGTCAGCTGCTGCCAGTGACTCGAGCCGTCTCCGCGCAGCTTCGATTTTGGGTTCAACGAGGTCGCGCTGTTCCGTCAGCATCCGCAAATCGCGGCGGCTCTCGGCCTCCGTTGCCACCTGCTCGAGCCATTCCTGGTGGCCTCGAATCTCCTCCAAAACAGCAGCGCGCTCCGCATCGATGTCTTCGTCCTGCGCGCCCAGCGTTGCGAGGAAGTCCGGGCGCTCCAGACGAGCCAAAACGAGCTCTGTGACGATCAGGTCGAGGTGTTCTTCGCGCATCGAAACGTGAAATCCGGGTCGCCCCGGCACGCCAATGCACTGGTACGCGTGGTATCGAGGACGGGGGAGTCGCTCGCCATTCGCACCAAGCTTTTGAACTCCGCCGTTCTGCCGACCGACACGCGTGCGGGCGCCGCACTCTCCACAGAGCGCGATGCCGGAGAGTAGATGCTTGGCCGGCCAATTGTTGGACTTGAAACCCCGCGAGTTCATCGCCAGCTGAAGCTTCTCCCATGTCTCCGAGGTGATTAGAGGAGGCCAGATGCCTTCGTACGTTGCGAGTTCGCCTTCAGTTGGATTGTGCACGCGCTTCCCCGTGTAGACGGGCATCGTCAGCATCTGCTTCACAGCAGGCGCGGTCCATCCCAGCGACGCCCGGTGCGCCTCGCGCACTGGGCGTCGCGGTGGGATCTCCTTCTCATTGAATGTGGCCGCGATGTCGTAGTACGAGCGACCTGCGAGAACCATCGCTGCGGCTTCCTTTACAACCCAGGCCTGGTCGGGATGTTCCACCACCTTGTCGAGGACCCTCGTCCCGTTGGGCTTCACCGAGTACACACGCTGATATCCGTAGACATTCTTCCCGTGAGGACGGCCACTCTTTGCAGCCGCGCGCATGTCTCGTTGAAGGCGCTCGCTGGTTTTGTCGGATTCGTATTCTGCGTCAGAGGCGTCTTCGCGCAAGCTGCGGCGGTCGCGGGCGTTACTGGGGTCGTACACGCGATTGTGCGTGAGAACCCAAATCTGGACTCCACGGTCGCGGCAGAGATCGATGAGATCGATCCACTCTCCCGTCCTGCGCGAACCTCGGCTCGACTCCCAGATCGCGAGCATATTGGCTTCGAACCGGCCCTCGTCAAGGTCCGCGATTAGTTGGGCAAAGCCCTCTCTCCGTTTGGTCGCGAAGCGACTGGCGCTGCGGTTGTCATCGCGGTACGGGCTGGAGTGCACCTGCCAGCCGCGCCGTTGCGCTTCTGTGGTGATTTCATCGTGTTGTTGATCGGGGCTCTTGCCCGTGCCCGAGCGGTCGAGTGACACGCGCAGGTACTCCCGCACACGTAGGTTTCGATCATCCATCATCGTTCTGACCCTATTGCCTGATCGTGTCCTGCGGAAACTATGCGGGGGTGGGAGCGGCCCCCAGCGATACTGGCTCCCATAAGCGTGGCCTTCAGCTTCTGGGTGTGGAACTACGTTTAAAGCGCTAGTTTCGTGTGGCGCCTTCATTGCGGATGAGCGGCGCCGGCAATGATTCGAGCGTGAATCCTGCGCACCCGACCGCGACAGCCTCTAGGTTCAGACTGCCGGCCTTAAGACGCGGATTTCACGATGCGAAGTGTCGAGTGAATGGGCCAGGCACGAGCTCACGAGGAAAGCCAGGCCAAAGCGTAGCGCGGGCCGGGGTTGCGGCTTTGAACTACCCTGTGCCCTGAAGCAGCGATCGTGCACTCCAATGCGTCAATGACTCTTGCGGCTGGCCTCATCGCGCAACCGAATGAATTGGCGATCGTCGGGTCGGACGTGCCAATCTGCCGTGGTGGCCGCCGAGGGATCCTCGGGCGTGCATGGTCGGGGGCAAGCCCTTTTGGCAAGTTGTTGACGTCGCGTCAAGGTTCGGTTCGCAACTGGGCGGCTTGGAAAACGACCCCCGTCGATGGCCGGGATACGCGAAGGCTGCTCGCCCGAGACGTTCGGACGATCGGCGGGTTGACGTGTTGGACTCAGTTCCCGTGTTTCGTCGGTGCTAACCTTCCCGTCGAACTACGGAGCAATCAACGATCGAAAACGGTGAAGTCGAGATCCAGGATCGCCTGGTTGATGATCGACGCATCGTCGCCAGCAATGGACTTTAGGTCCGCGAAGATGTCCCAACCCACGTCTTTTGCGAGTGGACTTGTAAGAGTGAAATAGTACAGGTCGTCATCCTCGAGGATTGTCAGCAGACCCACCTGCTCAAGATGCCTCGCGCGACGTGCGATCTCGCATTCCTTGGTAGTTGCTACGCCTTCAATGTGGACGACTGATGCTCCGATGCCCGCATGGAGCCCTGTTCCAAATCTTCGTTCAAGATCGCCATGGATCAGTATGAGTGCGATCAAGTCGCGTATGGCCGGCGGTTGCTTCGCAAGGGTGGAAACAAACGCCGTCATATCGGGAAGGCTCGCGGCGGCAAAGGCACCGTCGTCAACTCCGTCGAGCGCGCGGAGGTTGACGGGAAATCTCGGCGTCAACCCCGCAGTTGTATCAACGATGCGGGCGAGCCCAGCCATCGCTTCGCGGTATCGAGATTCGTGATCGGACTTCATCTTTTTGACGACAGTGACCGTGTAGTGGTCTTCCAAGTCTTTGTTGTCGATGACTTTGTGGTGCTCACGGCACAAAAGGAGCAGATTTTGGGAATGACGTAGTTGTTCGTCGTCAAGCGAGTGGTCGCCGCGCGCGGCTGTCCGCTTGACGCCCTGAATGTGGGCAACCTCGCAGTTCCAAGTTCCGTCGTCTCTCAGGAGCGACTTGCTGCAACTCTCGTCGCTGGTCTGGAACGCACAGCGATTGCCGGAATACAGATATAGTTCGCGTGTCACTGTCGATGCAGGGGTCAGACGATTGCGCGTGTCGCTCATGCGCTCAGCCTAGCCAGGCACTCGGGAGGTCGACCGCACTGGACGGCACCTCCGAGGGTGGGCCTGTGCAAGTTCATCGGACCCTGGCGCTCGAACCGACCAGATGGACCTGGATATCAATACCTAGACCGGAAGAGCGGGCGAGGCGATCCCATCGCCTAACCGAACAATGTCCGGATCCACAACGCTCACATTCATATGGCTGATTCTTCGGGACGCTGTGGCATAATTATCCCGGTCAAAGGTGATTTATATACCCCTCTATGGACATTATTCAGGCTGAGGATCTCTTCTCGCGTCATCGACCGGACTCCCAGCTCGTAGCGCCTGGGGGGAGGTATGAGTTGTCGCAACTGATGCTCGCATCATGTCGGCATCCCCGATGCGACTGGGGATCTGCGTGCCGGTCCTCGATTCCGGTGCTACGCCAACAGGGCTGGATGAGCGCCGCTGGGGCGTATCGATGTAGTAGTGCAGTGCCGTCTGAGCGTCTATTCGTTCGCTACCGTCTTTTAGCTCAATGCGCATTCCGAGAGCAGCGGCGACCCTCACGAGCGTGACCAGTGAGACATCGTTTCCTAGCTCGACGCGAGCGATCGTCGGCCGCGACAAGCCAGCCTTCTCACTCAGTACGGTCTGAGACCACCCGAGCAAGGCGCGAGCCTCGCGGATTCTAGTTCCGAGCCCATTTGCAGCGCGCGGCGTCCTACTCACGGGATCGCTCCGAGCACCGCCGACATCGGTCGCTCTGCGCGTGCTCTCAATACGCGTCCGTACAGGCGCATGCCTACCCAATCGACGACCTGCTCGCCAGAGGAATTGGTCGTAACTGGCACGAGGATCTTCTGGCGTCCCAGCCGATGCAGCGTCAGCTTGTAACCGAAACCGAACTTGGGCACGCATTGGTGTGTAAGCATCGAAACGATGAGGAGAAGTGCCTCTTCCGAAGCCTCACCCGTGATCGGCTCCAGCACGATTACATCGTCTGAAGCGCTGAACGGCGCTGGCTGGTACTTGGCGTGCCCGGTGCCACCGTCGCCGTTGTAAATGAGCGTCAGCCAGCCGGCTGGGAAGAGAGCCGGGACATCCGCGAAGTCGACGATGCTGTTGTTGCCCCTGGATCCGGCGACGAACGGCATATTGCCTCGTTTGCGGTGCGCCGTGATGAGTCTTCTGCCCTTGTGCGCACGAAACAGCCCACCTTGACGTCCGGGGACGTCGACGACAAACATTGGCTCGAAGTTGAGGTCGGGAAGCAAATCCTCCCCCAGGTCGGCCCGACGAACGACGTGCGATTTGGCGACGGCGGCGTCGAAGAGCTCTTCGCCGAGTCGCGTCAATCCGGCCCAGTCGACCCTTTGCGCGTCGTCGGCATCGGTCATCACGGGAACCATGATGCGGGTGGCCTTGAGTCGTTCCAGCGATGCTCCGTTACCCCACTGGAACTTGCTCATCTGCTCGCGCAGTATGGTCACGAGGATAGGTCCGTTGACCGCCGACAGCTCCGCGTGCCTCAGAACCTGGATCTCTTTACTCGTGTAAAAGCTCACTGGCTGGTAGAAGACAGTTGATGTGGACACCCCGATCGTGATGGCCTTTCCAGGGTTCGGAGCATCAAAGCCTTGATCGGGCAAGATCGCCCCTAGCCCATTATTCTCTCCAGTGCGCGCGACGTACGGCGTTTGTCGCTCACCGCCCCGATGAGCCTTGCTGAGATCGAACCATTTCCCGGCGGCCTTGATCGTCTCAAACACGTCTGTGATGAGCATCGGCGCGAAATTGAGACCGTCAAAGCTGCTCAACTAACACCTCCTTAACAACCGCGTCAGCATCGGGGTCAGGCGTAATCAGATCGCCAAGCCCATGTGCATGCATATCGACTTGCCACGTCACGTAGTCGGCAACGGTCCTGAAGAAGTCGTCATACGTGGGCGGCTGATCGTTGAAGTAGAAGTATGAGTGCTGCCACTCATCCGCAGCCACAACCTCAGAACGAACTACGAACGAGGTGTCGTCGGGCGTCCCATCGTTGAGGACGGAGAGTAGGTGCGCTCGTCGCCCTTTCTCGTTGCCATCGCCCATGAGTCCAAGATGCTGACGCACCTTATAACCGTCGTCGTTGAAGTTTACGAAAGCGGTCTTCTTCGCTGTCGGATGAGCCACACCTGCCGTGAATAGCGCGATCACCACGTGCACGCCCACACCGTAGAAGGTGTCTGGGTTCATGGTTATAACTGCGTCAAGTGTGTGGTTCGCAAGAATTTTCGCTTTCAACGCTTTGTCTTCTGTGGTCTTGCCGACCATCGCTGATTGCGGCACGATCGCAGCCAGTCGTCCCTTGTGGTCTAGCAAGGAGAGGGCGCGTTCCATGAACGAGAGCTCCGAGAGGTACCGGGTCTCCTTGGTCTTCGCTTGTGAGTACGGCGGGTTTATTAGGACCTTCGTGAAGCCGTGTCCGGGTACCATCTTGCCGTCTGGACCCTTCGCGTCGCCGCGTAATTCTGCGGGCGCAAGGTCAAATATCGAGTGACGCTGGAAGTTCGCTTTCCCGTCTCCCCGCAGAATCATGTTCGTCGTTCCGATGGCGAACAGCTTGTCCTGCAGTTCGACGCCGTGGAGGCGGTGCTCACGGATGTCGCGCAGCTTCTGGTCGAGAAGAACCGGGTCGTTTCCGAAGCGCCTCTTGGCGTCGTCGAACATCCGCAGCATCGCCGCGATAAGAAATGCAGCCGTTCCAGCCGTGGGGTCGATGACGTAGTCGTCAGCGTCGACGTCGATCAACGCAGCCATGAGCTCGGTCACGTGATGAGGTGTGAGCACAATGCCAAGGGCGTTCCCGTCAGAGCCGCCGTACTTCACGAACTCGCCGTAGAAATTCCCAAGCACGTCAAACGTGCTATATGACGGATCAGAAACAGCGTGGATAACGTCCTTGTCGAGAATTTCTACGAAGCGCCGCATCGGAGTGATGCTGCCGAGATCTTTGTTGACGCGGTTCAGGAGCACGTGTGACTTGATGAAAGAGAATTGGTCGAGCAGAGCGCCAATTTTCTGTTTCGGCTTCAGGTCTGCTTCATCACCTTCCAAGTACTCCTGAGCTGCCTTGTATACCTTCTCGCCATCGGTGAATCCAGACTTCTTCTCGCCCTTTAGGTCGTCGATGAGGTTGGGCTGGTACTTCAGTGCAAGCAGAATGGCGGAGACGAGTGTCGCCTTACGTTCGCCCTCGAGAGAGGCGTAATTACGCATGCTCTCGTGCAGTCCTGCCGCGACCTTCCGGATCTCCCGGACTTCGCGTTCCTCCCGCGGCAACTCTCCGAGCACAGCGACCCGGTGGTACTCGACGATGCTGTCCTCGCCAAGATCGGTGAGCGTGTCCACCTTGGCAAGTGTGATCGGCTCGGCGCCTTTCGCGACGAACGCGACCATAACATCGTGGTGGGATTCGCTGCCGGCCACACCGACTGCGAACACACGCTTTCCCGTGCGCTCCGCAAAAATACGGGCATAGTGCACTGCGCCGTTGAGCGCGTAGTCGCTGCGAGCGGGGAACCCAAGGTCAAGAACGCCGTCGACGATGAGCATCGAGTGCTCGGTGCGAGCTTTGTCCTCGATCACGACGATGAAGTCGCCTGACTCAACAACGAACTCAGGCTTACCGCGTCCGCCACCCTGGCCCTTGGACGCACCCTCAAGCGCGTCGTAAAGATACTTCGGTGCGTCGTTACAGCTTTGCTCCCAGGGCCTCGCGAAACCGATGTCGCGAAGCATGTCACGTACGAACTGGTCGGTGGATCTTTCGTTCGCCACGATGGCTCTCAATCTCTTCTGGAACTCGAGACCGACTGTATCAGTAACGTTACATTTTCTCCTGCGCGACTGAGCGCGACTCAGCACGACTCAGCGCGATTCACCGCGGAAATCGCCGCGACGCCGACGGCGCCTCGGGGTCCCCTCGAGGGCTGGGCATCCCACTGGCTCCGATGACGAGAAGTTCTGCCTGAGACTGACCATTGCTACTTTCAACGACACCTGTTGCGGACCTTCGAACACGGAATAGCAGGGCAAGCGAACGAGCACGATATGAGCTACTCGGAATAGCACCCCTCTTGCGCAAGCTTCTGCTCGACGGACAATCTCTTCTTAACACTGTCCGCGTGGCGCGCGAGGGCATGCCAGCGGAGTTTCGGATCGATCCTTGGACGCCCCGAAAAACGAGGAGGATCCTTCACGCTCCCTTCGGCTGGGGAACCACAATCTGATCAGTACCGACCAATCGCCGGGTCTTTCTTGTAACTCCTTGGCCGCGTTCGTCGGCGAGTTTGAAGGACGGGAGCTTACAGCTAGGGAGGTAGTACGTTACTAGGCACGCGTTGAGGGTGGCGTGCATTTCGGAGACGCACGAGAGCCGCAGGAAGTGTTTATGAGCCTGTTGGCATCGATGATTCTCGGCCGATCAACCGGGCAGATCAAACTTCTTGGCCACACTTGGAGCGATTAATTCCGCGGCGTTGACGCCATCATGCCATTCGATACTTTCAAAGCCGACGATCCACACCTTCCTGCATCGCCTGAACTCGAATGGATTGTATGACGGGCACTGGACGAGCGGGCGAACCAACGTTGGGTCTCCGGGGTCCAACCCCTAATCCCAGCGGAGTGCTGAGCACCGTGCGGAGCAAGCGACCTTCACTACGCGAGGCGCACCTTCCTTCGGCCTTGCGGACGTCCACGGGGGAATTCGATCGCATTGCCCCTTCTCAGTCGATCAAGTATCACGGCAAGGGAGGGAGTCTCAGACACAACGAACTCGTCGCCCGAACGTCCGGCAAAACCCACGAAGTCCCCGGGAACGCGGGCGAGAAGTTCCATGATGGTGGAGACAGCGAGCGACGCGCCTTTCTGCCGGAGTTGCCATAGCAGGTCTTCAGGATTTCGGACTAGCGGAGCAATCAATTCGAGATCGTCCGTCGACAGGACGACCCCCAACTGTCGAGCGACCTCCGCAGCTGTCGTCACGAATTGAGAATCTTCGATTCGGGAGAAGTCTTCAAGGTTCGCGAGTATCGCTAGCTTTGTTTCACGCGAAAATTGAGCATCGTGAAGTGCGTCGCTCGCATGTCCCGAGGTGAGGAGCGGGCTGATAAACGTCGGCGCGTTCGTAGAGACCTTCAGGGCAGGCCCAATTGATGGCCAACCCGCCGCAGAGAAGTGCTCAAAGGTAGCCGCATTGTCGGGTAGCAACCGGGACTGCAGCAGTTCGCGCAGCAAGTCGTCGGGTGTTGCGTTGATTTCTGTGACATCGAGTTCAGGGGCAGCGGGTGACGTCATCAGCTGGTTTGTGAGGCGCGCTCGCTGGGATGGGGTGAAAACCTGCGAGGCGTTGAGAGTGGCGATAATTAGGGGTTTCAGCTCTTCAGCTGTTGAGTCCTCGATGCCAAGGACGTTCACCACGTCTCCTTCGGAATTAACGAGCAGAGCAGCCAATACTGAGTCGACGCCAACCGCTTCAACATAGGCGGTCAGATTCGGCACGTTTGGAACGACCCTGTCAGCGGCGACAACAGCGCCCCATGAACGTCTCTGGAGCACCGCGATGTCCGGCAATGCAGCCGCCGGAGAACTTGCCAGGAGAAAAGTAGCGAGTTGTTCGGCTGTCCAAGCTTCTGACTGACTTTCGACTATCTCTGCGAGGACCTCGGGCGTTAGGCAGCTTGCCGTAGTGAACTCATCTGCGGCGACGAGACCGAGATAGTGATCGACTTGTACGGCACAGTACTCCCAAACTTTCGACTCGCGGATGACATTGTCTGCTGAGATCGCAGCCGTATCGTCTAGCGGCGTCGCGGCCCGAATGTTGTTGGCCGTCAACTCGTACTGGTGCGCGGTCACCGCCCGGCCCTGGAGCTCTTCGGAGAGCGCGCGAATGCTCGGAACTATTAGCCGCGACTCCGCGATGAACCAAAACAAGGTGTCGGGTGACGCACCCGGCTGAGGCAGGGTAAATGCGGAAATCTCAGCGTGCAGATTGGCGATCAGCGCCCGTGCAGCGTCGTTGAGTTTGTACGCACCCGTTTCGCTCGAACTGAGTAGCGCTGCGTTGAGCAGGCCCACGAGACTTTCGTCATCCGCGACAATTCCCTCCATCGCTAGGACGTTGAATAGCTCGGGCCAGGGCTTCGCCGCGAGCAGCGATACGAGCTCATCCCGGCGCGAGCCTGGAGTGTTGAGATACGTAGTCAGAAACGCGTGTGTGTCCGCATTGTCCTGTTTGGTCAGGTAATCGACGAACTGCAGCGACTCTTCCGTCTGTTGATTCACGACGTGGTCAACGATCTCGATGTTGAGTGCGCTTCGGGTGCGGAGGAAGTCGGATGGAGCCTGCTCCATTACGTTCGCAACTGCATTTTCAGTGGTGAAATGGAAATGGGTCTCGATCTCGTTCGGCCACACGCTGTTGCGGAAGAAGTTCGCGACGTCCACGCCAAGAAAGTTTCCGTAGAAGACTGTTGCGTACTCGGCGTAGTAGCGGTCCAGGTACCCCTGTTTCACAAGGTCTACTGCAAGCCTTGATGACAAGGTCTCCTCGACGATTTTGCCAAAGGACTTGCCGTCGAGGATGTACCGGGCGTCGCCGGCGAGATCCTTGAAACTAACACCACGAAGAGAGGGAATCTCAAGATCAATCTCTGCACGTCGTTCGTCGTCCGACACGGACATCGGCTCTTCCCAAAGTTCGGGACTCGTGAGGTTCCCAAACATTAGCTGAAGTTTGGAGCGATCAAGAGTGTCAACGGCTTGATGATTTCCAAGATGTCGATACGCTAAATAAAGATTGCCCGATTCTGCGACTGGCCTCCAGAATGCGGGGGTACTAAGGGAAGCAAGACTCAGCGGGGTGCCCTCGGATGTGGCTGCAGTCAGCACAACGCTCACGGATGTCATCATTGTATTCAGCCGCTCACCCAGAAGAACAGCCATTCGCTCGGTCTCACGTCGCCGAGTCTCGCCACTAGCTAGAGCCGCTCGCTCATTTTGCAACGTGGCGATTGAAGCCTTGATCAGCTCTCGACGCGCCTGCTCAAGGTCGTCGAGCGTGCTGCCACGATGGGGGAGGGCTTCAAAGTCGGCAAGGTGGAAGTTCTTGTAGACGACCAGGGCAAACAGATCGTCGGCAGTCATGCCGGGGGCGGGTCGCGGGATCCACAACAGACGCTCGGCATAGACAACGAATTCGTTGCCGATGTTGATCATGAGACGCATGTCGGTTGTATGGCGGGCCACAATGTCGATCAGCCCTCGACTGATCACCGTGCCGGCAGGAAGGTTCAGGCCCTCCAGAACGTCACCGAACAGGTCGCGTGCATTGCTGTGTGACAAGAACGGGACAACGGGGATCACGATTTCGAAGAACTTGGTGCGATTGGCCCGCTCTACCGCAATGGCCGCTGCATCATTCTTGGGTATGCGCGGGGGCGCGGTGAACGCTCCGGAGGCGTCGAGATGGTTCCCCGGTTCTACACCATTCCCGTCACCTCCTTCCTTGCCCGCCGCGTCCTTCTCGCTCCGCTCATTACCAAGCTTTTCGAACAGACTGTCCTTAATGGCATAGATGAACCTGACAGGACGGTCCGCTCGTCCCTGCCAATGAGACGACGCGTTCACCAGGGTGTTCAGCTCACGAAGTGAGTCGAATATCTGAGGATCGCTGAAGCGGTCAAGGTCTTCGAAGATAACGAGATCGGGTTCCGTTGCCTCGAAGAAGGCGACAAGCTCGTCGAGATACTTGTCGAAGTATGAGTCTGTCTTCTCCTCGAAGGCGATCGATGCTCCACCAGTGGAGAATTGGGATACAGTCCGTCGGCCCAGAACCCATCTCAGGACCCAACAGCTCACGAAGACCAGCAAGGTGAACACGAGCATCGTGAACCATTCGGTGTCAGTCCCGAAAGAGCTTGGATCAGGCCGGACCCCGAACAACCAAAGCAAGCCGACGATGACCGCGGTGACGGCGAACGCATCGATCGCCGCGCGCCACAACTTCAGCTCGGGCTTTCGAGCAAAGCGTGACGTTCGAAGCTTTCCGGGCTCGGCGCGGTAGACAAGCTGCTTGACCAGTTCCTTCTGGATCCGGTTGGTAAGGTCTTCGCCGTCATCTGGCCCCAGCGTATTGATGCTGATCCGAAGAGCGCGGCGTGAGGGCTCCTGATCCGCCGTGGGCCACTTCCGCCACCTTTTCTTCGGCTTCTGCTCTTGCTCCTGAAGGAACCGATCGAGAATGCTTGACTTGCCGGCCCCGTACCGGCCGGTGAGAGCGATGTTCTTATTCCGCGGATCCTTGACAGCCGCGTTGAGACGGGCGACATAGGATTGATGATTTTCAGAAACGTATTCTGGAGCGAGAGATCGCAACTCGATGTTCGTCATCGTAACTCGGCCTTTCGCTGGGAACACATGCAATGCGCGGCGTCGCGGGGGCGGGTTGCGAGTTCAACCTGTCGCGATTGGAGGTGCCGCTATCTCCAGAGCGTAGCGGTCACCCCGGACATTCTCTGTCGCGTGCCCCATTGACAGAGCGCTCAAGTCACCTCGAGTGACAGAAAGTGCCCTTTCAAGATCTCTTGGCCGACTTGACCTGACTACTCCCATGAATGCTCGTGTCAGGCGGAAACCACGCTTCATACCCGCCGTCAACGCGAGAGTTCATAGCCTCACGTGGCGCAGTATCTAGACCCATCTCCCATAACAACTATGTCCGGCGCCAATTGCGCGATCGTCATCGCCTCGATCATGCTGCTCGGCGGCTATCTCCGGCTGCGCCGCTCCTGGCGCATCGTGCTCTCGATACTGACGTTGCTCGGCTTCACCATCTTGGTCACACCGGAGCCGAGCGTGCTGCGCTCGGCAGTCATGGCAACGGTGACCCTCGCCTCGATCGGGGCCGGACGACCGGGCCGGGGCGTGCCAACCCTTTTGTTCGTTGTGATCGGCCTGCTGGTGAGCGATCCGTGGCTGGCGCGCAACTATGGGTTTGCGCTCTCGGTGCTCGCGACCGCCGGACTACTCGTGATCGCCGGTCCGCTGTGCCGGGTACTCAGTCAGTGGATGCCATCCGCCCTCACCGCCCTCATTGCCATTCCGCTCGCGGCCCAGCTGGCCTGCCAGCCGGTACTGATTCTGCTGAGTCCAAGCCTGCCGCTCTATGGGGTTCCGGCAAATATTCTGGCTGGACCGGCCGCGCCCGTGGCGACAGTGGTCGGGCTGATCGCCAGCCTGGCCTTGCCGGTGCTGCCCGGGGTGGCGTCCGGGCTGCTCGCCCTGGCGTGGATTCCTTCGGCGTGGATCGCCGCCGTCGCTCAGGCGGTTTCGACCCTGCCGGGTAACCGATTGCCCTGGCCGGGCGGCGCTTGGGGGGTGCTGCTGCTCGCCATCGGGACCGTGCTCACCCTCGTCGTCGTGCTGCGCGGGCCGGGCGCCCGACCCGCGCGCTGGCCGGTGGCAGTGCTCGCCGTGCTCGTGGTCGGCCTGGGTGGCTACGCGGGGTCGCTGATCGGCACCAGAATCGGCCGAGCGGTCTCGTTTCCACCGGACTGGCAGATTGCGGCGTGTGACATCGGTCAGGGCGACGCCGTGGTCGTGCGCGACGGCGACGCCTACGGTCTCGTTGACGTTGGGCCAGACCCCAAACTGTTGAGTACCTGCCTCGCCACTCTGGGCATCACCCGCATCAACCTACTCGTGCTCACCCACTACGACCTCGACCATATCGGCGGGGTCGATGCCGTCATCGGTCGGATCGACACCGCCCTCGTCGGTGTGCCCGAGAATGCCCAGGATGAGAGCCTGCACGCGCGCCTCACCGCGGGCGGAGCTACCGTCCGGCAGGCCGCGCGCGGCGATTCCGGCACGCTCGGCGGCCTGCAGTGGAACATCCTCTGGCCCATTCGTGGAGCGACGACCATGCAGGTTGGCAACCCGGGAAGTATCACGATCACGTTCGACGGGCGGGGCATCCGTTCCATCTTCCTCGGCGATCTGGGGCAAGAGGCACAGGACGCCCTCCGACGCGTGTCACCGCCGGGACGGGTCGACGTCGTCAAGGTGGCCCATCACGGTTCGGCCGACCAGAGCCCCGAGCTGTACGCGGAACTTCGTGCTCGCGTCGGACTGATCTCGGTCGGGGTGAAGAACACCTACGGTCACCCCACGAATAAACTGCTCACTATTCTCGCGTCGGTCGGCACACTGTCGGCGTGCACCGATCAGGAGGGGATGTCGATCGTCGCGCCGGGGGCCAATGGCACTCTCGTACTCTGGACGGAGAAGGTCGCTGCCCGAGGTCCGCCCGGGTCGCCGACCGAGACACCGGCCGCGGTTTCGATCTCTCCGTCCACCAAAGCCGCATCGGTCGGAGCTGCACCCCACGTGGCTGCTCCAGGCGTCAGTGGTGCGGGTTAGGCTGGTTTTACACCCGCACCAAATTCAAGGAGATCGCTTTGGCCGTCCGACCCGCCACGACCGGCTCCCGCACCGGCAAGGCAGCGCCCGCGCGACCGAATAAAGGCACCGTCATTCCCCAGCTCGGCTGGCATGAGGTACGTCCGGCCCCGATCGTGCTCGTCTCCGGCACCGAAACGTTCCTCGCCGAGCGAGCTATCCGGCAACTGCGCGACTTTCTCAAACGTGAAGACCCGAGTCTTGAAATCAGCGACGTCCAGGCCGATAGCTACGCGCCGGGTGAGCTGCTCACCCTCGCAAGCCCGTCGCTGTTCGGTGAGCCGCGGCTGATTCGGGTCAGCAATGTCGAAAAATGCAGCGACATTTTTCTGGCCGAGGCGCTGCACTACCTGGAGAACCCGGCCGAGGATACCTACGTCGTGCTGCGACACGGCGGGGGAGTGCGTGGCAAAAAACTACTCGACACCATCCGCGGCGGTCGTGGCGGCGCGATCGAAGTCGTCTGCAGCGAACTCAAGAAAGACACCGAGAAATACGAGTTTGCGTCGAACGAATTCAAGGCGGCCGGCAAACGCGTCACGGTCAGTGCGCTCCGCCAGATCGTCGCAGCGTTTTCTGACGACCTGGCCGAACTCTCCGCCGCCTGCCAGCAGCTCATCTCTGACGCGACGAGCGAGGTGACCGAAACCACAGTGGATCGGTATTACGGTGGTCGGGTCGAAACGAACGCGTTCAAAGTAGCCGATTGGGCCATCGCTGGCCGCAACGGTGAGGCCCTGGTGACTCTGCGTCACGCTCTGTCTTCGGGGGCCGATCCGGTGCCCATCGTCGCGGCGTTCGCCATGAAGATTCGCACCATGGCCAAGGTGTTCGGTGCCCGTGGCGGGTCAGCGCAGCTCGGCGCACAATTTGGCCTGGCCCCGTGGCAGGTGGAACGCGCGCAAAAAGACCTGCGCGGCTGGAGTGACGAGGGCCTTGCCCGCTGTATCCTCGCGCTGGCCGAAACGGATGCCGCGGTGAAGGGTGCCGGGCGCGACCCGGTGTTCGCGCTGGAACGTCTGATCGGCGTGATCTCTCGTCGTGGCGAGCACTAGCGGTTGCCGGTGCATCGTGGCACCAGACTTCAGCGGTCGCCGGCGTCGGCAACCGTGATGCTCGCGCGGTTCAGGTAGAGCCACACTCCATGCTGAAAACTCGGATTGCTGCACACCCGGCTGGCCACCCAGACCGGCAGCAGGGTCGACGAACTGGCCAGATCGGTCGGCTTGGCCAGGGCCTCGAACGATGACGGCAGGCCCGGGCAGTATTCGAGTTGCACTCGCCCGCTGATCTCGGTGAACTGCACCGACACCGGCCGTTCGGCGGGCGGCGCCAGAATGCGTAGTGTTCCAAGCGCGGCGACGGCTAGCAGGGCGGCGACGGCGAACACCGCACCGAGCCTCGAGAACGAGCGGACGTGGCGGGCAATGCGCACAGGCCGCCCGGGTTCGAAGTCTTCCGGGTCGTGCTGTCTCGTTGCGGCTGCACTGAGATAGAACAAGATTCCAATGATTAGAAGCACGATCGAAGCCAGCGAGATCAGCAGCTGGTCGCGCGTACTGCCGGACACTGCATCGTTCGTGTTGACAGCCAGCCACACCGCGATGGCGAAGGCTGCGGCGCTGAGCAACGCGGCGACAAAACGAGCGTGCGCCCGTCGATGCTGGGCGCTTTCGTCGGTGCTGAAACTGGCCGGTGGGGTGCTCTTCACCGCGTCAGTCTAGTGGGGTTGCTGGCCCCGCGACGCGGACCACCGAGTCGTGCCGGGCCTCGCGTCAAGAACAAAGAAACCCCCGCCGATAAGGCGGGGGTTTCTTTGCAATGAGGGGCGTCATCTGCTCGCTGGGAGCCGAGACAACCACCTCACGTGCGGGTGTCGATTAGACGAGTGCGGAAACGGCCTTCGCGATGGCCGACTTCTTGTTCGCAGCCTGGTTCTGGTGGATGACACCCTTGCTGACGGCCTTGTCGAGCTTCTTGGAAGCAAAGGCGAGACCGACGACGGCCTTGTCCTTGTCGCCGGCGGCAATCGCGGTACGAGTCGCGCGAATCGCGGACTTGAACTCGCTCTTGACGGCCTTGTTGCGCTCCTGGGCCTTCTTGTTGGTGCCAATTCGCTTGATCTGCGACTTGATATTTGCCACGTTGTTTACGCTTTCGTTAGGTTCTAGTACGGACAGCCGCTCAGCGGGTAGAGGGCGCTCGAGCGGCGAAAATCGTGCGGGGTGGGACCCGACACGCAAGCCAACCACTAACAGTACCAGTAATCACCTGCACTCCCAAACGCGCCCCAGTCGCCTGAGAGATGGCCGCGCCCGATATAGGCGGGCGCTACGCCGGTGACCGCGGCGCCCAGCCGCATCGGGCACGCACACGGATGCCGCGACCTCAAACCGGGCGCGGCCGCGCCGATACCTGACCGGCGACCCGCAACAGGATCGTCGTGAAACGCTCGGGCTGAGCCAGGCTCGCCAGATGCGTCGCCCCGTGCACTACAACGACCTTCCCGTTGCGGCAGGCGGCGAGGAAGCGCCGCTCGTTCAACCGAAAATGATCGAGCGCGCCATTGACCAACCAGATCGGCCCCGGATACGCGGCCAGGCTGGCCAGCGGAGTCAGGGTCGAGGTCGCGCGCAGCCCGGAATCCATCACGTCGAGAGCGGCGCCGCCCGCGAGTACGTCGTGTGCCCCGGCGGAAGGCAGCATGAGGTGCACCATGGTCTCGTGCAGCCATAAGCCCCGATCGGGCAGGCGATGAATCAAACGGGCCAGCAGCCGATACCCCTCGAGCAACATTCCCTTCGGCACGGCGCTACAGCCCGCAGCAACTAGCCCGACCACCCGATCAGGGTGCTCTCCGGCGTAGGCCACGGCGTAGTAGCCGCCGAGCGAGAGCCCGACCAGCAGCGCCCGGCCGCCGAGGTCCGCCACCCCGTCGTCGATGGCAGCAAGCGCGGCCGGCACCGTGAACGGCTCGCTGATCCGCTCCCCATGTCCCGGCAGATCAATCGCAAGCACAGGATACCCGGCCGCACGCAACCGCTCCTCTTGAAAACGCCACATCGTGGCCGAGGTGCGGATGCCGTGCACGAGCAGAACCGGCACAGGGACCTCGGGAGTCGTCATGCCCGTGAGCCTAGCCAGCCGCGGGGCCAGTCAGCTGGGCGTCTGCCTCGGGCTGCGCCACCTTTGTTTGAGTCGCCCGAAAGGTTGGCCCAGACGACAGCACGCTGGTGACCCTCACGGGGGCGCAGTCCACGCCAGGCGGGGCTAGCATGCCGGTGCAAAGTTGCCCGCCCGTTCGACGCCACCGGTCGCGTCGAACGTCAACGCGCACCGAGCGTGGAAGAATGGGTGGACTATGTCACCTCGAGCCCTTCACGCGCTGGAACCGGCCGCCACAGCCCCCGAGTTCATCCGCAACTTTTGCATCATCGCCCACATCGACCATGGCAAGTCGACGCTCGCCGACCGGATGCTGCAGATCACCGGCGTCGTCGACGAGCGTTCCATGCGGGCCCAATACCTGGACCGCATGGATATCGAGCGTGAACGCGGCATCACCATCAAGAGCCAGGCCGTGCGCATGCCGTGGGAGCTGGACGGCGTCACCTACGCGCTGAACATGATCGACACCCCCGGCCACGTCGACTTCACCTACGAGGTCTCCCGTAGCCTTGCTGCCTGCGAGGGTGCCATCCTGCTCGTCGACGCGGCCCAGGGCATCGAAGCCCAGACCCTGGCCAACCTCTACCTCGCCCTCGAGAACGACCTCACGATCATTCCGGTGCTGAACAAGATCGACCTGCCGGCCGCCGACCCCGACAAGTACGCCCGCGAACTGGCGAGCCTCATCGGGGGCCGGCCCGAAGACGTGCTGCGCGTGTCCGGCAAAACCGGCGCCGGGGTGCAGGAACTGCTTGACCTCGCCACCACGATGATTCCGGCCCCGAAGGGCAACCCGGATGCTGCGGCCCGCGCCATGATCTTCGACTCGGTCTACGACAGCTACCGCGGCGTTGTCACCTACGTGCGCATGATCGACGGGCACCTGAAGGCGCACGAAAAAATCCAGATGATGTCGACCAAGGCGACCCACGAGATCCTCGAGATCGGCGTCATCTCGCCCGAACCGATCGAGAGTAAGGGACTCAAAGTCGGCGAGGTCGGCTACCTGATCACCGGCGTGAAGGACGTTCGACAGTCCAAGGTCGGCGACACCATCACGACCGCCCTGCGCCCGGCGACCGATGCGCTGCCCGGCTACAACGAACCGCAGCCCATGGTGTTCTCCGGGCTGTACCCCATCGATGGCAGCGATTACCCGGCGCTGCGCGAGGCCCTCGACAAGCTCAAGCTCTCCGACGCGAGTCTCGGCTACGAGCCGGAGACCTCCGTCGCCCTCGGTTTCGGGTTTCGCTGTGGCTTCCTCGGTCTCCTTCACCTTGAGATCATCACCGAACGCCTCGAGCGTGAATTCAACATCGACCTGATCACGACGGCGCCAAGCGTGCCATACGAGGTCACCACCGACGACAAACGCACCGTCACGGTGACCAACCCGAGCGAATACCCCACCGGAAAGATCGCCAAGGTGCTCGAACCCATGGTCAAGGCCGCCATCCTCGCGCCCAAAGACTATGTCGGCGTCATTATGGAGCTGTGCCAGAGCCGCCGCGGCACGCTTCTCGGTATGGAATACCTTGGCGAAGACCGCGTCGAGATTCGCTACACGATGCCGCTGGGTGAGATCGTGTTCGACTTCTTCGACATGCTCAAGGGCCGCACCGCCGGCTACGCCTCACTCGACTACGAGCCCTCCGGCGAGCAGGAAGCCGACCTCGTCAAGGTCGACATCCTGCTGCAGGGCGAGCAGGTTGACGCATTTTCTGCCATCGTTCACCGGGACAAGGCCTATGCCTACGGCGCTCTCATGACCGGGCGCCTGCGCAAACTTATTCCGCGCCAGCAGTTCGAGGTGCCCATCCAGGCCGCGATCGGCGCCCACATCATCGCCCGCGAGAGCATTTCGGCGATGCGTAAAGACGTGCTCGCCAAGTGCTATGGCGGTGATATCTCGCGCAAGCGCAAACTGCTGGAGAAGCAGAAAGAGGGCAAGAAGCGCATGAAGATGGTCGGCCGGGTCGAAGTTCCCCAGGAAGCGTTCATCGCGGCACTGTCGGGGGACATTGAGACGAAAGATAAGAAGTAAAACAGATGCGCAGGGCTACTTTCACCGACGCCGCCGTCAGCTACGCTGCCATCGGCGGCACGCTGGCGCCCGACCTGATGAGCTATCCGCCCAAGGGTTACCGCCCGATGGAACAGAGCGTGAAGCTGGGCAGTTCCCACGAACGGTTCGGAGCCGCGACCAAGTTGCTGATGACGTGGGGAATCCAGCGCGGCAGCGGCATGGAGGTGACCGATCTTGAGAACGGTACCGGCGTGCAGTACACCCCGGTCACCTTTCAAGCCGACGGCACCCCGGCAGCCGGGCAGCAGCATCCGGTCAATGAAGCGACTTTCGCAGACGACGGCACGCCATATATCGCCAACGGTATGACCGCGACGTTGAAAATGAAGGTCTGGTTCTTCGCCGTGACCGCGCCGGTGCGCGTGGTCTACGTTATCGACGAGGCCGCCCGCATCGGGTTCGCGTACGGAACTCTGACCGGTCACCCCGAGAGCGGCGAGGAATCCTTCATCGTCGAACACCGGGACGACGACTCGGTCTGGCTGACCATCCGCTCCTTCTCGCGGGCCAGCACCTGGTACTACCGCCTGGCCTGGCCGGTGCTTCGCTTTCAGCAGGCGAAATTCACCAAGCTATACCTGCGGGCCCTGCATCCCGTCGGCGCGATCAAATAACGCGCATCAAATAACGCGCAACAAATAACAAACGTACTGGAGCTTTACCCATGGCCGGACCCCACCCCGTCGGCGACCCAGCACCCGCCGACGGACTCCTTCCCGCGTCTGCGGCCGTCAGTGCGGCCGAACGCGATTTCGGTGTGTACCTGCACGTGCCGTTCTGCCGGGTGCGCTGCGGCTATTGCGACTTCAATACCTACACGGCGACCGAACTGCGCGGCGTCAAACAAAGCGACTATGCCAGCCAGGCCGTGCTCGAGGTCGATGCGGCCGCCCGCATCCTCACCGCGTCGGGCGTGCCGGCACGCGAAGTCGCCACGGTGTTCTTTGGGGGAGGCACGCCGACTCTACTGCCGGTGACCGACCTGACCCGCATGCTCGCTGCGGTGCGCGAGCAGTGGGGCCTGGCAGACGGCGCCGAGGTCACCACCGAAGCCAACCCAGACTCGGTCGACGCCGCCTACCTCGGTGCCCTCGCTGATGCCGGCTTCACGCGCGTGTCGTTCGGCATGCAGTCTGCCGTGCCGCACGTGCTCGCCACACTGGAGCGCACCCACGACCCCGAGCGGGTGCCGCTCGTCGTGGAGTGGGCCCGCGCCGCCGGGCTCGACGTGAGCCTCGACCTGATCTACGGCACGCCGGGGGAGTCCCTCGCGAATTGGCGCACGAGTCTCGAACAGGCGCTCAGTTTGCATCCCGACCACGTGAGCGCCTATTCGCTCATCGTCGAAGACGGTACCAAGCTCGCCCGGCAGATTCGCCGCGGAGAGATCGCTCCGACCGACGACGACCAGCAGGCTGACTTCTACGAGTTGGCCGACGAACTTCTCGCCGCCGCCGGGTACGACTGGTACGAGGTCAGCAACTGGGCAACGAGCGACGCCCACAGATCCCGGCACAACCTCGCCTACTGGACCGGCCAGGACTGGTGGGGCGTCGGCCCCGGCGCCCACAGCCACGTCGGCGGTGTGCGCTGGTGGAACGTCAAGCATCCGGCGGCCTATTCCGAACGGATGCGGGGCGGCCTGTCACCGGCCGCTGGCCGAGAGACGCTCGACGCGCCGACCCGTGAGCTCGAACGCATCCTCTTGCAGAGCCGGATCCGCTCCGGAATCCCGGTCGCATCGCTGTCGGCGGCGGGGCGCGTCGAGGTCGCCGGTTTGATCGCCGATGAACTCATCAATGCCAGAGCCGCCCTTGCCGGAACAGTAGAACTGACCCTACGCGGGCGACTCCTGGCTGACGCCGTGGTGCGGCGCCTCAGCGATTAGCTGAAGAATTTGATGGTGAGCGGGTAGGCGTAGCCCTGGCCGCGATTGGCTGCCAGCGCGGCCAGGATCGAGAAAATGATGCCGAGGGCGAAGGCGACCGGCAATATCAGGTATCCGATCAGGATGCTCGTCAACGCGGTTGCGACCACATAGACGATCGTCAGGGTGATCTGAAAATTCAACGCCGTTGCGCTGTGCGCGCGAATGAACGGACCACGATCGCGCAGCATGAGGTAACCGATAAGGCTGGGTAGAAAAACGAGCAGAATGCCGCCGACGTGAATCAAAGTCGCCCACATCTTCTCGTCCGCCGGGCTCATCGGCCGGCGAGGGATATTTTGCGAGTAGGGATTTTGCGGCGGGGTGGATTCATAGGGATTCGTGCGCGGATCGTTCTCGGACATGTGGTCTCCTGTTCGAGTAAGTTGAACTGGTCGTGGCGCTTCCGACGCTTAGTCGCCGGAGCCACTCATACAGTCGTGCAGTGGCCACGCCTGCCCCCTCCAGACTAACCGTGCCAGTGGGGAACTGACCGGAATCGACCACGGATATCGGTAGTTTCGGCCGTCCCGCGGCTTTTTCGACCTTCGGTTCACGATTGTTTGGGCCGTTCAAAGATTGTGACTGTGGATCGCTCATGATCGTCCCCTTCACCATACGTGTTGGGCAGAATACGCGTAATTAAACCCTCGCTTCGAACTGCTGGCAATGGGTCTGTTCAGGCAGCCGCGATATGATTAGCAGTCAGTGGATGCGAGTGCCAACGATGTGCTGGCAAACGTACCTTCCCGTGTGACCCTCAGAGCGCGCGGTAAGCGGCATCCGCAGAACTCAAGCTGGACCTCACGAATCAGGAAGGTGGGCGCAATGGTTTCCGACCGTGGCCTCGATGTGTTGCGCGTCATCGTGCAGGACTACGTTGCCTCTCGTGAACCCGTCGGCTCCAAATCCATCGTTGATCGGCACGCCTTCGGCGTCTCCGCTGCGACCATTCGTAACGACATGGCCCTCCTCGAAGAAGAAGACCTGATCGCGGCGCCGCACACCTCGTCGGGGCGCATCCCCACCGATAAGGGCTACCGAGTTTTCGTCGACCACCTCGCTGATCTGCGGCCACTCACGCCGGCGCAACGTCAAGCCATTGAAACCTTTCTGGGTCACGCCGCCGACCTTGACGAAGTGCTCGTGCGCAGTGTACGACTGCTCTCCCAGCTCACTCATCAGGTCGCGCTCGTGCAGTATCCCTCTGTGTCTCGCGCCAAGGTACGGCACATCGAGTTCGTGCCGCTGACCGAGACGCGCATCCTGTCGGTGCTGATCACGGATTCTGGCGGGGTGGAACAGCGCGTGATCGATCTGCCGTGGGCGCTCGATGAGCAGACCCTCGTCGAGGTGCGCGCCCGACTCAATGTTGCTGTCGTTGGACTCGGCATGGCCGAGGCCAGAGCCGCCCTCGCCGCGAGCGTGTGGCCGGGCGCGCCGATGTTGCAACCGCTCATCGACCTCATCACGAGCACCCTCGCCGACCAAATCGGCGCCAACCGCCAGGATAAACTGGTCATGGCCGGGGCAGCGAACCTTGTGCGCACCGAGGAAGATTTCTCCGGCAGCATCTACCCGGTGCTCGAAGCCATCGAAGAGCAGGTGGTGCTGCTGCGGCTGTTCGGCGAAATGGAGACCGACCAACACGGAGTTTCGGTGAGCATTGGCCGGGAGAACGCGGCGTTCGGCCTGCCCGAGGCAAGCGTGTTGACCAGCGGCTACAGCGCGAACGGCAACCTCGCCCGCCTGGGCGTGCTTGGTCCCACGCGCATGGATTACTCCAATAACATGGCGGCGGTGCGCGCCGTCGCTCGCTACCTCTCCCGCCTGCTCGGCGAGACCTAAAGCTGTTGCCGCCTCGGCGGCAGAGACCACATCACCAGAACCAGAATCATAATCATAAAAAACTCAAGGAGAGCCACCTTTGGCTGACCACTACGAAGCTCTCGGCGTTGACCGCGACGCAACCACCGACCAAATCAAAAAGGCCTACCGCCGCCTTGCCCGTGAACTGCACCCCGACGTGAATCCCGGCGCTGAAGCGTCGGAACGGTTCAAAAGCATCACCCATGCCTATGACGTGCTGAGCGACGCGAAACAGCGTCAGAAATACGACCAGGGTGGCGGTCAGAACGGCGGGTTCGACGGCCAGAACTTTGGCAACTTCGGCGACATCTTCGAGACCTTCTTCGGTGGGGGAGGCGGCAACAGCCGCGGTCCGCGGTCCCGCCGCGAACGCGGCCAAGACGCTCTCATCCGGGTTGAACTCGACCTCGATGAGGTCATCTTCGGCACGCACCGCGACCTTGAGGTCGACACCGCGATCGTTTGCGACACCTGCAAGGGCTCCTGCTGCGCCCCCGGTACATCACCGATCACCTGCGACATCTGCCACGGGACCGGCAGCATCCAGCGCGCCGTTCGGTCTCTGCTCGGCAACGTGATGACGTCGAGCCCGTGCGGCTCCTGCCGCGGTTACGGCACTATCATCGCGACGCCGTGCATGACCTGTTCCGGGCAGGGCCGCGTGCGCGCCCGACGCACGGTTCCGGTGGATATTCCGGCCGGAGTCGACACCGGCCTGCGCTTGCAGATGCCCGGCAGCGGAGAGGCCGGTCCGGCCGCCGGCCCGAACGGTGACCTCTACCTCGAGATGAAGGTGCGCCACCACGACGTGTTCAGTCGCGACGGCGACGACCTCATGTGCTCGCTCGACGTGTCGATGACGAGTGCGATTCTCGGCACCAACGTCACCGTGAAGGCTCTCGACGGTGATATCGAGGTGGAGATTCGCGCTGGTTCGCAAAGCTCAGAAGTGCTCACGATCAAGGACCGTGGTATCACCAAGCTGCGAGGCAGCGGGCGAGGCGACCTGAAGATCGGCATCCACGTGCTTACGCCCACCAAGCTCGACCACAAGGAACGCGACCTGATCGAGCAATTCGCTGCCCGCTATGCAGCGCCAGCGCCCACCCTGAGCCAGTACCAGCAGGGCTTGTTCGCGAAGCTGCGCGACCGGTTCCTCGGCTGACGTGGCACATTTCTATCTGCAGGAAACGCTCCGGGCGGCGCAGTGTCGCCCGGGGGAGGTCGTTTCCGTTGATGGCGCCGAGGCACGGCACGCGGTCACGGTCAGCCGGGTTCGTCCCGGAGACCGGCTGCGCTTAGGCAATGGAGCCGGGTTGCTGGTGCAGGGTACGGTGCTGACAGCGGAGGCTACGGCGTTGACCCTGCGCGTGGATGACGCGAGCGAGACTGCGGCGGCGACGCCGCGCATCCGTTTGGTACAGGCCCTCGCCAAGGGTGATCGGGACGAGCTTGCCGTTCAAGCCGCCACCGAACTCGGTGTCGACGGCGTCATTCCCTGGACCGCATCACGTTCCATCACCAAATGGGAGGGCCCGAAGATAGCCAAAGGCCACGAACGCTGGATCAGCATTGTGCGCGAGGCCAGCAAACAGTCCATTCGGGCTTGGTTGCCAGAGGTCGCACCGCTCGCCAGCACCAAACAACTGGCCGTGCTCGCCGCCACCACACGGATGCTGCTGCTCGAGCCGACTGCGAGCGGTCGCCTCACCGAGGTGGCCGCGCCCACCGACGACCGCGACATTCTGCTCGTTGTTGGGCCCGAGGGTGGAATATCCCCGGCCGAGCTGCTCCTGCTGGAACAAGCCGGCGCGACCCAGGTACGCCTCGGTGACACCGTGCTTCGCACGTCGACTGCCGGTCCCGCTGCCCTCGCAATCCTCAATGCGACCTTCGGCCGCTGGTAGCGCCGCTTAAGATAGAGGCATGTCTTATTCCGGTTTCGAACCGACCATTTTCAGCCGCATCATCGCGCGTGAGATTCCAGCGACGATCGTCGCCGAGACCGAACACATCATCGCGTTCCTCGACATTGCTCCGAAAGCTCCGGTGCACGTTGTCATCACCACCAAAGACCCGCAGTATCAGAACGTCGTCGAACTGGCCGCAGGCAACCCGGTGCTTCTGGCCGAACTCGTCTCGGTAGCCGAGCGCATCGCTGCCGAACGAACCAACGGGCAGTTCCGCCTCGTCTTCAACACCGGGGCGGCCGCCGGCCAGACCGTGTTCCACGTACACGCCCATGTGCTGGGCAGTCAGGAACCGACCGAATCCCTAGGGGAGGACTCGCTTGGCGCCCTCTGAGCCTCACAACGCGAATTCCGGCTACTCCGCCGCCAGTGACACCACCGAGTTGCGCTTCACCATCGATGGCGTTGCCATGGTGCGCCTGCTCGGGCCCGAAGATCGCTATCTGAGTATCATCGAGACTGCCCACCCCAAGGTGGACGTGCACGTGCGCGGCAACGAGGTCACCCTGAGCGGCACGGCTGGCGAGGTGGCGGCAGTGCGTCGGCTGATCGAGGAACTGCAGCTGGCACTGCGCACTGGCCATGATCTCGGCGAGACCGAGGTCGCCACGTCAGCGCGGATGCTCGCTGCCGACAGTTCGGTGAGTCCATCCGCCCAACTGGGCGCTCCCATCCTCACAGCACGGAACAAGAGCATTCGGGCCAAGTCGATCGGGCAGAAGGACTATGTCGACGCGATCGACGACAACACGATCGTATTCGGCATCGGCCCGGCCGGAACCGGCAAGACCTATCTGGCCATGGCCAAAGCGGTGCGGGCGCTGCAGAACAAAGAGGTCGAGCGCATCATCCTGACTCGCCCGGCCGTGGAGGCTGGGGAACGACTGGGTTTTCTGCCCGGCACCCTTACCGACAAGATCGACCCGTACCTGCGCCCGCTCTACGATGCGCTCGGCGAAATGCTCGACCCCGAGCTCATTCCCAAATTACTCGCTGCTGGCACGATCGAGGTGGCACCGCTGGCCTACATGCGCGGGCGCACCCTCAACGCGAGCTTTGTCGTGCTCGACGAAGCCCAGAACACCACGCCGGAGCAGATGAAGATGTTCCTGACCCGCCTGGGGTTCGGCTCGAAGATGGTCATCACCGGAGACGTCACCCAGATCGACCTGCCGGCCGGCACGAGCGGCCTGAAACTGGTCACGCGCGTGCTCGACGGGATCGACGATATCCATTTTGCTTACTTGACCAGCGCCGATGTCGTGCGGCACTCGCTAGTTGGGCGCATCGTCGATGCCTACACCGAGTACGACGCGCAGAAGCAGGCCCTTCGCCAAGAGACGGCTGAAGCCCGAGAATTTGCCACCCGTGGCCCCCAGCGCACGAGCGCTTCGGGCCGCACCCCGAAACGGAGTTCCAGTTGAGCATCGAAGTGAACAACGAGTCGGCTATCCCGGTCGATGAAGCCGCCATTTTGCGCCTCGCTGCCTTCGCGCTCGACACCATGCACGTGCACGCCGATGCCGAGCTTGCCATCGTGCTCGTCGATGAGGGCGCCATGGAACAGCTGCACGTGCAGTGGATGGATGAACCCGGCCCCACCGACGTGCTGAGCTTCCCGATGGACGAACTGCGCCCCGGTACCGAGGAGGAGGAAACCCCGCCGGGTCTGCTCGGTGACATTGTGCTCTGCCCGCAAGTCGCCAAGGAGCAGGCGGAAACCGCCGGCCACAGTACTCTCGATGAACTGCTGCTGCTCACCACCCACGGCGTGCTGCACCTGCTCGGCTTTGATCACGCTGAACCGGCCGAGGAGAAGGAGATGTTCGGTATTCAGCGCGATATCCTCATCGCTTTCGCCATGCAGGAACGACAACGCCACTGATGCACATCGTCTGGTTCATTTACCCGGCCGTGGTCCTGGTCGTTTTTGCCGGACTGATGGCCGCCGTTGACGCCGCGATCATGACTCAGTCCCGGGCGGACATCGCGAGCATGGTGGCGCATCATCGCGCGAAACGGTCGTTGCAGGCCATCGCCGACGATGCCGGCGCGCACCTGAACGCGATCAATTTCATTCGGATCACCGCCGAGACCACGGCCGCCGTCCTGGTCACCCTGGTCTTCGCGACCACGATCGAGGCCGTGTGGCTCGCTTTGCTGCTGTCGGCGCTCATCATGACCTCGGTGTCGTTTGTGCTCGTCGGTGCCAGCCCGCGCAGCGTCGGACGGGCCCATCCGGTCGGCTTGCTGGCCGCGACTGCGTTGCTCGTGCACGTCGGACGCGTTCTGCTCGGACCCATAGCGAACGCCCTCGTCGCCCTCGGTAACCGGGTCACGCCCGGGCGTACCAAACTCGCGACATTCACCTCCGAAGACCAACTGCTCAGCATGGTGGACGAGGCCACCGAGCTTGATGTGATCGAAGAAGACGACCGCGAACTCATCCACTCCATCTTCGAGTTCAGTGAGACGGTCGTGCGTGAGGTGATGATTCCGCGTACCGACATGATCACCATCGACGCCGACGCCAGTATCGACGCGGCGATGGGCCTGTTCCTGAGCAGCGGCACGTCGCGCCTGCCCGTGTTGGATGGTGAGGTCGACGACGTCGCCGGCATTCTCTACCTGCGCGATGTGGCCCGACTGGTCTTCGAGCGGCCGATCAACGCGCTCCAGCTCACCGTGGCCGACCTGGCTCGGCCGGCCGTGTTCGTGCCGGAGTCGAAGAAGGCCGACGACATGCTGCGGCAGATGCAGTTAGAGTCCAATCACCTGGCCATGGTCGTCGACGAGTACGGTGGAATCGCCGGACTGCTCACCCTCGAAGACCTGATCGAGGAGCTCGTCGGCGACATTTCCGACGAGTACGACCGTGACGTGGTCGAGGTCGAAGACCTCGGTGATGGGCATTTTCGGGTGAGTGCTCGACTGCCAGTCGACGAACTGGGGGAGCTGTTCGATCTCGAACTCGACGATGACGACGTCGACTCGGTGGGTGGTCTGCTGGCCAAAGCCCTCGGGCGACTTCCCGTTGCCGGGTCGGTCGCTTCGGTCAGTGGGCTCAACCTCACCGCCGAGCGCACCGAAGGCCGCCGCAAGCGCATCAGCACCGTGCTGGTGGAGCGAGACCAGGCGTTGATCAATGCGCAAACAGCATTCCTCACGGTAACGAACAACAGCACAGTGTTTGAAGATGAAGGAGAACGGTCATGACCGGAGCAACCGAGCCCCACCCGAGCGGGTACCGAGCAGGATTCGTCTCGTTCGTGGGACGTCCCAACGTGGGCAAGTCCACCCTGACGAACGCGCTGGTGGGCGAGAAAGTTGCGATCACCTCGTCGAAGCCGCAAACCACCCGCCGCGCCATTCGCGGTATCGTGCACCAGAAGAATGGCCAGCTCATTCTGGTGGACACCCCCGGAATCCACCGTCCGCGCACCCTTCTCGGTGAACGACTCAACAGCCTCGTCACCGCGACCCTGGCCGGCGTCGACGTGATCGGTCTCTGCATCCCGGCCAACGAGCCGATCGGTCCGGGAGACAAGTTCATCAACGAGCAACTGGAGGCGTTCCCCCGTGCAAAAAAGGTCGCCATCGTGACCAAGATTGATGCGTCCTCCAAAACCAACGTCGCCAACCAGTTGCTCGCTGTTTCGCAGCTGCGGGACTGGGAGGCGATCGTTCCGATTTCCTCCACCAGCCGCATCCAGCTGGACATTCTCGCGACCGAACTACTGCGCCTGCTGCCGTACGCGGATGCCCCGCTTTACCCAGCTGACGCCGTCACGGACGAGACCCTGGAGTCGCGCATCTCGGAGTTCATTCGTGAGGCAGCCCTCGAGGGAGTCACCGACGAGCTGCCGCACTCGATCGCCGTGACCATCGACGACATCATCGAGCGCGACGACCAGGAACTGGTCGAAATCTACGCCAACCTGTTCGTGGAACGCGACAGCCAGAAGGGCATCATCATCGGCAAGTCGGGCAGCCGGCTCAAAGACGTCGGTACCCGCGCGCGTAAGCAGATCGAGCCCCTTGTCGGTAAGCGCGTTTTTCTGTCGCTGCGTGTGAAAATCGCCAAGGAATGGCAGCGCGACCCGAAGCAGCTCGGGCGCCTCGGTTTCTAACGCGCAAACTGGTCACTTTGGGTGCTGCCCGAAATCGTCATCTCGCCTTTGCGGCCTGACCAACCTGGTTACATTGTTCGAAACCCATGGCGCCGGTTACCCGGTCTCGGATCGTCCCCGTTAGGCTCGTTGCGACAGCTATCGAGTGGCGCGCGGCTGTCAGGGTTGCCCGTTCGCGGCCTCTGCTCTGAAAAGCCGTGTCCGTTGCAGCGGAGGCCTGTTCAGGCAGGTTGTTTGTCAGGTCGTCGGCGACAGACCATGACACCGCATGTTCAGGCAGTGCCGGCATCCTGATTGGGTTGATGTGTGACGCCGCAGATCGGGTTACACGTATTTATCGTTTTTTTTCGGTAACTGTGTTTTAGTGAGACCGTGAAGTGATAGCCCGGGCACCAATTCTCCCTGAGATCGAGGAGAGCAAACGATATGGTCGAGACAATTGTTCTCGCAGTAAACGGCGGCACGGGAAGTCCCGCTGCGCTCGACTGGGTGATCGAGCGTGCCCGCACTACTCAGGTATCCCTGGAACTCACCACCGTTATTGATCTGGCCAGATTGCCGCCGACCATTACGAAGGACCGGGTTCTTCCCGCTTACGAGCAGATGTTGATGGATGCCGCGAATCGGGTGAAACGCGACGCGCCCGCCGTGCAGGTGATGACGTCGGTACGACGAGGCGCGCCGCGCCGCGAGCTGTTGATTTCCGCCGCGGATGCCGACCTGATGGTTATCGGTACGCGTGAGGCCGCAGGCTCCCTCTACGGAACATTGCGCCACCAGATCGCCGCCGGTGTGACCTGCCCCCTCGTTATCGTGCCCACAGATTGGACGCCTTGTAACGGTGCCATCGTCGTCGGCGTGGATGACGACGAAACCTCTCACCTTGCGGTGGACTTCGCCGCTCGGGAAGCTGAGCGGCTCGGCCGTGAACTGTCGGTCGTGCATGCGTGGCGCATCCCCACCCTGCTCGCTCTCGGATGGTTGAGCGCTGGTGCTAGTCCTTATGACGAGATACGGATGGCACACGCTGCAGTTTTGGCAGGAGTAGTCGAATGGGTTCGCGCCGAGCATCCGACCGTGATAATTCGAGACACCCTCGAACACGGATCTGCTGCTGTGGTCCTCACCAACGCGGCTGAGTACGCTGAAATGGTCGTGGTGGGAACCCACGGACGGGGGATGATGACGGGGCTGTTACTCGGCTCGGTCGTTCACGACCTGCTGATCAGTATGCCGTGCCCGGTCGTGGTCATGCCGCACCTAGCCGACATACCTCCGCTCGTACCGAACGGCAAGCTGGATAAATAGCGACTCCGCCGGAGCGGCCGGGTGGAGATATCGAATTCCTAGATCCACAGTCGCGGGGGGAACGTCCGCAGGAGGTCCCCGTGCGGGCAACATGTTGAGCGTGGGTGCAAAATCGTAGAGCGTCGGCCGAAAACCAGCCCGATAAGTTCCAGATAGCGCTCAGGCGTTCGCGCCGTTCAGGCGCTGCCGAGTCCCAGCCCCGATAGATATCAGTCAGGATGTCGGGGGTGCCGCCTTTCACGCCTGTCGCTCGGTTAGCCTCGAACGTTGATGATTCCCGCTTGCGAGCAGGACTGGGGCTGGTCCCGCACGACACCTGCGGAGTCACCGAACCGTACCGGGTCCAAAACGCTCGCCACCCAGCCTCGGTTAGGATCGGCTGCCATAAAGAATTCACTGGTCGACCACGTTTCCAGCATGGCCTCTGCCGCAGCTTGCCGTTCGGCATCCTGCTCGGCTCCTGCTCGGCCATCGCCGTCAGGTATTCGGATTCCCACGCGCACAGCCAGGTGTACTGGGCGACAACGTACCCCGCGCCCGATTGCATCACGCCGGTCGAGTTCGTGCCCGAATCCAAACCTTCCGGCACGCCGGCTGGATAAGCGGCACCCGCCGGGAGCGGATCCTCCATCGCTTCGATGGCTGCTTGATACTCGAAGTAGCCCGTCCCCGCAGTCACCCGAGCAGGACCCTGAGGATTGGCATTGACCACAGAGGTGACCTCGCCGGCCGGGCCCCCGACAGGGACGGGAGCAACAACGAAGAGGAGCGGAAGTAGCACGATCAGAAGGATGGCCGCGGCAACGGCCGAGACCACAATCGCGACGGTCCGGCGGACCCTCCGCTGACGACGCTGGGAAGCCCCTGAAGACGGTACACCGTCGAGCTCCTGCTCAAGAATATCGGCTGGTGAGCCAAAGCTGGACAGGGCCGCTGATGCGTCCGCATTCGACAGTTCTACCTGCACACGTTCGCGCAGGTGAGCGGCAATCTACTCGCGCAGCGTCGCCCGTCGAGTGCCTAAGAGCGACCCCGCAGCTGCGTCGAACTGGCGCAAGTACTGGGTAACAAGCCGGTGGTCGGCGTCAAGCGTCATCGCGCGTCCTGTCATTGTGCTTCTTCGGAATGGTGGCCAGGAGCGACGTGACGGAAGCGGAGAATTGCTCCCAGTCCTCTTGGAAGGACTCCAACTCCTGATGGCCAACCTCCGTGAGTTGATAGTACCGGCGTGGCCGATCGGTGTCGTTGGCTTCCCAGTAGCTCGTGACGAAACCAGCATCGTGCAGTCTGTTCAGAAGCGGGGAGACCGTTCCTCTTGCGGGCCACCCTGAACCCTCTGCACCGCGCAGCGGGCGCGGTGTAATCCGATTCATGTCTCAAGTGTCGCAAAACCTCAGCGTGTCGAAACGTAGCGGATATGAGACGGACCGGTGGTGATTTCCCGCGCGATATGGTCGTTGCGAGACACTTGGGTGTAGATCTGAACCCGGTTATATCCGGTGGAAACCACGCTTCTGGTATCGTCTCTTTGGTGAATGCACGCTGTGTTCATGCGTCACGGGACGACCTCGGATGCCGCGGTTTGTAGGGGGACGGCCTCCGATTAAGGCAGGCTCATGCCCATCAAGCGCCACGCGGATTCTCACACCCCGACCGAGGCCCGCTCGAACGATGGATGGCGGGCGTTGCTGAGCCGATCAACGACGATGACCCTCGCGATCGCATGGCTGGTCTCGATCGGCGTGCTGACAGTCGGCCATGATCTTGTCGCCCACCCGCCGAGTGTGGCAGTCGCGGTGGGCGTGTTCCTGATCATCCTCGCGGCGATCATGGTCGCCGCATTCGGAGTCGTCCACCAGGCCGAGGTGCTGGCCCGCAAGCTGGGAGAACCATTCGGTACGCTGGTTCTGACCTTGACCGTCGTCATCATTGAAGTCGTCCTCATTTCCTCGATCATGCTTGGGCCGTCGGGATCGTCGACGATCGCACGCGACTCGGTGTTCGCCGTCATGATGATCATCATCAACGGAGTCATGGGTCTGTCCCTCCTCCTCGGCGGCATGAAGCACGGCCCGCAGCGCTACAACATGGAAGGCGCGTCGGTCTACGTTGCGATGATCGCCGTGTTGTCGCTGTGCACGCTCGTGCTGCCAAACTTTATAGTGTCCACTTCCAACGGGAGTCTCGTGCCCGCGCAGGCTATCGCCGTCTCGGTGCTGGCGGCGGCACTCTACGGGTTCTTCATCTACCTGCAGACGGGGAAGAACCGGGCGTTGTTCACGCAGCCCAGCCACGCCCAGGCGATCTTTGGAAGCGTCACTACCGCCGATATTCCAAAACCCCGCTTCGACTCTCGTGCGGCCGCTGTCGTCGGCCTGGGCAGGGGCGAGCTGGTTCGGCGGGTCCTCCTGCTGGTCGGTACCGTCCTGCCGATCGTGCTGCTCTCCCACGACCTTGGGATCCTGGTCGAGGCCGGTATCGCGGCCACGGGCGCTCCAGTCGCGTTGGGCGGGGTGATCATCGCGATCATCGTCTTCACGCCAGAGGCGATGACGGCAGTTCGGGCGGCGCTGGCTGACGAGGGCCAACGTACCCTCAACCTCGGACTCGGGGCGTTCGTGTCCACGGTCGGGCTCACCATCCCGACCGTACTGATCATCGGCTTAGCGACAGGCCAAGAAGTCATTCTTGGGGAATCGAGCGCAAACATGGTGCTCATCGCAGTGACACTGGCAGCAAGCATCATCACCTATTTCTCGCCGCGCACCACTGCCCTCCACGGAGCTGTCCACCTGGTGTTGTTTGGCATGTTCGCCGTACTGCTCTTTGCCCCATAACTCTCTTTGCCCCATAACTCCGCCATTTCGGTCGAGCGAAATTCCCGACGCCATCGGGATGGAAGCCGGGCGACACGATGATCACGTCCGGCATCTGTGCTCCCAGCTGTGCAGACACCTCCCGCAGGTCACCCTGCACAAACGGCACTCCGAGCACCGTGAGCAGGTCGAATCGTTCGTCGGGCCCGGTTGACGCCAGCACGAGCACGTCCGCGCCGAGTTCAACGAGGGTGTCAGCGACAGCGAAACCGGGTATCCGGTCAACTCCTGTGCGTGGGATGTCACTCGGCTATGACTTGGCCGGGTGCCGGCTGGTAACTCAGCGATGCCAGCCCACGAAACGTGCGGGTGGTGTCAAAGTGATTCCGGAGGCTCTCAATGAACTCGTTGTTTTCGGCTTTCAGCCCGCTCGATATCAGTCTTATCGACGCGCCCGTACTGGGAACGCTCTACGCGGTCACCGGACTCACGCTGCTGCTCGTGCTGCTCGGCCCCACAGGCGTGCGTCGCGCCGTGATCACCGTCATTGGCGCCGTCGTCGGTGCGTTCGGCGGTTGGGCCCTGGCCTGGTTTATCACTGACGTCTGGGACCCTTGGGGTGTCTCGTTCTCGACCGGAACCGGTCTGTGGACCGCTGCCCTGGGGGCGAGCCTTGCCGTGGTCGTGCTAAATCTCAGCGGCCAGGTGCGGTGGCGCCGCGGCGTCGCCGTTGGCGCCATCGGACTCTGTCTGCTCAGCGCTGCGGCGGGAATCAACGCAGATGTCGGTGAATTTCCCACCCTGCGTGTCGCCCTCGGGCTCGCCAGCTACCCGCCCCTTGACGCGGCCCTCGCAACCGCGCAGGCCCGCGCTGCCCAGACTCCACCCGTGCATCCCGACCCAGCGACTGTGGCCAACAGCACGGCATCCAACGTGGGCGGCGTCGTCGGCACGGTCACCATTCCGGCTACCAGCTCGGGTTTCGTCTCCCGCGACGCGCTGGTCTACCTGCCACCGGCGGCGCGTCGCGCGAACCCGCCGGCCCTGCCGGTGGTCGAGATGCTCTCCGGGCAGCCGGGCAGCCCGAGCGACGTGTTCACGTCCGGTCGGCTGGCGGGCATTCTCGACACGTACGCGCGGGCGCATTCCGGTCTCGCCCCCATCGTTGTCGTTCCCGATCAACTCGGCGCGCCGGGCCGCAATCCGATGTGTGTCGACTCGGCGCTCGGCAATTCGGCCAGCTATCTCACCGTCGACGTTCCGGTTTGGATCAGGTCGCACCTGCACGTCACTGCCCAGCCCTCCGGGTGGACCATCGCCGGTTTCTCTCAGGGCGGCACGTGCTCCATCCAACTCGGCGCTGCGCACCCGGAGCTGTACAGTACGATCTTGGACATCGCGGGAGAGCTCGTTCCCAAAAATGGAAGCGAGGCGCACACCGTGCAATCCGGTTTTGGTGGCAGCGCTTCCCTCTACGCGGCGGCTGCGCCCTCCGCTATTCTCGCCGCCCAGCAACCCTACGCCGAGCTCGGTGCCATCTTTGTGGTCGGCGACGACGATATACGCTTTCTGCCGGGGGTGCACGCGGTAGCGGATGCCGCCCAGCGCGCCGGCGTCGTTACCCACCTGTTCGAGTCACCCGGTACGGCCCACGACTGGCGAACGGTTGACTACGCCTGGACCACGGCCCTGCCGATCATCGCCGCACGTACCGCATTGCTCGTGCCGACCGTGATTGCGACGACGAGGTGACCACCAACGACATCATGAGCGACGCAACCGCCCTCGACCCGCCCGGGCGCGAACCCGCGAGGGGCTCCGCCCTGCGATCGCTTTACCGATGGTCCAGCCAGCGACCCTTCGTCATCTCCTATGCCGTCGCACTGCTCGCGGTGGGCCTCGCAACGGGAGTAGTCGCCGGACCGGCGCGCGGTATCCGTCTGCTGTTCGGCACCGGCTACGAGTCGGTCATTGAACGCGGGCATTGGTGGTCTCCGCTCACCTCGGTGTTCTTTGTCGACAATGGCGGCGAACTGTTGTTGGCGCTGGCCGGCGCAGTGGTTCTGCTGGGTTTCGCCGAACGGCTGATGGGAACCCGCCGCACCGTCATCGTCTTTCTGGTGACGTCGATTCTCGGTGCCGCAATCGGCCTCGGCGCCCAGTACCTCGGTGTCGCCGGGGGCGAAATGTGGTCGCGCGGCGTGAGCGAGTTGTGGGCCATCGACCCCTTCACTCCCATGTTTGGCAGCGCCATGGCAGCCAGCTACTTCGTCGGCCCGCTCTGGCGGCGCCGCATCCGCGTGCTCGGGCTGTCGACGGTGCTCGTGCTCGTGCTCTATTCCGGCCAGCCCTCCGACCTCTACCGCCTGCTGGCCGCGGTTGTTGGGCTTGGTGTGGGGTGGCTCTGGCGCCCGTCACTCCGGGTGGCGTCGTGGCGGCGCAGTTCCGACCACGAAACCCGCACTCTGCTGGCCGCCATCGTTGGTATGGTTGCCGTCGGTCCGGTCGTCACCATCTTTTCCGGCGCCCGTTTTGGGCTGCTCGCACCGCTTGGGCTGCTGCTCACCCAGGACGTACCGAGTGCTGGGGAGGTCATCGACCGCTGCCGGCTGGGCGATATCACCCGGCAGTGTGTGCAGGAACTCAGCCTCGAACGTATCGGCGGGGCCGGCCCTGTGCTGGTCAGCCTGCTGCCGCTGCTTACCCTCGTGGTGGCAGCTTTCGGGCTGGCTCGCGGACGGAGATTCGCCGCGTGGCTGGCCATCACGATCAACGTTGGATTGGCGATGCTCGCCGCCTGGTACTACGGGCTGCTGCCGATCTCCGGGCAGGCCTACGTATGGCAATGGCAATCCGGCCGGTACTTCGAAGTCACGCTCATCCTCGCCGTGTCGGTGCTCGTGCCGCTCGCCGTGGCCGTCGTCATCCTCGGCAATCTGCGCCGCTTTCCGGTGGGCTCTCGCACGGGCCTGCGTCGCCGATTTCTGCTCGTCACGGCTGGAAGTCTCACCGCACTCGCCGCGTTCTATCTCGGGATCGGATGGCTGCTCCGCGATCACTTTCGGCCCGCGGTAACTCTGCTCGACCTGCTCGCGGACGTGCCTGAGCGGTTCATTCCGGTCGGTTTCCTGCGCCTGGAGCGAGTGTCTTTTCTTCCGACCGACCCTCTCTCCACCGCCCTGTATGACGGTGTCGGCGCTGCATTCTGGATCGTCGTCTTCGTGGGGGCGATCGTCTGCCTGCGGAGCGCCTCCGTCGGCCAGACCGCCGATGCACCAAGTCGACTGCGCTCGCTCCTCTCTGAGCATGGCGGCGGATCGCTCGGCAGTATGACCACCTGGGCCGGCAATTCGCTGTGGTTCACCTCGAGCGGGCGTACGGCCATCGCCTACCGGGTGGTCAACGGCATCGCCATCACGACCTCCGAGCCGGTCGGACCACGCTCCGAGGCCGTTGCCGCCGTCGCTTTCTTCGCTCGCATGTGTGACGACAACGGCTGGGTTCCGGTTTTCTACTGCGTGCACGAGAACTGGCAGGGCGTTTTCGCCTTGATGGGCTGGCCGAGCGTGCAGGTGGGGGAGGAGACATTGTTGCGGCCGAACAGGTGGAGCACGACGGGAAAGAAATGGCAGGACATCCGCTCGTCGATCAATCGCGCCGACCGCGCCGGGGTGCGAGCTGAGTGGACCAGCTACCGGTCGCTCTCGTTCGCGGCAGCTGCCCAAATCGCCGAAATCTCTGAGCAATGGGTTCAAGAGAAGGAACTCCCCGAACTCGGTTTCACCCTCGGTGGCCTTGACGAGTTGCGTGACCCGGTGGTGCGCCTCATGATCGCCGTCGACGCTGAAGACCGCGTGCACGCCGTGACGAGTTGGCTGCCGACCTACCGGGACGGTGAAATCGTGGGCTGGACCCTCGACTTCATGCGGCGCCGTCCCGACAGTATCAACGGCGTCATGGAATTTCTGATCGCCCAAACTGCTGAGCGCATGCGGGAACGCCCAGAGATTGAGTTTCTCAGCCTGTCGGTGGCGCCGCTCGCTCCCTCATCCGGCCCTCGGCAGGGCGGTATTGCCACCGGTCTGCTCGAGTACCTTGGTCGCACACTCGAGCCGGTGTACGGATTTCGATCATTACTGGCGTTCAAAAGCAAGTTCCAGCCCGAGTATGCGCCGGTCTTCATGGCGTTCCCCGACTCGGTCGCGCTGCCGGAGATTGGGCTCGCCCTCGCCAAAGCTTATCTGCCCAGTCTGTCGATGCGGGAAGTGGTCACTCTGGTGCGCGGACTCGGCCAATAGCATCCGCTTGCCGGGGCCTTCGTCCATGTGGTCGCAACCGTGCCAAACGGTGCTAGCCTGAAAATGTGTTGAACGGTACGCTCCTCCTTAGCTGCCGCGACGAGTCCTAATCTGAAGGCCTCCCTCGTCGCGGCGTTTGTCGTTGGCTGTACGACACCACGAGGAACAGGATCATGAAGAACAATCAGACCGCATCCACCCTGCCGATCCACCGCTACCGCCCGTACCACGAGCAGTTCGCCATTGAACTGACCGACCGTACCTGGCCGAGCAAGCACATCACGAGCGCCCCGCGCTGGTGCGCGGTCGACCTGCGGGACGGCAACCAATCCCTCATCGATCCGATGAGCCCCGAGCGCAAGCGCATCATGTTCGACCTGCTCGTGCGCATGGGCTACAAGGAGATCGAAGTAGGTTTTCCGTCGGCGAGCCAGACCGACTTCGACTTCGTACGCAGCCTCATCGACGAGAACGCCATTCCCGACGACGTCACGATCCAGGTGCTCACCCAGGCGCGAGAGCACTTGATCAAGCGCACGTATGAGTCCATCACGGGCGCCAAGCAAGCCATCGTGCACTTCTACAATTCCACAAGCATCCTGCAGCGCGAGGTCGTTTTTCGTGAAGACAAGCAGGGCATCATCGACCTGGCCCTGTTCGGGGCGCGTCTGTGCAAGCAGATGGAAGCGACCATTTCCGGCACGACCATCTACTACGAGTACTCCCCGGAAAGCTTCACCGGCACCGAACTTGACTTTGCCGTGGACATCACTAATCAGGTCGTCGAGATCCTCGCGCCCACCCCGGAACGCAAAGTCATCGTCAACCTGCCGGCCACAGTCGAGATGGCCACCCCGAACGTGTACGCCGACTCCATTGAGTGGATGAGCCGTCACCTGACCCAGCGCGAGAACATCCTCATCTCGCTTCACCCGCACAATGACCGCGGTACCGCCATCGCCGCCGCCGAACTCGGCTACCTGGCCGGCGCCGACCGCATCGAAGGCTGCCTGTTCGGTAACGGAGAGCGAACCGGAAACGTCGACCTCGTCGCCCTTGGCGTCAACCTGTTCACCCAGGGCATCGACCCGCAGATCGATTTCAGCAACATCGATGAGATCAAGCGCACCGCGGAGTACTGCAACCAGCTGCCGGTTCCGGAGCGCAACCCTTGGGCTGGCGATCTGGTCTTCACCGCCTTCAGTGGATCGCACCAGGACGCCATCAAAAAAGGCTTTGAAGCCATGGACGCCGACGCGGCCAAACAGGGCTGCACCGTCAACGACCTGGTCTGGGCCGTTCCCTACCTGCCGATTGATCCGAAGGACCTCGGTCGTAGCTACGAAGCAGTGATCCGGGTCAACTCGCAGTCCGGCAAGGGCGGCGTCGCTTATCTGCTCAAGACCGACCACGCCCTCGACCTGCCCCGCAAATTGCAGATCGAATTCTCTGGCGTCGTGCAGGCCAAAACCGACGCCGAAGGCGGCGAGGTGACGAGCGAGCAGATCTGGGACATCTTCAACGACGAGTACCTGCCGGCCACGATCAAGAACCCTGAAGCCAAGTGGGGCCGGTTCGAACTGCACTCGACCCGCACGTCGAGCGACCTGTCGGGCACGGTCGACCTGTCGGTCGAACTGCGCGACGGCGACACCGTGGCGCCGGCCACCGGTTCCGGTAACGGCCCGATCAACGCGTTTCTTGGGGTGATGGCAGAGCGTGGTATCGCCATCACACTGTACGACTACGTGGAGCACGCCCTCTCGGCCGGCGGCGACGCGCAAGCGGCCGCCTACGTCGAGCTCGACGTGAACGGCAAGCGCTACTGGGGCGTCGGCATCGACGCGGACATCTCTACCGCGTCGCTCAAGTCGGTCGTCTCCGCCGTCAACCGCGGCATCCGCGCTGAGGTCGATGACCTGGAACTGGCCGCCGTCTGACGCCGTAGCATCCGTTTTTTCGCACACACGAAAGCCCAGTCCCGCTAGTACGGGGCTGGGCTTTCGTTGCACCATCCGGGTGCGGTCGGTGGGCCGGTGATCAAGCCAGCGCGGGCAGATGCACCGTTCGGTCTGCGCGCTTTGTTCCCAGCAGCACGGCGCAATCGTTGATCGCGTGTTCGAGCAGGTTATACAACCGGGCGTCCGGGTCGCCGATGCAGGCCTCTCCGATACCCTGCACGGCAACGCGAATGATCGTGTCGGCGGTGCGCGCCGTGAATTTGGTGCGCGTCCACGAATGCACACTACCGATGAAGCCGCGTGCCCAGTGCTCGGCATCGGTCGCTTCATCGAGGGCGGCCCGAATAAGGGGGCGCACCTGCTCGGCCAGCGCCGGATCAAGAACGGATGCGGTGCGCTCGCAGGTGAGCACACCCACCGCGAGCGCGCGCTGACGTTCCAGGCTGGCCACTGGAAGCGCTTCGCAGCCAGCCCGCAGCGCGATCATGACTTCAACCCGCTTGTCGGAACCGGTCAGGCCGATAACCGACGGAATCAGCAGTGCCAGCCGCGACCTGGCGTCGTCTGAACTGCAGTCGTTGACCATGCGCGCCAGCGAGGCGAGCTCCGGATGGGTACATGCTGGGTGGTCGCTCCAGGACTCGCCAGCGAGGTAGGAAGCGAATTCCATGAAGCACGCTCCGCTTTTGGGAGTGCGATGTTTGCCACGCGAAAGCACGGGCATAATGTCGGGCAGGCTGCCCTGGACTGGTTTCATGAAAACCTCCATACCACGGGGACTATGTGCCCTCAAGTCTCCCCCCGTCCGGTCTGAAACACCAGACCCGAACCGACTCCGCTAGTAAATTATGAGGATTTATTATGTCATGCCTGCCCACTCCCCGGATGGGGGCTGCCGGTTCGGTCGCTGACGCGTCAAGATCGTGCGTAAACCCACCCTTACCCTCGTGCGGCGTTCACCCGAAACGTTGCATTCTTTGCCCCAGGACCCGAAGACCTGACAGGATTCCATGCTCCGCGCCACCCCCAGTCGTCTGGCCAGCGCATGACGACGACCGCTGTTTTTGTGCGGGCTGTCGATAGGGGCGGTCCCGGGCGCAGAGGGCCACTTCGACGCCACTGGTCCCGACGCCGCTGGATCCGCGTGGATATCTGTGCGATCTGTGCTGGCCTGGATTCTTCTGGGGCGACTCTCAACATGGTGACGCACCCGGACGACGACGTCGTGTATCAAGGCTCCAATCGGATGGGCGACATGCAGGTCGGTCGGTGCGTGCACACGGTCTCTGTCACCGCCGGCGATGAAGGCCGTGCCGACGGGTATTGGCAATCGCGTGAGGAGGGGATCGCTGCGAGCTGCGCCCAGATCATCCAGGTCAAGAATGCGTGGACCAGAACGGATGCCGGAGTGCCGGGACACCCGATCGTGTGGTTCTCGATCGGGTGGTGCTCGATCGGGGCGGTGAAGGGCGCAACCGTGAGAATCGGCTTGGCTGAGATCGAAGCGTGGACACCCGGATAGGGCGACTGCGACGCGGACCGAGTCCGCTGCATCGCTAGCCGCCCAGCAGGCCCCCCACGTACCGAACCGTCAGTGTTGCCGGTAACGCAGTACAGCCCCGTGATACCCGCACACCCCGACAGGATCCCATGCACCGCGTTCCCCCCGTTTCAGCTGACATTCCGGCACTCGTCACCCCGGGCTCGGTGTCAGGCGATCTTCCGGAGGCTTCAGCGTTGCTCGCCTGTGTGATCCTGGCGCACACCGATCCCGTGCACGTGCGGCGGCTGATCGACGCGCTTGATCCGTTTCCTGTTTTTCTGCACTGCGATTCTCGGGCGAGCCCACGCGTTTTTGCTGCCATGACTACTGACCTTCCGGAGCGCTGCACGGTACTACCGCGAATGAAGACGGGCTGGGCGCGGTGGGAAAATGTTGCCGCCGAGCTCGCGGGGTTCCGCGCGGCATTGGAATCGACATTCGCGACGCACGTCGCTTTGCTCACCGGAGCCGACTATCCGTTGGCCTCGGTCGAGGAGTTCACTGACACGCTTACTGCCTGTGCCGGTCAATCGATCACCTACATCAACCCGCTGCCCTACGACGGTTGGGGAGCCAGTGGGGGGCTTGATCGGTTGAAATTCCGCCACTGGGCCGTGCGAAAGCACATGATCCGAATCCCAATTCCCCGCCGGCTTCCGCCCGACGTCGTCTTGTCCGGAGGTTCGCAACTCAAGATTTTGTCTCGTGCCCACGCGCAGACCGTGGTCGACATCGCGGATCGTCGACCCGACCTGGTTCGATTCTGGCGCCGCAGCTGGGTGGCCGACGAGACCTTCATACCCTCGCTGCTCGGCACGGCTCAGTTTTTTCCGAACTGGTCCAACGAACATATTCGTGCCACGCCCTGGTGGATCGGGTGGGATGGGACTCGCCGCAAGAGCCCACCGTGGCTCGGCACCGAACAGACCGATGCCGTGCTGTCCCGGCGGAACTTCGACCAACAAGAGCTCCCGAGCTTATTTGCGCGAAAATTTACGACTGGTATGAGTGATCAAATCCTGGATGCAATAGATGCCAGCCGGTCATTCTCGGCCCCGGCCGCAGTGGCGAGCGGGGCGTCGTGACCACGATTGATCCCGGTGCGGCGGGCAGGCCTGTGCCGGTGGCACCTCACGCTGAGCCAGAACCGGCTGCTTCCTCGCACCTCTTCGGCCGGGGCCTGCTGTACGTCGTGGTGTGGTCTCTGCAGCTCGTTGCCGGCACGATCGTGTCGCCCATTCTGGCCCACGTGATGGGACCGGCTGAATTCGGCGCCCTCGCTTCCGCGATCGCACTCCACCAGGTGTTGAGCGTTCTGGCGCTCATCGGGCTCGACCAGGCACTCGTGTTGCAGCGGGGCGAAGACGGTAATACCGATCGGGCTCGCGGCATCATGGCGGTGGGCATCGTGATCGCGCTCGTCGTCGCAGTGATCGCCGGTGGTACGGCGCCACTCTGGCGGGACGCCCTCGGCTTTGGTGATTATCCCGCGCTGGTCTTCGCCGTGATCCTGTGGACTTTCCCTGCGGCGACGGTGCAAATCGTTCTCGCGCTTCTGCTCGCGGAAGACCGTCTGGGCCCGTTCGCAATTGTCAGTGTGCTGGCGGCCGTTGGTGGGTTGGTGGTTGGCGTTGTCCTGCTCCTGACCGTGCGCAATGACGCGGCTACGTACGCGATCGGCGGCGTCGTGAGCCAGACCCTGGCGATGATTATCGGGCTCATCGTGGCTAGACCGGCGCTACGGGGATTGCTGGACTGGCCGGTGGCCTGGCGTGCGATCAAGCTCGGTGTTCCGCTCGCGCTCGGCGGCTTGGCAATTTTTGTGCTCAACGCGGGCGATCGAATTGTAATTCAGCGTATTCTCGGGCCGGAGGAAGTCGGGCGGTACCAAATCGCGTACGTGGTGGGTTCGGTCGTTATTCTCCTGCTCACCTTTACCAGTTCGGCCTGGACGCCGCGTTTCGCGGCCCTGCGCGATGAAAGCCAGCGCTGGCTCCTCGCGGTTCAGTCCCGTAATGAGCTCTATCGGCTGCTCATGCCAATGGTTGCAGGTGTGACCCTGGCAGCGCCGGCCTTGCTGCGAATTGTGGCTCCTTCCAGTTTTCGTCCGGAACCCCTCACCCTCATTGTCTTCGTGGTTTCGATTTCCGCGTTCCCCGTTGCGGCGAGTGGCGCAACCGGACGACTCCTCATCACACTGCGGCGGGGAAAGACGATTGGCCTCATCGCCATCGTCGCGGCGGCCGCAAACATCGGCCTCAATATTGTCCTGGTGCCGTTTTACGGCATTTTGGGGTCTGCTCTGGCTACCCTTCTCGCGTTCGCTATGCTCGCCGCTCTCCAGCGCTTAGCTCTGCCAGATCGCCCGGCCTTTGCCCGTCCGCCCACTCGGCTGATCTGTGCGGTGGCTGCCACTGTTCTTATCGCAGGCGGGTCAGTTCTGCTTCCGCAAACCTCTGGCTGGAACGCGGGCCGGTTTGTCATCGCCGTGCTGTGCCTGCCCTGGTTCCTCGGAGCATTGCGACGGGTACGGGCCGTCCCCTCCGAACGAGCTGCCATTGTCTCGCCACGTCTCTCTGTCCGCGCCGACTTTTCCAATCCTGAGGAGCCACTCTTGCCCCACACAGTGCAATTCGCCCCAAACCCAGCCCTGCCAGCGGATCTTGTGGACTTGCCCCCCCATGCTCCCGGACCGTGCCGGATCATCGCGGTAGACGTGGACCAGCCATTCCCCGAGCTGGACGTGGAAAGCCGGTACGAGCGTGCGCTCGTCGTTTGTTGGCGCGCAGGCCACCCCGTTGGGACGGCTTACGTTGAGCTTGGCGGCACGAGTGCACCCGTGCTTGACCAGATGCAGCACCTGATCCAAAAAACCCAACCGGTCGGTTCCCGGAGTTCGCGACCGATCGCCGATACGGAACTTCCGAGTATTACTGTCGTGGTGACGACAACCGTGCGTCGTGTGCCAGAGCTGCGACTGCTCCTGGATTCGTTCAAGCGTGTCGACTACCCGTCGGTGGAATTTATTGTCGTTGACAACCGTCCAGTGATCGGCGAAGGTGACCCGCTTCCTGAACTGGTCAGGGGCCGCACTAACCTACGAGTGATTCGCGAAACCCGCCCTGGCGTTTCCGCCGGCCGCAATGCGGGAATGGCGGCCGCTACCGGCGACATCGTCGCCTATGCCGACGACGATGTGCGTGTGGATTCCCAGTGGTTGCGCGCCTTGGGTCGCCGTTTTGTACTCCAGCCGGACGTTGACGCGGTGACAGGGTTGATCCTGCCAGCCGAGCTGGAAACGCCCGCGCAGATTTGGTTCGAGCGCTACTACGGCGGATTCAGCGGGGAACGAACTTTTACTGCCCTCACCCTTGCAGCCGAACCCGGGCCGGTGCGAGCCTTGCGCGGATCACGCATCACTGTGCGCACCATGGATGGCGCGCTGGAGCGCCGCGTTTCGCTCTACGGGGTCGGAGCCTTCGGGGCCGGAGCGAACATGGCGTTTCGTCGCCGGGTGTTGGAACGGTTGGGGGGCTTTGACACCGCGCTGGGCACTGGCACTCCGGCACGCGGAGGAGAAGACCTGGCGACACTGATCGATGTGCTCTGGTCCGGAGGAAAACTGGCCTATGAACCAGCAGCTGTGGTTCACCACAGGCATCGGCGGGATTATCCGGGACTCGTCAGCCAGTTCCGGGGGAGCGGTGTCGGCTTTACAGCCATGTTGGTGTCGTTGATTCAGCATGATCGTCGTCACCTGCTTTCGATAGCCTGGCAACTCCCACAGGCTGCGGCGCGCATTCTCCAGCAGGGATCGACTCGTATACGCGGCGGTCGGGTCGCCCGCTCAAGATCGCGCGGGCCTGCCCACGTCGAAGTGGGCACTGGCGGGTATCCGAGATCGCTCGTCCTCACCGAACTAGGCAATTACTGGCGCGGTCCAGCTGCCTACCGGCGCAGCCAACGAGCAGATCAAGCGTGGTCGAAAACATCTGCTGAGGCCATCCATGTCGAGAGCCGGGTGTGACATGGACGGAAATCTGAATATCCTGACGGCGACCACCGCGCTGGCAGCTGTCGGAGGCGTCGAAATGTGCGTTTATCAGGATTCGACGGCGTTACTACAACGTGGGCACCGCGTGCAGGTTATGTATGAACTCGATGGAAAACAACATGCCGCACTCGAAGACGCGGGCGCACGCATCGACGGCCCGTTCCGGTTCGGCTTCGATCCCAGACATGCCCTGCGTGACCTGGGTCGATTCTGGCCTGCCGCCAAACTGGTTCGGAGATCGCGCGCCAACGTGTTGTGGCTCAACCGTCCCGAACATATTATTTGGGCTCAGGTCGTGGCTAGATTCGCGGGAATTCCGATTGTCTGTCATCTGCACCACGCTCCGAATTTCCGTTGGACCCGTCTCTTGAACGTTGGGGTTGCCCATTTCATCGCCGTCTCCCGATTTGAACGCGAGCGATGGATCGACCGGGGCATTCAGCAGGAACGAATTACCGTGTTACACAATGCGATTCTGGCGACGGACTATCCCGTGGGCGGTCGCGAGGAACAGCACGACGCCCGTCAAGTGCTGGGTATCGACCGAGATGTGCGTGTGGTGCTGTTCTGTGGGCGAATCACCGCGGGCAAGGGGATTCTGACGTTGATCGAAGCCTGGCAACGCCTCAACTATGCGCCAGGACGGGCGCTCCTCGTGCTGGCCGGTCCGTTGGATGCAACGGAGGCTCCAGCTGTGGAGCATGCCCTCGCCGGGCTGACTCCTGGCAGCTATCGCCTGTTCCCCGTGCAATCACAGGTTCTGCCGTTCCTGCATGCCGCCGATATCATCGTGGTTCCTTCGCTGGATGCCGAGCCCTTTGGCCGCATCGTTATCGAGGGGATGGCAACCGGTCGACCGGTCATCGCATCTCGCAGCGGCGGCATCGCAGAGATCTTGTTCGGAACGATGGAACGCTTCCTGGCCACGCCAGGCGCGGTTATGGAGTTCGTGGCGCAGATTGATGCGCTCCTCGATTGGCGCCGCACCGAGCCGCTGCTCGGTGCGGCCTGCCATGCATGGGTCGAAGAGAACTTTCCCTATGCCGAACACGTGAACAGCCTCGAGCAACTGCTTCAGCGATACAGGCGGGTCAGGAAACCCGGACGTCTCACTGGCCGTCGTCGTACGTCGAAATTGGCGGGTTGACCTATGGAACGTAGTTGTAGATCGTGGCCCAGTCGATCAGTAGGTGGCCACTCGTCGATGCCGCCGGCGTCACGCCGGTCGTGGCGACCTGCATCACCCAGTGCAACGGCTTGGTGGGAATGTTTGTTGTCGTCGAACCGACTACGGTGCCATCGATGATGAAGCTGAGCCGCTGCGGTGTCCAATCGATGGTGTACGTGTGCCAGTCGGAGTATTTTGCCGAAGTGTTGACGACCAGGCAGTTATTAGACGGGCTGCCGAGACAGTGATTGTAACCCTTCACGACGTCCGTGAGTCCGCTCTCCGGAAAGTCGATCTCACCATCGTTCCAGTTGTCGCTGTCAGGCCAGAGCAGAAAGCCCGTGCCATAACCAGCGGCCGGGTCGGCCTTCATCCGCACACTGAAGCGCCCATAAACTTGGCCGCCCCACTGACCGTTCACGAGGGGGACCGGGGCCGCGCCGAGGGGACGACCGTTTTCCGTGTGCAGGAGCAAATCCAAGTTACCGTCCTGAGCCGAAATGATTCGCTGGTCGTAGTCGCCCATTTTCGAGGTATCGGTGAATCCGGTGTAACTGAGCCATTTCGAACCATACGATCCAGGGAACGAACCTCGTGCCAGCGGTGCCGTGAAATCCTCGGTGAAGGTCTGCTTCCAGCCGGTGAGATCCCCGACCGGCATGGCGACGCCGCTCGGGTTTGTGATCGTGGGCACCGGAGCTGGAGTCGTGCTCGCCGCTGCCACGGTGAAGTATCTGACCGGGCCGATGTCGGTCCAGCTGCCGCCAACGTTCACGCAGGGCCAGTAGCTGTAGGTACCCGCAGCGAATGTGGCAGTTTTGGCCCAGGAAGTGCCCGTGCTAGTAAGGAGCACATTGGACTTCAGCGGAAAGTCGACGTTTACCTTCGACGCACTGCGGGCACAGATTCCAACTCGTGTGGCGGTGACGGATTGGCTACTTGCTATTCGCGCGGTCGCACGCACGGAGGTTCCGGTTACGGATGCCGTCACGCTCGTGGCCGTGTAGCTCGTGGCCGCGAAGGCCGGAGGCGCCGCGGTCAGGCTCAGTGCGACCAGAATGCCCGCGGTCAATGCGGCGGTCAGCGTGCGGGCATGCCGAATAGTGCCCTGATGTCTGGATATGGTGGTGCTCCTCGCGTGGTCATGACTACTAGAGACCTAGCCGATGGCCAACTATCGGCCCGCCGTCGGAACCTCGGATGGTTCCCTGTCTCCAACGCGCTTTGCTCGAATTTTCTCCGCAAAAGAGACGCGTTTTCTTTCGTGAGGATGAATCTAACACGGTCTCGAGCATTGTGGGTAAGAAATTTTTACGGATTCTCGGTACTCCTTTCCCGTTCCCTTTCCCGTTCTCATCGTTCCCTTTCCCGTTCCCGTTCTCACCGTTTCCCTGCCGACCGTCGAGCTTCACCTGCCGGTCGATACGCCGGACGTTACCAAGGAGTCTGTCCATGAAATCACCCCAACTCACCGCGCCGCCGGTTGACGGTGTCGCTGGCGAAATTTCGTCGCCTCGCACTCTGCGTCACGCGGGTTCGCTGCGTGCGCCGACCGGCCTCGGCCTACGGGCCGGTGGTCAGGTACTCCTGACCGCCCGTGCGCGGCTCTGGATCGCCGCCACGGTACTGATGACCCTACTGATCGCTGCAGTCGCGACCGTTTTTGACCTTGGTCCACTACGTACCGTGACGGTGAGCCTGTTCCTGCTGGTTGAACTGGGCATTGCACCGCTTCTCCTAATTGGTCGGATGTCCGTTCTCTGGTTCGCATTGTTGTCGGTTGTGACGAGTCTGGCCACGACTACCAGTATTGGTTTCATGATGTCGGTGACCCACCTGTGGTACCCAGTTGAAGCCCTCGGGATCGTGATTACCGTGACAATTCTGTTGCTCGCGCTGTCGTTCCGGCGGGATCTTGTCCTGGCGCGTGGTGAGGGTCGGGAAACTGATCGAGCCGCACGCACTCCCATTGGACAGGCGTTCCTGGTCTCGTTCCTGACTCCGGCTCGGTTGATCGCAGCCGGGACAACCGTAGGGCTGATCCTGGTCATCGTCGCAGCGGCCAGCGCTCCCGGGAACCCATCGCCCGGAGGCCTGTTCAGAGCACTCGGCCCTGCCTGGTACCTGGGACTGGGCGTCATCGTTCTCTGCGTGGTCGGCGCCTATCGACTGCGAACGAGTCCGGTCGTTCCCATCGTCACGTTGTCCGCGGTCGTTGTGCTGTCCCAGGCTATTGCGTATGGCACACCTGCCGTAATGTCGGCAGCCAGGCACATCGGCATCGTCTCCTACATTCGTGCCAATCAGGGCGCACAACCGGAGTTGGATATCTATCAGGCGTGGTCGGGACTGTTCGCCGGTATCGCTTGGCTGTGTGACGCCGCTGGCATCGCAGATCCGATCGGCGTGGCGACCTGGTGGCCCGTATTGCTCAGCCCAGCGCTCACGCTCGGCGTTGCAGCACTCGCGAGTCGCTGGCTGTCTGGTCCGTTTCGTATCTGGTTTGCAGCCGTGGTGTTCACGCTCACCAGCACCCTCAACATCATCTATTTCTCACCGCAATCGGTCGGCCTGCTGTTTTCGCTCACGATATTCGCTCTCGCAGTCGTACCGCGCCGAATTGGAAAACGCGGGTCATTCGGGCAGATGCGACCACTCGGATATGGACGGCTGGGCCTCATCTTCCTTCTCTCCTGCGCTATGGCGGTGTCGCACCAGATTTCGCCCTATCTCACGGTGGCGGGGCTCGTGGTGCTTGCCCTCTTTGGCTACGTACGACCCTGGTGGACTTCACTGCTGGTGCTTGCCCCGGCGCTGGGCTGGGCCGCCCTCAACTGGGGAGTGCTGGGCCGATTCATCTTCCTGGGCGCCATCGGTCGGTTTTGGGAGAACCTTCAACCGCCGGAGCATACTTTCACGCAACTTCCGATACCCCTCGTAACGAAACTCACTTTCTACGGCCCCGCCCTGTTCCTCGTTATTGTCGGGGTGCTCGCAATAATCTGCGTCGTGCGGGTGCGTACTCGGTATGCCTTCGCGCTCCTGGCCGCAGCGGCCAGTTCGGTCAGCTTGTTTGCCGTCACAAACTATGGTCAGGAGGGTGTCTTTCGGGTCTCGTTGTTCGCCGCACCCTGGCTTGCCATACTCGTGGCTGGCCTGGCATGGCGGGGTCGAGGGGTAGCCAATCGACACCGTGGGAACCGCTGGTGGCCATTGTGGCCCGCTCGAACGTGGACTACGGCAGGACTGTCGGTGACGCTCGTTGCGCTGCTGGGCATGAACGTTTATGGACAGACAGCCCTGGACTGGAATCGAGTGATGGCCCGCGATACCGTCGAAGCGCTCGACGTCTACGAAGCGACGGCCCCTGACGGCGCAATGATGATGCTGACCGGAACGGGCAATGCCACCCCACAGGGCGGCAGCGCACGCTATTTGAGCCTCGGCTATCTATCCCGCGAAGCACTCGGCGGATATCCGTCGGGATCCGCCGACTATGACGCGGACGCCGACGTCGTGCTGCTCACGAAAAGTCTCGTGACGAACTGGCCGGCAACGCGGCATTACGCTTTGGTATCAGAGTCGATCGGCGCGTACGACGAACGCTATGGGTTTCAGAGTTATGCGCACTATCAGGATTTGTCGGCGGCAATGGCAGCATCCAGACTCTGGGTACCAATCTTTACCGGAGAGACAACAACGCTCTACCAACTGCGCACATCGGAGGCGCCGATCAGCTAGCCCGTCGGCGAGCTCGCTTTGTCGTGGCCGCCGTGAACCGGGCGCATTCGCCTGGTTCGCAGCGGCTACAGTCCGTGCCGCGCCGGTAGTGTTCGTGGGCGTTTCGTTCGTGACCGCAGGTGCACAGCGCGTCCATGGGGTTACCACTGGCGCTGTTCCTGCTCTCGGCTGCTTCAGTCATATGAGGCTCTCTTTCCGGGTTCTTAAACGAGCCACCTTACGAACCAAAACCTGCGCAGGCGTGATCATCGCACAGTTGGGGATATAAATGAAGCCCCAGTTGGGTGGCTTGTCACGTATTACTACAGCGCTATCCTGAGACTGCTCGGTGAGTAATGCTCACCGAGTAGTTCGGGGCGCATCGTTGCCGATGCCGCTGGGCTTTTTCCTGAATACCGCAACCCGAAAGCTGACAGGACACACTTGTGAAGGATAACTCCGCAGTACCCACGCACCATAACCCGCGTATTTCCATCGTCATTCCCGCGCGAAACGAAGCGCGAAATCTTGAAGTGATCTTGCCCATGCTTCCTCTTGTTCACCAGGTGATTCTGGTCGACGGCGCATCCGTCGACGGCACGGCCGATGTCGCTCGTCGGGTGCTTCCCAAAATCGAGGTCATTCATCAGACGCGGCGGGGCAAGGGCAACGCCCTCGCCTGCGGTTTTGCCGCAGCGACCGGGGACATTATCGTCATGTTCGATGCGGATGGTTCGGCGGACAGCGCCGAGATTCCGGCATTTATTGCGGCGCTGACCGCTGGCGCCGATGTGGCCAAAGGGAGTCGGTTTCGTCCAGGAGGAGGAAGCCACGACATTACCCGATTCCGTGGCCTGGGCAATCACTGTCTCAATCTCCTGACGAACATTCTGCTGCGTACTCGCTATACCGACCTGTGTTACGGCTACAACGCTTTTTGGCGGGACATTCTTCCCCACCTCGACCTTCCCGACGTCGCCCTCAAGCCGCGCTCAGACGGGCGCATGTTTTGGGGTGATGGGTTCGAAATCGAGACCATTCTCACCTGCCGAATGGCAGCTGCCGGCCTGATTGTGACCGAGGTTGCCAGCTTCGAAAAACTGCGCATTCACGGTGTGAGCAACCTCAATGCTGTCAGTGATGGATTGCGCGTGCTCAAGACGATTCTGGACGAACATCGACGAGCGCGCCGCGCCGGCCCGGCCAGGTCGATTGAACGTACCCGCGTCCGCGCGAGCCGCTCCGTGCCTGCCGTTCACTTAGCCCTGGTGTCGAACCCCGCTGAGGAAGCTGCGTGAGCGCCACGCCACGTGACGTGAGCATCATCATTTGTGCGTACACCCAACTACGTTGGGATGACATTGTCGCCTCGGTGACGTCAGCGACCGATCAACCAGAAGCGGCCGAAGTCATTCTGGTGATCGATCACGAAGAGACACTCCTCAAACGTGCCCAGTTGCGCTGGCCAGAACTCCGTGTGATCCCCAATACCGAGCGTCAGGGATTGTCGGGAGCGCGTAATACCGGGGTGGCCGCGGCGCGGGGCCGGATCGTGGCGTTCCTCGACGACGATGCCGCTGCCGCCGACGACTGGTTGAGTTGGTTGGTGCAGCCGTTCACTGATCCCGACGTTGCCGCAGTCGGTGGCCGAGCCGATCCCGTCTGGCCACACGCAGACGCGCCGCGAATCCTCCCACCGGAACTGTTCTGGATCGTCGGCTGCAGTTATCTGGGCCTGCCCACCACGCGATCGGATGTCCGCAACGTGATCGGCTGTTCAATGGCTTTTCGCCGCGCAATCCTGATCAACCTCGGCGGTTTCAACGTCGACACCGGCCGGGTCGGCCGGGTTCCGCTTGGCTGTGAGGAAACTGAACTGTGTATCAAGGTTCATCAAGCGGATGCGACGGCTCGGGTCGTTTATGAACCGCGCGCCGTGGTGCGTCACCGGGTGAGTACGGACCGCACCGGCTGGTCGTATTTGATTCGGCGGAGCTTCTTCGAAGGCATTTCCAAGGCCGTACTGAGCAGGCACCTCGGTTCGGGTGATGCCCTCGCCTCGGAGACGTCGTACACGCTGCGGGTTCTTCCACGTGGAATCGTTCGGGAACTCGGCAGTATCGGCCGGGGTGGCGCTGCCCGCGCAGCGGCCATCGTCCTCTCGTTTGGAGCGGCCGGTGCCGGGTATCTCCGTGGCACCCTGGGCCATCACAGCGGGACGGTGCTCGCGCCGACACCGGCGCATCCAGCCCCGAGCGCCCGGGTCGTTGAGACACCTTCGTTCATCACCCCCAACAGCGCTGAAGCGGCACTTATTCGGTCGCGCGAGACTGCGCGATGAACCGGCAGGTACTCCAGCCGGCCATGGCAAGCGAGCAGGGGCCGGACTGGCCGGGGGCCGTCTGGGTCGGAGAGATCGACGCGGCGACGATCGACGCGGCGACGATTGCGGCGGCCGACGCGGCGGCATCCGTTCTGCTGGCTTGTTCTGCGGGATACTCCCGGGCGCGTTTGCTCGTGCGTGACGGTGCCCGAATTCGTGGATTTATCGACGTGCCGATAGAACAGGGGAAGGTGGGCTTTGACGTCATGCGCGACCGTATCGCCGATCTCGCGCCGGCGCCCGACGTCTGGATTCCCCGCGCGCTTCCGACCTTCACTGTGGTGGTGTGCACGCGGGATCGCCCCGCGATGCTGCGCGAGGCGCTCCGCTCCATCGTGAAATTGGACTATCCGCATTTCTCCGTCATCGTGGTCGACAACGCCTCGGCCACCAGGGCAACCCAGGATCTGGTCGCCCAAGAATTTCAGTCGGGTCTCGTCACGGTTGTGGTCGAGCCGGTGCCGGGCCTGTCGCGAGCGCGCAATGCCGGACTCCGACACGCCACCGGAGATTTTGTGGCCTATACCGACGACGATGTAGTGGTGGATCGGAACTGGCTGCGCGGACTGGCGGCCGGCTTCGCACGCGGCGATGACGTCGATTGTGTCTGTGGGCTGGTTCCAAGTGGTGAGCTGCGCACCGAGGTGCAGTTGTACTTCGACGGCAAGGTCACGTGGTCGCGCAACCTGTGCCCGCGAAAGTTCAGCCTCGCGAGCCCACCGATCGATCTCCCGACCTTTCCGTTTTCGGTCGGAGAGTTCGGCACCGGGGCGAATTTTGCGCTGCGCCGTGTCCGCGGCCTGGCCCTCGGCGGATTCGACACGGCTTTTGGCGTGGGAACCCGCACCGGCGGCGGCGAAGACCTCGACCTATTCACCCGGGTGTTGTTTTCCGGGCGCAGCCTGGTGGTGGAACCGGCGGCGATTGTCTGGCACCGCCACCGCGACGACCTTGCCGCGCTGCGCATCCAGGCGCGCGGCTACGGAATCGGCCTCGGCGCGTGGTTGACGAAGATAGCACTGAACTCACGAACGGCCGTTCTGGCGGTGGCCCGATGCCGATCGGCCTTTTCCGTTCTGCACGCGAAAGCTCCCCAACGGACACCCGACTCCGGTGTGCAGACCCTCGCGGGGGTCGGCTGGTACGAGATCGCCTGCATCGCGCAGGGTCCGTGGCAGTACTTTCGGCAACGCTGGGCCGGTGAAGGCGTGCTGCCGGTCGAGCTGCGATGCTCGGCGCACGACACCGAGCTCGCGATGCGCCGGGAAGGAGTCACAACAGTGGGATGATTGGATGTGCCTGTCTACCGAGATGAAGCCGTCGTGCTGCGCACCCACAAGCTGGGTGAAGCCGACCGCATCGTCACCATGCTCACTCGGCAACACGGCAAGGTGCGCGCAGTCGCCAAGGGAGTGCGGCGCACCGGCTCCAAATTCGGGGCCAGGCTCGAGCCGTTCATGGTCGCCGACGTGCAGCTCTATGAGGGCCGCAGCCTCGATATCATCACCCAGGCGGAGTCACTCGGCTCGTATGGCGCCCTGATCACCGCCGATTACGGAAGCTACACCGCCGCGAGCGTCATGGTCGAGACCGCCGACAAACTCACCGAATCCGAGGGATCGCTCCAGCAATACCTGCTGCTCGTCGGCGCGCTGCGATCGCTGTCCCGGCAGGAACACGGTTCCCACCTCACCCTCAACTCCTACCTGCTGCGTGCCGTGTCGATGGCTGGCTGGGCACCGAGCTTTCAGGACTGCGCCCGGTGCGGCGCACTCGGTGAGCTCAGTGTGGCTGGTCAACACAGCGCCATGGTCGTGCAGATGGGCGGCATCGTCTGCGACGAGTGCGCCGCACCCGGATCGCCCCGGCTCGATGCGGAGACCATCGACCTGCTGAGTGCATTGCTGACCGGCGATTGGGAGCACGCCGCCGAGTCGCCCGAACGCGCCCAGAGCCAGGCGGCCGGCGTCGTCGCCGCCTACACCCAGTGGCACCTGGGCCGCGGGCTGCGCTCGCTGGAACACGTCGCTCGATGATGGCGAGCCTGTTCGGTCTCAAAGGTTCAGCGCACGCCCCGTTCACCCACCGAGGCGCTGTCGCGTTCAAACCGCTCGACTGGACCGGCCTGTACCCGCCCGAGCTGCCCCGCAAGGTCGTGCCGGAGCATGTCGCCGTCGTCATGGACGGCAACGGTCGCTGGGCCAACGGGCAGGGCCTCACCCGCATTGAGGGGCACAAGGCCGGCGAGGCCGCCCTGCTTGACGTCGTCGCCGGGGCCATCCAGATCGGCGTCAAACATCTCAGCGTGTATGCCTTCTCCACCGAGAACTGGAAGCGTTCGCCCGAGGAAGTACGTTTTCTCATGGGCTTCAACCGCGACGTGCTGCACCGCCGCCGCGATCAACTCAACGAGTGGGGCGTGCGTATCAGGTGGGCCGGGCGCAAACCGAAGCTGTGGGCATCCGTTATCAACGAACTGCAGTTCGCCGAGCGGCTCACCGCCGGCAACGATGTGCTCACCCTCACCATGTGCGTGAACTACGGCGGTCGCACCGAACTAGCGGATGCCGTGCGCGCTCTGGCCGAGGACGTTGCCGCCGGCAGGCTGAAGCCGTCCGGTATCACCGAGAAGGCCATCGCCCGGCAGTTGTATGTGCCGGAACTGCCCGACGTCGACCTGTTCGTGCGCAGCTCGGGGGAGCAGCGCACGAGCAACTTTTTGCTCTGGCAGAGCGCCTACGCGGAGATGGTCTTTCTCAATACGCTGTGGCCGGATTTCACTCGGGTCGACCTCTGGCACGCTATTGAGCTCTACGCTTCGCGCAACCGGCGCTACGGCGGCGCAGTCGACACTCCTACGGCCTGAACACCGCCGGCAATGGTCCGCACGGGGAATACGCAGACACCAGCCCCCGTTGTGCTGAAAGTGACTGACACGAATACGAGCGCTGCGACCGCATCCACAACAAGCCCACTAACCGGCGTCGACCCCATCAAGGTCGACATCTGGTCGGATGTGCAGTGCCCCTGGTGCTACATCGGTAAACGCAAGTTCGAGGCGGGCGCAGCCCAATTCGACGGTATCGTCGAGGTGGAATATCACAGCTTCGAGCTTTCGCCCGACACCCCGGTTGACTACGCCGGCACACCGTCTGAGTATCTGAGCGAGGCAAAAGGCATGTCTGCCGGCCAGGTCGCCGAGATGCTCGAGCGTGTCACCGGCATTGCCGAGAGCGTGGGCCTGCACTACGACTACGACTCGGTGCACCAGACCAATACGGTCATCTCCCACGAGTTGTTGCATTACGCCAAGGCACACGGTCGCCAAATCGACATGAAAGAGCGTCTGCTGAAGGCATACTTCGTCGATGGGCGTCATATTGGCCGAATCGAGGATCTAGCCGATCTGGCCGCGGAAATCGGCCTTGATCGCGCGGACGTCGTGCGGGCCCTGACCGCGCACGACTTCCTGGCCGACGTGAAAGCGGATGTCGCGCTGGCTACTGAATACGGCATCCAGGGAGTTCCGTTCTTCGTCATCGATGGCAAGTACGGCATCTCCGGCGCGCAGGATCCTGCTACTTTTACCCAGGCTCTCAACCAGATACTCACCGAAAGATCAGAGGAGAAAATCGCATGAGCGACACCAACACCGCCATCGTCCCGCCGCTAGACACCGAACCAGCCGGTCGACCCACCATCCAACTCCTCGGACAAACCGAAGCGAACACCGACGAGGCTGCCGGTTCGTGCTGCGGTGGCGGCTGCTGCAGCTGATCTAGACCCAGCGCGCACAGGCGCAGCTGTTGCACGGTCCATTCCCTGCGGCAGCTGCGCTTTTGTGTGCCGTGTGGCCTGCCGCCGCGGCCGATTCGCGGATCCTCTGCTTTCTGGGAGAATTGAACCAACATGACTTTACGCACCCCAGCAATCGGTGGGCCGGCGCCGTCAGCGGTCGAACCGCTGAGAATAGGCTCGCTCACGCTCGACGTGCCCGTGGTGCTCGCGCCGATGGCCGGTATCACCAACACGGCGTTCCGCCGGCTGTGCCGCGAATACGGTGCCGGACTGTTTGTCAGCGAGATGATCACCTCTCGCGCACTCGTGGAGCGCAACGCCGAGACGATGCGGCTGATCACCCACCACGAGAGCGAAACGACCCGTTCCATCCAGCTCTACGGCGTCGACCCGAAAACCGTGTCCGAGGCCGTGACCATGCTCGTCGCGGAGGACCGCGCCGATCACATCGACCTCAATTTCGGCTGCCCGGTACCCAAGGTCACCCGCAAGGGCGGGGGAGCGGCCCTGCCCTGGAAGATCGGTCTGTTTCGCCAGATCGTCGAAGCTGCCGTCACCGCGGCCGGCCCGATTCCCCTGACCGTGAAGATGCGTAAGGGCATCGACGCCGACCATCTGACCTATATTGAGGCCGGCAAGGCCGCTGCCGGGGCCGGCGTGTCATCCATCGCCCTGCACGGGCGCACGGCAGCCGAGTTCTACTCCGGCCACGCCGACTGGTCGGCCATCGAGAAGCTCAAGAATGCCATCAGCGACGTGCCGGTACTCGGCAACGGTGACATTTGGTCAGCCGACGACGCCTTGCGCATGGTTCGTGAGACCGGATGCGACGGCGTCGTTGTCGGGCGCGGATGCCTGGGCCGTCCGTGGCTGTTCGGCGACCTCGCTGCGGCGTTCCGCGGCCAGCAACTCAAAGCTGAACCCGGTCTCGGCCAGGTCATCAATGCCTTCCGCCGCCACGCGGAACTGCTCACCGAATACTTCGATAGCGAAGATCGCGCTTGCCGCGACATCCGCAAGCATGTTGCCTGGTATTTCAAGGGCTACCCGGTGGGCGGCGACCTGCGCGCGAGCCTTGCCATGGTGCAATCCCTGGCGCAGCTCGACGACCTGCTCGGTACCCTCGACGCCTCGTTGCCCTACCCGGGCGCCGATGTCGAGGGGCCGCGTGGTCGCGCGGGAACACCGAAGAAACCGTCGCTGCCCGAGCATTGGCTCGAATCGCAGGATCTTGTCGGTGCGCAACGACTGAATCTGACCGAGGGCGAAGGGGATACCAGCGGTGGCTAACAAAACCGGATACAGCGAGACCGACGAGGCGCGTTGGCTTCCCGAGGAGCATTATTCGCGGCGCAGCGACTTCGCCCGCGACCGGGCACGCCTGCTGCACTCGAGCGCGCTGCGCCGCCTCGCGGCCAAGACGCAGGTGCTCAGTCCAACGGCGGGGCTTGACTTCGCCCGAAATCGGCTCACCCACTCACTCGAGGTCGCTCAGGTCGGGCGAGAGATTGCGTCGCGCCTCAACGTCGACCCCGACATCGTCGATACAGCCTGTCTCGCACACGACATCGGGCATCCGCCCTTTGGGCATAACGGCGAGAAGGCGCTCAGCCTGTGGTCCGAAGACATCGGCGGTTTCGAGGGCAACGCCCAGACCCTGCGTCTATTGACCCGGCTGGAACCCAAGGTGTTCGGGCCCGATGGTCACAGCTACGGCCTCAACCTCACCCGAGCCAGTCTCGACGCGAGCTGCAAATATCCCTGGCCCGAGAGCTCCTCGGTCTATGACCCGAGCGGGCGCGCCAAGTTCGGGTTCTACCAGGACGACATCGCCGCGTTCGAGTGGCTGCGCGCCGGAGCGCCCGACCGCCGGCTCTGCATCGAAGCACAGGTGATGGATCTCTCCGACGACATCGCGTACAGCGTGCACGACTTTGAAGACGCAATCGTCAACGGCTACGTCGACGTGGCCGCCCTGAGCAGCCGCACCGACCATGACGAACTCCTCGCCACCATGTCAGAGTGGATCGGCGACGCCACCAGCGCCGATGACCTCGCCACCGCATTCAACCGTCTCGACTCTCTCGATGGCTGGATGGAGTCCTGGACTGCCGGACGCCGCGACCAGGGTCGCCTCAAGAACCTGACGAGCCAGCTCATCGGTCGTTTCAGCGGTGCGGCTGTGCACGCCACCAAGGAGGCGCACCCCGGTGCGAATATGCTGCGCTTCGGGGCTAACGTGGTCGTGCCGCGCGAGATCCAGGCTGAAATCGCGGTGCTCAAAGGCATTGTGGCGGCATTTGTGATGACCCGCAACACCCGCAAGCCCATCTACGTGCAGCAGCGGCAGGTGCTCACCATGCTGGCTGAAACCCTGCACCAGTCCGGCGACGAGCACCTTGACCCGGGCTTTCGCGAAGACTGGCATGCTGCCGCCGATGCTGCCGCCCGAAAGCGCGTCGTCGTCGACCAGGTCGCCAGCCTCACCGACCAGTCAGCACTGGCCTGGTACGAGCGCCTGGTTCAGGGCTAAAACTCCCCCTCCCGACACCCCCCTCCCGACACCCCCTCCCGACACCCCCCTGTGGACGGGGCCCGGGCCCGGACCGTGGGCCCAGTCTATAAACTGGGCCCACGGTCCGAACATGGGCCCGGGAACGGGCGACGAAGCCCGTCGCCCCGGGACGATAGAATTTAGGCATGGCTGGACTGATTCGACAAAGTGATATCGAAGAGGTCAAGGCCCGCACCAATATCGCCGACATCGTCGGTGATTACGTCACCCTGAAGTCCGCGGGTGTCGGCTCGATGAAGGGTCTCTGCCCCTTTCACGACGAACGCAGCCCGAGCTTTCACGTACGTCCCCAGGTGGGTTTCTACCACTGCTTCGGCTGTGGTGAGAGCGGTGATGTTTACTCCTTCCTGCAGAAAATGGACCACGTCAGCTTCAGTGAGGCCGTCGAACGCCTGGCCGGTCGGGTCGGCCTCGACCTGCACTACGAAGACGGTTCCGGCGCAGCTCCCGACCACGGTAATCGTGCGCGACTGCTCGCTGCCAATCAGGCAGCATCCGATTTCTTCATTGAACAGCTCGGCAGTGCGGGTGCCGAGGTCGGCCGCGCTTTCCTGGGCCAACGCGGATTCGACGCCAACGCCGCAACTCGATTCGGGGTTGGGTTCGCCCCGAAAAGTTGGGACGAACTGACCAACCACCTGCGTGGCCGCGGGTTTACCACCGAAGAACTCACGCTCTCTGGCTTGGTCTCCAGTGGCGACCGCGGCATCTACGACCGCTTCCGTGGTCGCCTGGTGTGGCCGATTCGAGACATCACCGGGCAGACCATCGGCTTCGGCGCCCGCAAGCTGCTCGAGGACGACAAGGGCCCCAAGTACCTCAATACGCCCGAGTCTCCCGTGTACCACAAGGCCCAGGTGCTCTATGGCCTCGACCTGGCCAAACGTGATATCTCGCGCAGCCACCAGGTCGTGGTTGTCGAGGGCTACACCGACGTCATGGCCTGCCACCTGGCCGGAATCACCACGGCCGTCGCTACCTGCGGCACCTCATTCGGTGTCGACCACATCAAGGTGCTGCGCCGTGTGCTCGGTGACGATTCGGGAGTTGGCGAGGTCGTTTTCACATTCGACCCGGATGCCGCCGGCCAGAAGGCCGCGATGCGCGCCTTCAGCGAAGAGCAGCGGTTCTCCGCCCAGACTTATGTGGCCGTCGGCCCGGAAGGACTCGACCCCTGCGACCTGCGGCTGCAACGCGGTGACGACGCCGTACGGCGATTGGTCGACTCGAAGAAGCCCATGTTCGAGTTCATGATTCGGCAGATTCTCTCGCAGTACAATCTCGACACCGTTGAGGGCCGAACGGCGGCCCTGCGTGCCGCGGCTCCCGTGGTCGGCGATATTCGCGACCCGGTGCTGCGCCCCGGCTATACCCGCGAACTCTCCCGCATGCTGGGAGTCGACATGGGCGAAGTGGCCAAGGCGGTGACGAACGCCCAATCCGGGACGCGCGCCGCGGCGAGCGGCGCACCGAACGCACCGCGCCACGCCGGCACGATCGAAGTCCTGCCTGAGCGCCCGTTCTCGCTGGTCGAATTGCCCGGCGACCCGGTCACCCGGCTCGAGCGCGACGGCCTCATGGCGATGCTTCAGCGACCGACACTGATCGGCAGAGACATCCTTGACAGCGCGGTGCAGACATCCTTTGCGAACACGTCGCTCGCGGTCGTGCGCGATGCCATCGCCGCGAGTCTCTCTCATTTCGACGCGCCAGACTGGCTCGAGCGGGTGGTCTCCGAGGTGCCTGACACCTTCAAGAACCTCGTGCAGGAGCTCGCCATGGCGAATCTTCCCGAGCGCACCGAGAAAGATGTCGCCCGTTACGTACGCGACATCACGATCGTGCTCATTGACAAAGACCTGCTCAGGCTCAAGGCAGAATTGCTCGGGCGCCTCCAGCGAGCGGATGCCGCCGACACCGAGATGTACCGCACTCTTCAGCGCGAACTCGTGCGGGTCGAGGCCGAGCGCCGCGCCCTTCGCGAAGAATGACTGTGCAACCGGCTTTTTTCGCATCCTCGCCAGCAAATCGCAGCAAGGAACTTCACCCTGCAACACTTGAGGCCGAGTTTGTTGCAGATCTGTAAAGAAGCAGCCACAGATCGTTGCTATCTGCTACTTCTGTGCTACCTCTTGGCTAACCGCAAGGAACAGCTGCGCTCTTTTCGAGCGTTCCTGATCTAAGAACTTCTAGAGGAAGAGGACGACGGATATGACATCCGCATTCACTAACGGCAAGCGCGCTCTCGCTGCCACAGCCGGACTGACCGCCGCGGCGCTCGTTCTGGCCGGCTGCGCTTCGGGCGGTTCTACCCCCAACGCCGGGGGCACCATCATCCTCGGTACGACCGACAAGGTCACCACCCTCGACCCCGCTGGTTCTTATGACGCTGGATCGTTCAATGTTCAGCTGCAGGTGTTCCCCTTTCTCATGAACACGCCGTACGGCAGCTCCGAAGTCGAACCCGACATCGCTACCAAGGCGGAGTTCACCTCGCCGACGGAATATACCGTCACCCTCAAGCCTGACCTCACCTGGGCCAACGGCAATGCCCTCACCTCATCGGACGTGAAATTCAGCTTTGATCGCCAGCTCGCGATCGCTGCCGATAACGGCCCGTCATCGCTTCTCTACAACCTTGCGAGCACCGCGGCCGTGGACGACACCACGGTTGTTTTCACCCTCAAGGCTGCCAACGATCAGATCTTTCCCCAGATCCTGTCGAGCCCGGCCGGTCCCATCGTCGACGAAGAATCCTTCTCGGCCACGGAACTGACCGCCGACGACGACATCGTCGCCGCCAAGGCGTTCGCCGGACAGTATGAAATTGCGAGCTACGACTTCAATAACATCATCTCGTACAAGAAATTCGAAGGGTACCAGGGGCTTTGGGGCGCCGCGAAGAACGACGGCGTCAACGTGAAGTACTTCACCGACTCGTCCAACCTCAAGCTCGAGGTTCAGGAGGGCAGCGTGGACGTCGCCCTGCGCAGCCTGTCAGCTACCGATATTGACGACCTCCGCGGCAACGACAATGTGTCTGTTCTGGACGGCCCCGGTGGTGAGATCCGGTACATCACCTTCAACTTCAATACGCAGCCGTACGGAGCGACGACCGCCGAGGCCGACCCGGCCAAAGCACTGGCCGTGCGTCAGGCAGTGGCCGATATCGTCGACCGCGGCGAGCTCGCCGACCAGGTCTACAAGGGCACCTACACCCCGCTGTATTCCTATGTTCCCAACGGCTTGACCGGTGCGAACGAGTCCCTCAAGGGCCTCTACGGCGACGGATCGGGTGCGCCTGACCTCGACAAGGCTAAAGCGACCCTGGAGGCCGCCGGAGTCAGTGTTCCAGTCGATTTCAGCCTGCAGTACAACACCGACCACTACGGTCCCGGATCGAGCGATGAGTACGCGCTGATCAAGGATCAGCTCGATTCGTCCGGCCTGTTCAACGTCTCCCTGCAGTCGACCGAATACGTGCAGTACGTCAAGGACCGTACCACCGACGTGTACCCCGCTTACCAGCTCGGTTGGTTCCCGGACTACACCGACGCCGACAACTACCTGACACCGTTCTTCCTGACCAAAAACTTCATCAAGAACCACTACAGCGACCAGGAAGTCAACGACTTGATCCTGAAGCAGGCCGTCACGGTTGACCCGGCAGAGCGCACCGCGCTCATCGGTGAGATCCAGGACAAAGTCGCGGCCCAGCTGTCGACTCTCCCGCTGCTGCAAGGTTCGCAGGTCGCAGTCACCGGTACGGACATCACCGGCACCAAGGACACACTCGACGATTCGTTCAAGTTCCGCTACGGAGCGCTCTCCAAGGGATAATCGGCACGTCGGATAAAGTTTAATAGTCAGACCACCGGGGGTGTTCAGCGCGAATTCGCTGGATGCCCCCGATTCTTTTGCAATCGTGAGGTAGTTATGTCCATTGTGGCTCTGAAGCCATCCGCGCCGACCGGCGGACGCGCTTTGAAGAAGAAGACCAGTCAGGGCGGCGGAATCGGTCGATATCTGCTGATTCGGTTTCTTCTTATCATTCCCACGATATTCATCCTGGTCACCATGGTGTTCTGGCTCATGCGTGCAACGGGCGACCCCATCACTGCGGCTCTTGGTGGCCGTCTTGCGCCTGATCAGCTCGCCGAACGCATCCACGAAGCTGGATACGACCGCCCTATCCTGGTGCAGTATTTCGAATACCTCGGCCACATCTTCACCGGCAATTTCGGCACCACGATCAGCACCAACCGGCCAGTCTCCGAGGTTCTCCTCACCTATGGGGCTGCGACTGCGGAGCTGGTCTTTTATTCCCTCCTGGTGGCACTCATCGTCGGAATCCCGCTCGGCATGGTCGCGGCTTACTGGCGCGACAAGGCACCGGATGCCGTCCTGCGCGTGTTCGCCATCCTCTGCTACGCCACACCGGTATTCTTCGCCGGACTCCTGCTCAAGCTGGTCTTCGCCGTGTGGCTCAAGGTGCTACCCGTAGCAGGGAGAGCAACGACCGGCTCCGAACTGCAAATGGGGTTCCTGCCCAATAAGACCGGCGTCTACACGATCGACGCTTTGCAAACCGGCGACCCCGCGGTCTTCGGAGATGTTCTGGCCCACGCTGTACTCCCCGCTCTGGCCCTGGGGCTGCTGACGGCCGGAGTGTTCCTCCGGCTCGTGCGCACCAACGTCATCGGCACTCTCGGCACCGACTATGTGGATGCCGCCCGCTCGCGCGGTGTCAATGAATTTCGTCTGGTGAGCAAGCACGCCTACCGGCCAGCGCTCATCCCCATCATCACCGTCATCGGCCTGCAGATCGCACTACTGCTCGGTGGCGCAGTACTGACCGAAACCACCTTCGAGTGGAAGGGACTGGGATTCATCCTCATCGAATTCATCAAGGCTCGCGACTTCGTGGCCGTGCAGGGCATCGTCGCACTGCTCGCCGTCATCGTTGCCCTGTCCAACTTCATCGTGGACATCATCGCCGCGCTCATCGACCCGAGAGTGCGGTACTGACCATGACTGTTGAAACCACGCGCCCCAAAGCTCCGCTCTGGACCCGCCTGCCCGTTGTGCATCAACTCCGCCAGAGCGTCGGCCTGCAACGCGGCATGCTCGTGGCCGGCCTCGTCATCACCGGCGTCTTCATTCTGACCGCAATCTTCGCGCCACTGCTCGCGCCGTACGGCTACAGCCAGCTGCGCGATGACAGCGGCCCCTTCGGCGCCCAGCAGGCGCCCGGCGGCGCACACCTGCTCGGTACTACCGTCGGCGGCTACGACGTGTTTTCCCGTGTTATCTGGGGCTCGCAGACCGCGATCACCGTGATGGTCATCGCCATCGTGCTCTCGATCTTCGCCGGCGTAGCCCTCGGCCTCGTCTCCGGTTACTTCGGCGGATGGCTCGACCGGGTGCTCGTCGTCATCTGCGACGCCGTTTACGCCTTTCCGGCGCTGCTGCTGGCGATCGTCATGGGCATCGTCATCTCCGGCGGCCGCTCTGGTCTGTGGGGCGGAATCTTCGCCGCCGCGATCTCGATCACGGTTGTCTTCATTCCGCAGTACTTTCGAGTGATCCGCGCCGAAACCGTGCGCATCAAGGCTGAGGCCTACGTGGAGTCGGCCCGGGTGCTCGGTGCGAGCAACGGACGCATCATGTTTCGCCACGTTTTGCGCAACGCCACGCGAACCCTGCCCCTCATCTTTACGCTGAACGCTTCCGAGGCGCTGTTGACACTGGCGGGCCTCGGCTTCATCGGCTTCGGCATCGAGCCATCCTCGGCCGCCGAGTGGGGGTACGACCTGAACAAATCGCTGTCCGACGTCTCGAGCGGTATCTGGTGGACCAGCCTGTTCCCGGGGCTTGCCATCGTGCTTGTCGTTCTCGGCATCACCCTGGTCGGCGAAAGCCTGAACGACCTCGCCGACCCACGACTGCGCAGTCGACGTGCTCCAGGCAACACCGCCAGCGGCGGGATTGCTGCCACCAGCGTCGTCCCCGGCGGAACCCTCAATGCCGGACCTGGCGGTATCGACGGGCTTGAGGCCCGCTTGCCGGCTTTCGACGAACACCCGAACGACGACCCATACGAGGCCAAATAATGAGCTCCCTGCCCGACGTCGTCCGCATCGACAACCTCAATGTGACCTTTGCCACCGATGGCGGAGCGGTCACGGCCGTCGACGGGGTCAGCCTGCGCGTCGCCCCCGGCGAGGTTCTCGCCATCGTGGGGGAGAGCGGCAGCGGCAAGACCGTTACCGCCAAGACCATTCTGGGCCTACTCCCGGAAACGGCGATCGCCCATGGTGCCGTGATCCTCAGCAGCAAGGACGGGTCCACGTTCAATGACGTGCTCTCCGTGGGCAAGCAGAAGCTGCGCCAGCTGCGGGGAACGGATGTCTCCATGGTTTTTCAGGAGCCGTCTACGGCGCTGAACCCCGTGTACACCGTCGGCTGGCAGATCGCGGAGGGCATTCGGGCCCACGGTGAGTTCAGCCGCAAAGAAGCCCGCGCCAAGGCGATTGAGATTCTCGGCCGGGTCGGAATCCCCGACCCGGAGAGCCGCGTCGACTACTATCCACACCAGTTCTCGGGCGGGCAGAAACAGCGCGTGGTCATCGCCATGGCCCTCGTGCTCGACCCCGGGCTGATCGTCGCCGATGAACCGACCACGGCCCTCGACGTGACGGTACAGGCCGAGATTCTCGACCTGCTGCGACGCTGCCGCGACGAGTTCGGCAGTGCGATTGTGCTGATCACCCACAACATGGGCGTGGTCGCCGACCTCGCCGACCGCGTCGTCGTCATGTACGAGGGCAAAATTGTCGAAGAGGCCCCCGCTCAGGCTCTGTTCTCGAATCCGCAGCACGAGTACACCAAACGACTGCTCGGCTCGGTGCCGCATGTCGGTCAGGGCACATCGCGGGCTACCGCAAGGCTTGAGGCTCGCGAGGCTGACTGGGCAGCGGCTAAGCCGGTCGTTGTCGCCGACAACCTGAAAATTCAGTACCCAGGTCGGCTCGGCAAACCTGGTTTCACCGCCGTCGATGGAGTGAGCTTCACCATTCGTCCCGGCGAGGTACTCGGCCTGGTCGGTGAGAGCGGATCGGGCAAGACCACGATCGGTCGCGCCATGGCCGGACTGACCCGGGTGACTGGTGGATCCCTCACCGTGCTCGGCCATGAGATGAATGGGTTCAAGGAACGCGCCTTCAAGAAGGTGCGCAGTGACATCGGTTTCGTCTTTCAGGACCCGGCATCGAGCTTCAACCCGCTACTCACGATCGCTGAGTGCGTGGCCGAACCGCTCGTCGTACACGGGCGAGCAGCCAACCCCCGTGCCGCCCGTAGGCGCGTCAACGAGCTGCTCGAGGCGGTCCAGCTGCCGCGCGCATTCGGTGACCGCTACCCGCACGAGCTCAGCGGTGGACAGCGTCAGCGCGCGAGCCTGGCCCGCGGACTCGCGCTGGAGCCACGCCTGCTCATCGCGGACGAACCGACCAGCGCGCTCGACGTGTCGGTGCAGTCGAAGGTGCTCGAGCTCTTCGCCGAGCTGCAGAAAGAGTTCGGCTTCGCTGCGCTGTTCATCAGCCACGACCTTGCCGTCGTCGATATTCTCGCCGACCGCATTGCCGTGCTCTACCAGGGAAAACTGGTCGAGGAAGGAACCGGCGCTGAAGTACTCGGTTCCCCGAAGGATGCCTACACCCAGCGGCTGCTGGCGTCGCTGCCGGTTCCTGATCCGGCGGCGCAGGCTCTGCGGAGGGATGAACTTCGCATCCTGCGTGCGGCAGGATAGATCAGATGAGGCATGGCGCAGCATCCGTTCCCCCGATTCAAACGAGCGATCTGACCATCGAATACCCGCCGCACGGGGCGAGCCCGGCGTTCGTTGCGGTGCACGGGTTCACCCTGCGCATCGCACCGGGGGAGGTCGTGGGTCTGCTCGGTGAGAGCGGCTCGGGCAAAAGCACCCTCGCCCGGGTGCTCTCCGGTGACGCCTTCGTGAACGATGCCGCCGGCATCCGTCCGCAAATCACCGGGGGAGAGGCGACGGTGCTCGGGTTCGAGCTGCGCCGTATCAGCAAACGCAAGCTGACCCGGCTCACCTTCGGAGTGGGGCTGCTGGCCCAGGATGCCGCGGATACCCTGCCGTCGACCATGACGGTGGCCGAGATTGTCGCCGAACCGGTGCTCGAACGGGATCGACGCTATAACCGTCGTGCGCTCGGCGCCCAGGTCGCCACCATGATCGATGCGGTGCGCCTGCCGCTGGCTCTTCTCAGTCAGTATCCCTATGAGCTCTCCAGCGGTCAACGACAGCGGGTAGCGCTGGCCCGGGCACTCGTATACGGTCCGGCCCTGTTGATCGCTGACGAGCCCACAGCGGGCGTTGATGTACTGGTCCGGGACGCCGTGATTGACCTGATTAGCGAGCTGCAGCAGGAACGATCCTTTTCCGCGCTCGTGATCAGCTCCGACCTGGCCGTGCTGCAGCGGGTCACCAGTCGCATCGGTGTCATGCACCAGGGCGTGCTGGTCGGTCTCGGCACCATCGACGACGTCTTTCGAGACCCGTGGCACCCGTATGTCCGTGGACTCGCCGCAGCCTTGCAGCCTCTCGCAGACACTGCCGTCGTCGATGATGTGCGCAGCGTCGAGGTTGGCGACATCAGCGGTGAAACCGGTGGCGCGGCCGGGTACTGATCTGGGTCGCGATCGATCGCATCCGTTGTGAAGCGCGATCGGTCGCGATTGGTCCGACACGCCCGACCGGCTTTTGGAGCACCAGACTGCTCAACTGTTGGCCGTGGCCCACTTTTCGTGGCCTGCAAAGGCTTTTCGGTGGTCAAAATAAGAACTTAGAGCCAATCGGCAGTCGTCGTGGTTTTGGCACAACAAGAAATCTTGGTAAAGTAACAACGCTGTTCCAGTATTCCTCGATAGCTCAATTGGCAGAGCAGCGCACTGTTAATGCGCAGGTTCTTGGTTCGAGTCCAAGTCGGGGAGCGAAAGGCCACTCAGGGCTCCACCCCGGGTGGCCTTTTTTGTCGCTATGTTTTTGTTTCGACAGAAGGTTTTTTTCACCTCTTACATTGCGCCATGGTTTCGGCACAAGAAACGGCGGTCAGCAGTGGATTTCTCGCAACTTCTGGTACCGGCACTCGGCGTACTATCCGGGGCGCTGCTCGTGTTGTGGACCATCTCGTTGCTGCGCTCACGACGGGTCATCTTCGATCGCAATGCCGCTGAACGTGTGCGCATTGAACTGGAACTCTCCCTCGCCGAGCAACAGGGGCGCCTGGCCATCATTCGGGAGTTGCAGGATGGCGCAGTGCTCGCCATTGCCCGCCTCGTCACGCGGGCCGAGGGCGCCCGCTACATGGCGGAGAGCGATCCGTCAACGGCCGTGCGCGCCGCCACGGCGCTCGTTGATGATGGCCGGGTGGCCCTCGCTGACATGCGTCGCGTGCTGACGATCGTGCGCGAGGGCGAAACGGTCGGGGCATTACAGCCTGGCCCGCAGTCAACCCGCGACCTGTTTCGCGTGATGCGTGACGCCGGTCTGGTGGTCGGGTTCATCGAATCGGGCGAACGATTCGCGCTCAAGGCTGGTGCCGAGCTGGCCATCTTCCGAATTCTGCAGAGCGCCCTCTCAAACGCGCTCAAGCACGGCGGCGTTGGAACCGAAGCGCGCGTGTCGTTCACCTGGACCAGGGACGGCCTGCAATTGCTCGTCGACGATGACGGTATCCGTGCCGCAGCCCGTCGGGACGGCAAGGAAGCTGGCGAACAGGCTGCACGCACCCCGTACACGATCGAGGACGACCTCAAGGCCCTCAGCGAGAGCATCGCCGGTCCCGGCATCACGCAGATGCGGGAGCGCGCGCAGCTCTTCGGTGGTGTCTTCAACGCCGGAACGGTACCCGGACTGGGTTTCTCGGTGTCAGCCGTGTTCCCATCCCTGCGCTTTCACAACGGCGTGCACGGTGTAGACCTCAGCCGGTGACCTCGGTACCGCTCACAGTGCCTGATACTCGTGCTGGGGCGTTACCCCTCGAGGTTGTCGACCCCCGGGGTCCAGCTCAGGCCGGGCACGCCCCAACTCTTCTTACGTTCGATCTTGGCCGCCGCCTTCGCGTAGACGTGCTCGAGGCGGTCAACATATAGGGTGCCGTCGAGGTGGTCGTACTCGTGCTGGAAGATACGGGCGAGCCAGCCGTCCGCTCGAATCTCAAAGGGTTTTTGCTCGACGTCGACAGCGCGCAGAATGGCCGACTCTGCCCGTTTCAGTGGAAAACGTTCGCCCGGAAATGACAGGCATCCTTCGTCTTCGTCGACATCTTCGTCGTCCACGGGCTCGGCCGACACCGGTGTGATCCAGAGTTCAGGGTTGATCGCGACGCCCCGCCAGGACAGGTCATCGTCGTCCTGGTAGCTGTAGGTGAAGATGCGCAGCCCGACTCCCACCTGCGTGGCAGCCAGACCGACCCCTGGCGCAGCATCCATCGTCTCAAACATGTCCTTCACCAACGCGCGCAAATCGTCGTCGAAATCGACGACGGGAGCAGCGGGGGAGTGGAGAACGGGGTCACCTGAAATTACTATCGCGCGTACGGCCATTCCTCAAGAATATCGTCAAGCTTGTCGATAGGGTCGTCAAGTGACTCCTGACCTAACCGATCTGGCGACAGAAATCGCCATTGATCCGCGGCAGGCCATCGGCATTCCGCTGGCCTTGGTCGGCGCCGTCTTTCTCTCCCTCGGCGCTCAATTTCAGCATCGCGGCGTGAATAAGGTCGAGGCGCGCACCAAAGCGGTCACCGGCGGGCTCAGCGCGCGCCAGCTCACCCTGCTGCTAGCCCGGCCGTCCTGGGTGTTTGGAACTCTCATGCTCGGCCTGGCTGTTGTGTTCCAACTGACGAGCCTTGCCTTCGCGCCCATCATCGTCGTGCAGCCGCTCGGGGCGGTCGCCCTCGTCATCACCGCCGTCCTGAACGCCCGAGTCAGCAAGGTCAAGCTCAATCGGGCGAGCATTATCGCCATCTCTATGTGCGTGGGCGGGGTAGGCCTGTTCGTGACCGTGGCAGCGTTCACCGCCGTCGACAAGCCGGTCACCGATCAAAACCTGGTGACAATCCTCATCGTTCTCGCTGTCGTTCTGCTGGCCTTTGCGCTTGCCTTCGGGTTTCTCCGCCGCCGGTCACAGGCAATTTTCTACATTCTCGGTGCCGGCGTGCTCTACGGATTCGTAGCGACGTTGGCCAAGGTCGTCATCAATCGCACCCAGAACGGAAACTTTGATTGGCTTACGTTGACGTGCGTGCTCGGCCTACTGCTCGCCGCTGTGCTGGGAGCGTACTTCGTGCAGAACGCCTACGCGTCGGGACCACCGGATCTCGTGATTGCAGGGCTCACTGTTGTCGACCCGCTCGTCGCTGTCGGCATTGGAATCATCGTGCTGGGCGAAGCCAGCCAAGCACCGCCCGCAGCTGCCGTCGCCTTCGTCGTGGCCGGGGCAATTGCCATTTGGGGGGTTTTTCTGCTCGCGCGCTACCACCCTCAACTCGACCGCTGACTCGCGAAGAATTTTGGGCCCCCGCGGTGCGGGACACCGCTGGGTGGGCACGGTTTAGAATAGGGTTCGACTGCACCGCGTCATTTCCAGCGAGTGCACTCGAGATTTCCTGCCGGATGATGATCTCCGGCCCAACAACGTAGGGACCACTCCACTTGTCAGATTCGACCGACTTGCTGAGCAGCCCAACCCCGGGCAATGCGCCCGAGCGCGCCGCGAGTGTGCCGTCTGAAAAGCCGCGGATTCGTGTTCTCATCGCCGCCGACACTTTTGCACCCGATGTGAACGGTGCTGCTCGATTTGCCGAGCGACTGGCCGCCGGCCTGGTGGCACGAGGCCACGAAGTTCAGATCATGGCTCCCGCGGCGTCGCGCAAGCACGGCAGTTGGACCGAAATGCACGAGGGACAGCCGATGGTGGTGCATCGCCTGCACAGCTGGCGCTGGTACCCGCACGACTGGTTACGCTACGCCCTGCCCTGGCTGATTCGTGGTGAAAGCCGGCGCATTCTCAACTCTTTCCATCCCGACGTCGTGCACTTTCAGTCCCACATCAACGTCGGCCGCGGTGTTTCGATCGAGGCGGCCAAGCGCAACATCCGCCTGGTCGGCACGAATCACTTCATGCCCGAGAATATGGTGAAGTTCTCCCTCGTGCCGGTCGGCTTACAAGATCGCGTTATCAAGGCCGCCTGGCGTGCTGCCCGGCGCACGTTCGGCCGCGCCGCAGCCGTCACCACCCCGACCATACGGGCCGCACAGTTTTTGGAGAAATACACCGGTCTCACCGGTGTCCATGCGATCTCCTGCGGAATCGACGCTGACAACTACGCACCGAACTTCGAGCCGCGCACAAAGAACCGAATCCTATTCGTCGGTCGCGTCACCGGAGAGAAGCAGATCGACGTGCTCCTGCAGGCGGCAGCGCTGTTGTCACCTGACCTCGACGCCCGGGTCGAGATTGTCGGCGGGGGCGACCAGAAACGCAACCTGGAGCACCTGGCCGACACGCTCGGCATCCGCTCCCGTGTCACGTTCACCGGCTATGTGACGGATGACGAACTGCGCGCGGCGTACTCACGGGCCACGGTCTTCGCCATGCCGTCCATTGCCGAGCTGCAGAGTATCGCCACGATGGAGGCCATGGCGTCGGGATTGCCAATTGTGGCCGCCGATGCAATGGCGCTTCCACATCTCGTTCATGACCAGGCCAACGGGTACCTGTTCAAGCCGCGCGACGCGCGGGATCTGGCGGACAAACTGACCCTGGTGCTGACGGCTACCCCAGAACGCCTGGAGGCACTCAAGCGGGAGTCACTCAAACTCATTGCCGCGCACGACATCAAGCGCACTTTGAACACGTTCGAATGCCTGTATCGTGGGGAGCCGGTGAGCGATCTGGTCACCAACGGGGTTTCGTCGCAGACGCCGGGATAGTCACGTATTTGTGGGAACGACCGTTTGGTCGTTCTCTTTGGGGCGGTAGCTCAGCTGGTTAGAGCAGCGGACTCATAATCCGTCGGTCCCGGGTTCAAGTCCCGGCCGCCCTACTGCAATTTGAATCTGATCAGGGTTTCTTGTCTGTACCGAAAGGGCAAGACTTGATACACCCATTGTTTATCCATTGTTTATTCAAAAATATACAGCTTTCTCAGGTCCTCGTAAAGAAGGTGCACGACCCTGTTCGAGTCATCTGGGATGACCTCGAACACCTACGGGTTATGGACACTGAAAAACTCTTGGGGCTCGGTCTCGAGCCCGTTTTGACGACAAGTGAGCTCGCCGAATATGTCGGCGTGCAGGTGCAAGCCATCTATGACCTGCGCACCGACGGTCGTGGGCCCTCCGGCATTCGAGTCGGCCGGGAGATCCGCTACCGTATCTCCGATGTTCGGCGATGGCTCGACAGTCTGCACGAGCCTGAACCGGCTCTGGGCGATCGTGGGGGCGATCACTAGTGGCGGGTCGTCCACGTCTGCCGATCAGCACGTTCGGCTCGATCACAACCGTCAAGCTCGGCCCAGGACGGTTCAGGGCCACGACCGTCTTCCGTGACTGGGACGGACAGTCTCGACAGGTCGGCGCGACGCGTGAGAGTCGAAACGCGGCGCAGGCAGCGCTCAAGGTCGATCTGGCTGCGCGCCTGCGCACCGGTGGGGCAGGGGACTCGCTGACCGCGAGCTCGCCGTTTCCGCTGCTCGCCGAGGCATGGATGGAAGACGTGATGCTCGATGTCGACCGTTCCCAGGGTACGAAAGACACGTATCAGCGTGAACTGCGCGTGCTTGTCGTGCCGTTCTTTGAAAACTTCACGATTCGAGAAGTGACTGTTGGACGCATCGAGCTTTTCCTGAGGCAGCAGCGAGCGCAGTCGTATCCGCGAGCCAAGCACTCCCGCACGCTGCTCGGCATGATCCTGGCATTCGCGGTGCGGCGGGAGATCATTCCGCGCAATCCGATGAAGGAGACGTCGCGGATGAAGAGGCCGCCGCACACGCCGAAGGCGCTCACGACCGAGCAGATAGCCGCCATCCGCCTGGCAGCCCGCGAATGGCGCACGGAAGACGGCAGGATGGGGCCGCGATCCGACGGCCAGGTGCGCGACATCATCGAGGTGATGCTCGGCACCGCCACGCGCATCGGCGAGGCGCTCGCCATTCGGCAGTGCGACATTGACCTGGAGGGCGACCCGCCGCGGGTGCACATATGCGGCACGGTTGTGGTGCACAACAAAGCCGGCGTGCACCGTCAGGAGCATCCCAAGACCCACGAGTCGAACCGGGTCATTGGAATGCCGCCCTTCGCGGTCGAGGTCATCCGCCAGCGCTTGGCACTGCTCGATCCGGAGGACACGGAACATCTGCTGTTCTACTCGAGAGTGGGCACTCCACTCGCGCCATACAACGTCAGGCGCACGTTTCGGGAGATCCTGCGGAATGCCGGCCTCGAGGGCCTGAACATCACTCCGCACTCCTTTCGCCGCACCGGGGCGACGCTCCTCGCCAATGAGCTCGGCATGCAGGCGGCGGCCGACATGCTCGGGCACACCTCGACGTCGACGACGAAGGCCCACTACGCCGAGCCGGACCGCACGGTGAAGTCGGGGCCGGCGGAGGTGATGCAGCGGTTGGCGCCACCACAGTAGGAGTTTCAGAAGGGAACGGCGGATTCAACTGGTCGTCGCAACACTCGATTTTGTGAGGTGTTGTACGTGTGGTCGAAGTATGAGTTGGTGGAGAAGCAGGCGCGGTTCTGGGAGCT
>NZ_SOHI01000011.1:0-52588 GCF_004403585.1 Cryobacterium sp. Hb1 | reverse complement strand
GCCGCATCCTCAAACGCTACCTGGCCAGAAGCATCTACCGGCACCTCAACACCGCGTCAGCCACAAAATTGAGGGTTGACGAGATATAGAAGCTTCATTTAAATGAACTTCGTAGTAAAGCCGGAGCGCGAACTTGTCGTCAGACTCGCGGATCAGCTGCGGTTTGAACTGGCGGCGGCGCCCTCGGTCACTGTCCACGACCGCGGGATCATCAAGTGCGGCATCGTAACCTTTTCGGTGAAAGGAAACGACGCCAGGAATATCAAGGCCAACTTGGCAGATCACCGGATCAATGTCTCGGTAGCACCCTTATTTTCCGCTCAGGTCGACTGCGTCCCCACAGGGGACACGATAAAGGGGGGATATGGTGATGCGGGCCTCGGTGCACTACTACAACACGAAGGCCGAGATCCAGCGACTTGTTGGCTTTCTTCGGTGAACGTTCTGAAATGTTGGCCGGGGCCAGTCCCCGGGCCGGTCTAGATGGCTGCGGCCAGGGTCAAGGCGAAACGATTTTGCGGATCCGTCCACTGCCCGGCTACGGAGAACCCCGCCGTTTCCATCTCCTCGACCACGCCGCCAAGGCGGAATTTGGCCGAAATTTCCGTTCGAAGTTCTTCCCCCTCGTGGAATTGGATGTTCATATCCATCTCTGGCAGGTGCACCATCATTGGCTTGCTGGCGCGCAGCCGCATCTCGATCCATTCCTCTCGGGGCATCCACACCGCCATGTGTTCAAAGGCCATCACGTCGAAATTGGCACCGAGCTCGGTGTTGAGAACGCGCAGCACGTTCCGGTTGAAGTCAGCGGTGATCCCTTCCGTGTCGTCATAAGCCGAAACGAGGACGTGTGGCGATTTCACCAAATCCGTACCTAGAAGCAGTGAACCACCGTCTTTGCCGAGCAAGTCGCGAACGTTAGAAAGAAAACTGGCTCGGGTCGATGGCTCAAAATTACCGATGGTGCTGCCCAGTAACGCGACCATGCGACGTCCGGTCCGAGGTAGCAGGTGCAGCTGGGTCTCGAAGTCCGCAGTCACGGCCTGCAGTTCAAGGCCGGGAAAGGCAGGAGCCAATTCGTTTTGGGCATCCAGCAGTGCACTATCGCTGATATCTACGCCAACGTAACGGCGAAGGGAGCCTTCGTCTCTCAGCGCGTTGAGCAGCAGGGGGGTTTTCCGGGAAGATCCCGACCCGAGCTCGATCAGCGTCTCTGCAGGGCATGCGGTCGCTATCTCTGCCGCATGGAGTTCTAGCACTTCACGTTCGGCTCGTGTGGGGTAATACTCCGGCAGGCCTGTGATGCGCTCAAACAGTTCGCTGCCGAGTTTGTCGTAGAACCACTTGGGTGGCAGCGTTTTCGGCGACGCGCTCAGTCCTGTGCGCACGTCTGCGCGCAGGCTTCGCCCTAGAAAGTCCGGAGATAGGTGATGGATGATGTCGGGGCGGGCGGCAAAGAGACTCATGGGGCTACCTGTTCCTTCGTGAAAGTGGGAATTGGACGGACGTCGACGTAGCCGGCGGTGGCGGTCAGAAGAGAATTGTCCGCCACCTCATGCCAGTCAGGGCTGTCATCGAAAGGTTCACTGGCCACCACGACGCTCCCGGGACCGGTTCGCCAAAAGAGGGTATCTCCGGCGGCCGTGGCCGCTATGACTGTGCCGTCCGTGAGCAGAAAATTTAGTCGTGCGCCGGTGACGGCGGAGACGCTGTTGACCACGTGCGCCAGCGCTTCCCCGGCGCAGTCTCCTGTGGCGAGCCGTTCCAGGACAAGTGCCCAGAGCAGGGCGGAGTCGACCCGAGCTTCAAGGGCCAGTAGACGAGCGGGCGGAAGCGATGCGGCCAGAGCTTCCACTGCCTGCGGCCAACCCTCTATCCGGCCGTTGTGGCTGAAAAGCCAGGGCCCGTGCGCGTAGGGGGCAGCAGCTGATGCCTCCTGCGTCATCCCTGGTGTCGCGGACCGGACGGCTGCGAGCACCGCCTGGCTGGAGGTAACCCGAGCGACATCAGCGAAGGACCCGTCTGCCCAGAGAGGGATTGCGCGGCGGTAACGGGCCGGTAATGGATCCCCCGAGGCATACCATCCGACACCGAAACCATCAGCGTTTACGGTCCCGTACCGCTGATGTCTGGGTGCCCAGGATTGCGTCAACAACCCGTGAGCGGGGGCGAGCAGCAAATCCGCGAGCGGCACCGGGGACCCGACATAAGCTAAATGACGGCACACAGGCTAACGCACCTCGTCCGGTGCGGCATCCCGCGCCGTACGGAAGCCGGCGAAGATTTGCCGGCGGATTGGGTAATCCCAATTGCGGAATGTCCCACGGCACGCGGCTGCGTCCGCCGCCCAGGAGCCGCCGCGTAGCACCTTGTAGTCAGACCCGAAAAAAACTTCGCTGTATTCCTGATAGGGGAACGCGATGAATCCGGGGTAAGGGCGGAAGTCGCTGGAGACCCATTCCCAAACATCACCGATGAGTTGGCGCACTCCCAACGGTGATGCGCCGCGCGAATAGGAGCCGGCGGGGGAAGGCCGCAGAGCTGATCCGCCCAGGTTCGCGTGATGCGGGCTGGGATCTTCATCACCCCACGGGTAGCGCTTCGAGCAATCGGACCGGGGGTCGTACCGCGCAGCTTTTTCCCACTCTGGTTCGGTCGGAAGCCTACGCCCGGCCCAGCGAGCGTAGGCGTCCGCTTCGAACCAGCACACGTGCTGCACCGGCTCGTCTTCTGGCACCTGTTCAACGACGCCGAATCTGGTTCTGACCCACCGGTCACCGTCGCGTTCCCAATATTTGGGCGCCACTATTCCGGTTTCTCTGACGTGCTTCCATCCTTGGGCCGTCCACCAGCGGGGGGTTCGGTAGCCGCCGTCGTCTATGAAAGATCGGTAGGCGCCGTTGGTTACCGGAATAGTGTCGATCCAGTACGCGGGCAGATCGACCGGATGGGCGGGACGTTCGTTGTCCAGTGCCCAGGGCTCCACCGAGGTCCCCATCATGAACGTCCCTGCGGGTACCAGCACTTCCTTTGGTAGAGAGTACCGGTCGGTGGACACGACGTCGGCTGCCAATGTCCGGGCATGCAGGACTGGTCTGCCAACCCGGAGCTGGTGGGTGGCCAACATCGTCTCGTCGTGCTGCTGCTCGTGCTGGATGATCATTCCGAAGGCGAAGCCACGATCCACCAATGGCGAGCCTTCCAGGGGAGTCCGATCCAGGACATCGAGGGTTTTGGTCCGAACCTGGGCGAGGTACTTGCGGGACTCCTCCGGTGAGAGCAATGGCAGCGAGGTGCGAGCGCTGCGCGCATGCTGGAAAGCGTCATACATCTCGTCGATGTCGCACCGCAGCGGCTCCATTTTGCCGACGTCGCGGACCAGCCAGAGTTCCTCCTGGCTGCCGACATGCGCGAGGTCCCAGACCAGTGGCGACATCAGCGCCGAGTGCTGCTTCAGCAGATCTTCCTCGTCGCACTCAGTCAGCGCATGCGTTCGGATCCGGGACCTTTCCAGCGCGTCGGCGATGAAAGTTTTGAGACTTTCCGGATCGGTACCGGATTCAAAAAAATTATCGGACATTTTCACAATGCTCCTCATGCTCTGACGGACCAAAATAATTGCCGGTCCTTCTCCACACTTCCAGTCGCTCTTCCGCTGGACACCGGCCCCGCGCCGTAAATCGGTCAACAAAATCTTCTGCGCGGTTACGCGTGGCGGCGTCAACCCCTAAACGGGGCAATGCCATCAGGGCAGCTTCGGCGCAGCCGTAGGCTGCCGAAGCGAGCACGGGATTTGTCAACGCGTGACGGGCAGCTGTCCTGAGCGGATTGGACAGGGACGCCACCGGCGCGCAGGCCTCTGCGGCCAGGTCGGCTGCATGCTCATCATCCATCAGGGCTGTCACCATGGCCGTGACAGACTCCCAGTCGCTGCCTGCCTGTGCGTCGATCACCCTGATCTCCATGAACCCCCGCGGGCGGACAGGTGGGAACAAAGTTGTCAGGTGGTACTTCAGGTCGTCGAGCGTTGCAGGTCGTGGGCCTTCTCCACGTAACCAGTTCCGCATCGTCAACCCGCGCGGAGCTGTCCAGGCAGCCTCTGTTGAGGGAATGCACAGCAGCAGCGCATCAAGCGCGTAGCGGGTCCAGTCCAAGCGCGGGTCCACCGAGCGGGGAACCATTGCGGTCCGGGAAGCATCCATCGCCAACCAGATACGCTGCCGGTTGCTCTGCCAACCGCTGGGGGTGCCACGAAGGAACGGGGAATTTGCAAACATAGCAGCAAGGACCGGAATGAGATTGTGCAGTCGCGCCCAACGTTGCGCCGCGCCACTGGATCCCGGAGTGTCGAACCCAGCCTCCAGCGAAATCTGCAGAGCAGCAGTGGAACACATCATGACCCGTCCCGCAGAGCCGAAACGATCAAAATGGTGCTCCATGGCGGCATAACGTGGATGATCCAATGACCGCACCGGCGGCCGAGCAGGGTCCAAAGCCACCGCGCCGAAGCAGAGACCAGCATCCGCCAGCAGAGCCTCAACAGCTGCAAGATCCGCCCGGGTCGCCACGACGAGAGAGGGAAGATCAGACGCGCACACAGAGCTCACCTCCAACTGCCCGCCTGGTTCGAAGGTGATTACTCCTCCACCCGGTAACGGTCCCTGTGATGCTGCCATCGCGTCGCTGACCCGCGCAACCGAAACCGGGAACTGAGGATCCGAGACATCGTGGACTAACCGTTCGACCTCAACTCCGGCAGCACCCGGCGGCCCGGTCTTAAAGCACACGGAGGCAACATATATCTCCGCGTCAGATTCCGAGAGTGCACCCACGCCACGTCCGGGCAACCTTGCAGAATTCACACCAACTATTCCTTCCGGTCACGTCCCGGCGGGTGGGTAATTCATCGTCACCATTCGGGGCCGTTTTTCCGATTATGCCGCAGTGAGCTCAAGGATGGAACCCACCCTCGTCAGCGCCCCGGTGTCGGAGCCACTCAGCACGGCGTTGCAGACGTCCAATTAAACGTGGCGTTCTCGGGGAGGTAAGCAGCGAGTAACCGCCACTTATTCGTCGTGCTGCTCGATGAAGACGCGGGCAGGCCCTTTACCCGATCGCTGGACATGGCTCGCGCGGCTGCGCTGCGTGAGAAGGCTGCCGTTGGCGTTCCACAGTCTGTTCTTGCTCGTGCGTTTGGGGTCAGCCAAGAAACTGTTTATGTCTACCTCCGCGCCGAAGACTGAGCTGGCTGTAGACGATTCGGTGTGGTTAGAGGTGGATTCCTGCGGTGTCGATTAGTTCGACCCAACGCGTTCGACGGTCGGTGTGCGACGGAGTGGAGTCGGACACGTTATCAATCGGTTGACATAGTAGGAATCGTTCTATTCCACCCCTAGACCGGGACCGAATGCTTGCGTGGTTCTCATTTAGCTGATAGGACTGAAATATGGGTGGGAGAGTGGCTCGACGAAAAGTTGTCTGCTTTAGAGTGGATGATTCATTAGTTATGCAAAAAGATGTTTTTACTCGAGTGAAGCCACTGAAGATTAGGGGTGGGGGGGATTTCTCCCGCGGTGACCATGCGCCCATATAGCGTTCTGGATGACTCGCTGGCTATCGCTGCTCCGCAGCGGTATCGGCGTCTGGAATTCAATTCCTACGCCACGAGTTCTCCTGATATCTGTCACCGGACGAGTGTTGACAGGGTGCGTACGTAGTCTATGTATAAAGTGAACGACAACGAAGCGACAATAGCCCCGGGTTTTTGGCGACATGTTTCGACAAACTGCGCGCAGAACAGGTTGCCTCCTCGGGGCACGGTGTTTATTGTGTCGAGCAGGATGGGCGTCGTATTGGCGCACAAGGCCGAGATGGCTAGCGTGCCGGTGTTGGCCTCTGCCTTGGCTCCACTCTTCTTGGCTCCACTCGTCTTCGCAGCCGAACTGGCGTCCGAGGTGCGAATGATATCGGAGGGCTTCCTCAGGAAAGTTTGATGGTGATCTATTCCGGCGATAAACACGTCGTCGAAATACCGGCAAGACTACGAGAAAGTGGTGCGGTATGAGTGCGAAAGCCCCGATCGAGGATATCAACGAAAATGCCACTGAAATGGTGGTTGGGGATCCGAAGACATGGGCTGCCGGAGTGCCCGGTGTCACCCATTCCATGGGGCCGGCCTTTTTGGAGATGGGTATTGGTCGCAGTCTGAAGCTGCTAACCGATATGAATCAGAAGGACGGCTTCGACTGCATGAGTTGTGCTTGGGCGGACCCGGATCACCGCAAGACGTTCGAGTTCTGCGAGAACGGGGCGAAGGCCGTTACCTGGGAAGCTACGCCGGTGGCTATCCCGACCACCTTCTGGTCGGCACACTCCATCAGCAGTTTGCTGGAGAAGTCGGAGTACTGGCTGGGCATGCAAGGCAGACTGACTGAGCCTGTTTACAAGCCGAAAGGCAAAGACCACTACGAGCCGATCAGCTGGGATGATGCGTTCACGCTTATTGGCGACCGGCTGAAAGCCCTTGATTCTGCCAACGAGGCGACGTTCTATACCAGTGGTCGCACCGCCAACGAGACCGCATTCATCTACCAGCTGCTTGCCCGGTCACTTGGCACCAACAACCTCCCCGATTGTTCCAATATGTGCCATGAGTCCACTGGGCTAGCCATGGGCGAGTCCATTGGCATCGGAAAGAACACGGTTGCTTATAAGGACTTTGCTCAGGCGGACCTAATCATCGTCATGGGGCAAAACCCTGGTACGAACCACCCCAGAATGCTCACGGCCCTCGAGGAGGCAAAGGAGGCCGGTGCGGATATTGTTGCGGTCAACCCGCTCCTCGAGGCTGGCTTGATCCGCTATAAGAACCCGCAGAAGGTGAAAGGTATCATCGGCCACGGAACAGGTCTTGCCGACCAGTACGTGCAAATCCGCGCGGGCGGCGACGGGTGGTTGATGAAGGCAATCTCCAAACGCGTCTTCGAGGCCGAAACCGCACACCCCGGAACGGTTCTCGACCACGAGTTCATCGAGGAACACTGCGCGGGGCTTGAAAAGTTCAAAGCACATGTCGCCACGCTCGATCACGACTCGGTTCTTCGAGCAACCGGACTTACGACGGCGGAGATAGACGAGCTTGCTGCGCGGTACATGAAGGCAGACAAGGTCATCATCACCTGGGCGATGGGGCTGACTCAGCACAAAGACGCTGTTGCCATCATTAAAGAAATCATGAATCTCCTGTTACTTCGGGGAAACATCGGTAAGCCAGGCGCAGGCGCCTCTCCGATCCGTGGTCACAGTAATGTGCAAGGCGATCGCACGATGGGTATCTGGGAACAAATGCCTCCGGCATTTCTGGATGCCCTCCAGCAAGAATTTCACTTCGATCCTCCGCGCGAGAACGGCTTCGACACCGTTCAGTCGGTGGAAGCGATGCTCGCAGGAAAAACCAAGGTGTGGATTGCGATGGGCGGCAACCTCGTGTCTGCGGTATCAGATACCGCAGCTGCCGAAGCAGGATTCCGCTCTGTGGGCCTCAACGTGCAGATCTCAACGAAACTGAACCGTAACCACCTCACGGTGGGCGACGAAGCGTTAATCTTGCCGACCATGGGGCGCACCGAGATCGACATCCAGGCAGGGGGCCCGCAGATGCTCTCTGTCGAAGACTCCGTGTGCGCGATCCATGCGACCAGAGGCAAGATCAAGCCGATTTCGGACAAGCTACTCTCCGAAGTGTCAATCGTCACTCGGATCGCGCGCCAGGTATTCGGTGACGATGGGCGCATCAACTGGGCCGGGTTTGAAGAGAACTATGACACGATCCGTGATCACATCGAACACGTTATCAAGGGCTTCGACAACTTTAATGAGCGACTCCACCGGGACAACGGTTTCATCCTTCCCCACGGGCCGCGTGATTCGCGGACGTTTAACACGCCAACCGGCAAAGCCATGATCACGGTCAACGAGCTCGAGTACATCGAGTGCCCGACCGGACGCCTGCTGCTGCAATCGATGCGCGCGCACGACCAGTTCAACACGACGATCTACAGCCTGGATGACCGCTACCGTGGCATCAAGAAGAGCCGCAAGGTGATCTTCGTCCATCCAGACGATTTGTCCATGCTCGGTGTCGAAGATGGCCAGATCGTCGACGTGCACAGTGAGTTTACCGACAACGTCGACCGGGTGGTGCGCAACTTCAGGATCGTCGCGTTCCCGACGTCACGCGGGTGCGCGGCTACCTACTTTCCCGAAGGGAACCCGCTCGTTCCTTTGGGATCCACGGCCGACGGGAGCAACACACCGGCTTCGAAGGCGGTCGTCGTACGTCTGGAACCGGTCGAGACGTACCGTGCGGGCAGTCGCCGTGCGCCAGAAGGAACATTGGCGGGAATATAGCGATGTGGCTCCAGCCGCGGGAGAGCGAAGAGCCGAACTAGCGAAGGCTGCGCGCCACGAGTGTTTCCATGGGGGACTTGTCCAGCACCACCGGGAAGGTAGAGCTACGTCATCATCAGCCACTGCGATCGGCGGAACGACCAAAAAGCCGACGGTGATGCGATGGGGCTTGTGAGTGCAGCGCTGTTGCTGCAGTTCTCGATTGGCGCCGTCGACGCGTGGAGTGTGTTCAGCTCTGCGCTGAAGAGCCCGGATGCCACGGGACACTGACCAGTCCGGAAGCATCTTTGCCGTTCACCGGGACGATTGGCATGATTTACATCGGCACCTACATTGGCGGGAAGATCCAGGATAACAAGGGGCCGCGGCCGGTGGCACTGACCGGAGGCTTCACCTGTGCCTTCGGGTGCGTCCCCGCCTCGTTCGCCCTCTTACACAAGGCGGCATCTTCACCAAAAAATGTTCGTTGGCAAGAAACATGTTCTGAAGTCGATGCGTGAGCGCAGCTAATTCAGTGAACGAGGGGAGACCCGGCGATTGACAGGATGCCGCCGGCGACGACGCCGAGAACGAGCACGAATACAGCTCCGGTGATGGCCGAGTGAGCTGCCCAGCGGCGTCGCGCCCGTGCTGCAGCGGCGACCGGTGACAAGGTTGCCGTGGGATAGGAAAGCGCAGGAGTGCGGGAAAACATCGGTGCCAGCCAGCGCAGGTAGTAGAACAGGCTCGCTACGCTATTGATCACGGCGATGACCACGAGCCAGACGAGGCCGCCGTCCCAAGCAGCGGCGAGCGTGGTGAGTTTGCCGACGAACACGATGGTCGGGGGTGTGCCGACGAGGCCGAGCAGGCTCACGACGAGGGCGCCGGCAAGCCAGGGATGGGAGCTGGCCGCCCCGCGATAGTCGGTGATGGCGCGGCGAGTGGGAAGTGCCGCTACCACCGCAAAGGCGGTGAGGTTAGTGGCGGCGTAACCTGCGAGATAGAGAAGCAGCGATGGCAGGGCGAGGTCACTGCGCCCGGCAACCGCGACCGGCAGCAGGAGGTAGCCGACCTGGCTCACTGTCGACCAGCCGAGCAGCCGGCGAACGTCGTCTTGCCAGAATGCGGCAAGGTTTCCGAGGGTCATGCTGGCAGCGGCGAGAAGCCCGACCAACAGTGGCCAGTCGATGCTTGCCGGGATGATGTCGAGCAGTCGGTAGGCCGCAACGAGAGCGCCGACTTTCGGAATGGTGGTGAGGAAAGCTGCGACAGCTGTTCCGGCTGCCTGTGTCGCGTCCGGAATCCAGAAGTGTCCCGGCACGCCGCCAGCTTTGAACATCAAGCCTCCGAGCACTGCGACGACCCCCACGGCCACGGCGGCAGCCGGAGCACCGAGTAGAGCGGGGCCCAGCTGACGGTACGAGGTGCCGCCGCCGACTCCGAACAACACGGTGACGCCCAGCATCATCATGATTCCGAGCAGCGCGCCGAGTAGATACGTCTTCATCGCTGCCTCGGCGGCATGGGGGGAACGACTCATTCCGATTAGGGCATATAACGGGATCGAGGTGAGCAGGTACCCGGTTACGAGGATGAGGAGGTCGCTTGCGCCAGACAGGAGCATGGCGCCGAGGGCGGCGAGAAGCAACAGGGCGTACGTTTCACTTTCCCGACGCGTGCCGCTGAGTTCCTCGATTCCGAGCACGATGACGAAGATCGTTCCCAGGGCAATGATGATTCGACCGAAACCGGAGCCGATGTCCACGGCGAAGCTCGCTTCGAAAATCGTCGTCGACGGCTGCATCATCCCGACTGCGGCCGCAACCACACTTGCCATCAGCGCCCAGATGGCTATCCACCGGGTCGCGACCTGGCGGTTTCGGGGGAGGAACGACCCGGCGAGGAGCGCGACGATCGCCCCGCCGAGAACGAAAACTTCCGGCAAAAGGGAGAGAGTGTCCAGTGCTACGTTCACGGGCAACTAACGGCTGACCAGGTTGACGACGACTGATGCTGCGGGTTCGATGATGTCAAGTAGGAACCGCGGGAACACCCCGATGACTACCGAGAGAACCAGCAGCGAGCCGATGGAAAGTGTTTCGTTTGTGTTCAGGTCGCTAAACCCGGTGGACAACCCGCGCGGTTTGCCCGTGAGGAGACGTTGCGATGCGAGGAGAAACAGCGCCGCGGTAATCAGGATGCCAGGGAGTGCGAGCAGGCTCAGCGGTACGGTTCCGATGCTGCCGGCGAAAATCTGGAATTCGGCGATGAACCCGCTGAAGCCGGGCAGTCCGAGGGACGCGAATGCGGCGACGGCGAAGAACGCCGCGTACCGGGGGGCCGGTGCCGCGAGCCCGCCGAAAGCGTTGAGATCGTAGCTCTGCCGTCGTTCGTACAGCACGCCAGCGAGGAGGAAAAGTGCGCTGGTGATCAGGCCATGGCTGACCATCTGCACGACGGCACCGGTGACGGCGAGCTCTTGCGCCTGGGCGGAGCTGTCGCTGACGACGCCAGCGGCGCCGACGGCCAGAACGATGTAGCCCATGTGGTTGACCGACGTGTAGGCGATCATCCGTTTAACATCGGTCTGGGCCAAGGCAACGAGGGCGCCATAGAGCACCGACACGATGCCGACGACGATGATGACCCAGGCCCAGGATCGCCAGGCGTCGGGAAGTAGAGGCATCGCGATGCGCACGAAACCGTAGGTGCCCATTTTCAGCAGCACGCCGGCCAGCACGGCAGAGCCGATGGCGGGGGCATCGGTGTGAGCCGGCGGTAGCCAGGTGTGGAACGGAAACGTAGGCGTCTTGATCGCGAGGCCGATAAGGATGGCGGCGAGCACGAAGCCCCCCGCAACGGGGCTGTTCTGAAAGGGGGGAGACTGGGCGAGCTCGGCCATATCGAAGGTGTGCGGGTCGGCGCCAAGATACAAGCCGATGAAACCGAGTAGCAGGGCCAAAGACCCAAGGAACGTGTACAAGAAGAACTTCAGCGCCGAGCGCGCGGCGTTACCATGGCCCCAACCGGCGATGACGAAGTACATGCCGACCAGTGACAGGTCGAAGAAGACGAAGAACAAGATCAGGTCCTGCGCGGCGAACACGCCGAGGCAGGCCGACTGGAGAAACAGGAAGAGAGCGGCCTGCGGCCTGGGTCGGTCGTTCTCCCTGAGGGCATAGACCGCGCAGGCGGCGAAGATCACGGCGGTCAGAGTGAGCAACGGCAGGGACAGACCGTCCACTCCGAGGTGGTAACTACTACCAACACTCGGCATCCACTGCAGCTGTTCCTCGTACGCGAGGTCGCCGGGTTTCGGGCTGTCAAAAGCGATCCACATTCCCACCAGTAGCGCCAGATCGATAAGAGCGATTCCCAGCCAGGCCCATCGGGCGGCCCGGTCCGGAACCCGGGGCACGACAACGAGGAACACCGCGGTCAGTACCGGCAGGAAGACGACAAGACTGAGCATGGATTACCTCATAACGGGAAGAAGGAGAACGAGAAGAAGGATGACGGCGACAACGAGAACGACGGTGATTTGCGCGTAATACTGATGCAGTTGGCCCGTTTGGGGACGCCGGGCGATCACGCCGAACCGGCGCGCGGTGCCCGCGATAGCCTCGACTGCCGCATCCACACCGTCGGTGTCTGCCCGGGCAGCAGCGGAACCGGTGACGATACTGCCGCGCGCCGCCGCAGTCACTGCCGCATCGAGCCCGTGGTCATCGAACCGGCCGAGTCGACGGGCGCCGAGCGCTACTGCGCGCGCCGCAACGTGGATTCCACGATCGAGCACTGCGTCATCGAAACGGGCGAGTCGTTTGCTGAGGAGAAGAAGCGGGTCGACGACCATGACTCGGGTCGTTTGCTCGAGCCCGAGCCAGTTCGCGGCCCAGGAAGATCGAGGCGCTCCCTTCCAAGCCACCAGACCGAGTACGAGGAGTGCCAGCAAGGTCGAGCCGACCAGTTCGAGCATGCCGGGCCGCGGATCTGATTCTGCTCCGAGCACACCCCGTACCCAGTCGCCGACCGGCGGCAGGGTGAGCACTCCCAAGAGCGCCGCGCCCACCGCCAGAACGGTAAGCGGTACCCGTTCCCAGGCGGCGATGTGCCGCGTACCGCGCTGCTCGGTGTCGTACTTGTCGGCGGCATTTGCCAGTGGGTGGCTCCAGACGATGATGAGAGCCTTGCCCGCATATGCCGCGGCGAGTGCGGCGGCGGCCAAGCCCACGACATACAGGGCCGTACTGGTTTCCCAGGCGGCGGCCAGGAGCTGATCCTTCGTCGCCCATAGGGCCAGAGGGGCTATTCCGGCCAGGGACAGGGCGCCGACAGCGAACGTCACTCCGACCAGCGGCCAGCGGCGAGCGGCACCCCGGAGCGCTGGCAGTTGCTTAGTGCCGAGTGCCACGAGCCAAGCGCCCGCCGCGAGGAACAGGAGCGCTTTCGTTGAAGCGTGAGCGATGAGGTGGGCCGTCCCGCCCGCCAGGGAACCGACGCCGGCAGCCAGCACCACGAAACCGAGCTGCGCTGCAGTGGATGCCGCCAAGAGCTGTTTGAGGTCTGTCTGGGTGACTGCGACGGCGCCCAGCAGCAGAGCGGTCAGGGCGCCCACCCACGCTGCCGTCGTCGCGGCCCAGCCCGTGACCTCCAGCAGCGGAGCGAGTCGCAGCAGGAGGTAGCCACCCATCGCTACCATCGCCGCCGAATGCAGGAGGGCGCTAACCGGGCTCGGGCCTTCCATCGCCCGAGAAAGCCAAAAACTAAAGGGCAGTTGGGCTGCCTTGCCGAATGCGGCCATCAGAATTCCTGCGGCGATGAGGTGACGCCACGGGGACGGAGCCGTAGCCAGGTCGGCGAGTCCCATCCCGGCACCGCCCGCCAGGGCTGCCCCGGCCGCAAGGTAGAGGCCGAGGTCTCCCAGCCGTGTCGTGATGAACGCGGTCAGCCCGGCTCCGACCCGGTGGTCCTCCCGCCAGTGAAAGCCAATCAGCGCGTAGGACATGGCGCCCATGATCTCCCACGCGAACAGCAGAGTGGGCAATGTCGTGGCGGTGGCCGTCACCGCCACGGCCGCAGCAAAGATGAGCATCAGTCCGTGGAAGCGCGCTGGCGATTCCGTTCCCTCAGCGGCCGCGAAGACCAGGACCATGAGGGTGATAACTGCGACCGTCGGCACTATCAGGGCCGAGAGTCCGTCGACCGCGAGCCCGAATGAAGCACCGGCCAAGAACGGGACTTCGACGGACGGGCGGAAGGAAGCTACGACGAACGCCGCCGCCACGGTGAAGCCTGCGGTGCCAAGCGATACCGGAACGGCGACGAGATTCGCGCGCCGTCCCGTGAGGCAGAGTGCAATTCCCGCCAGAGCAGGCAGAGTGACGAGAAGCCACAGCGCAGCCACGCCCAACGTGCTTACCGTTGCATCGCTCATCCGGTGAGGTCCGTTGCTGAGTCGGTCATATCTGATCCCCGGGAACGATGCAGGAGAGTGGCAACGGCGAACCCCATCGCCATTTCCACGGTCATCGCCGCGATCACCACGAGCAGGAGAACCTGCCCGTCTGGGATCGGTGTCAGGAACCACCAGAATGCGGTGACTGCGAGGATGACGCCGTTGAGCATGAGCTCCAGCCCCATCATGACCATGACGACGACTTGCTGGGAGAGCGCGCCGTAGAGCCCGACGCAGAATAGTGCCGCGGCGGCGATAAGGACGAGCTGCAGGGTCATCGTCCCAACCCGCCCTGTTGTGGGTCGTCAGGAGTGGGACGATTCAGATCGTCGCCCCAACGGTCGTAGCGGCCCCTAGGGTTTGCGAGTACGAGGGCAGCGACGATCGTTGCGAACAGAATCGGACTCACGGTGAGCATCACGAGCATCTTGGATCCCATGATTGCCTCGCCGAGGGATGCGGTTAGGTCGGCGGCCGGCGAACCGTTGCGTGCGGGCCAGGGGATGAGTAATGCGCCACCGGCGAGCAGGAGGAAGGTGCCAACGGCGAGGATCGCCGACCATCGTTTGTTGTGGACCATGCTCATTGGCATGAGGGCAGGGTTCATCCCCATAAACATGATCATGTAGATCGCCATGATGGCCATCTCCATCACCATCATGAGAATCGTGATGACGCCGATGTAGTCAAGATCAAACATCAGCAGCATCGCGCCGACGGCGACGAAGGACACAGCCAGGGCGTAGGCTGACCGCGCCATGGAGTCGACGCGGAAGACCGCGATTCCCGAGGCGAGAGCGGTGACCGCCAGTGCCGAGAAAACAATGACCAACAGCATGCTCAGCCCCTCACTGCGACGACGATGGAGACAGCGAGCGTTTGCAGCAGTACCGCCGGGAGCACGATTATCCAGGCGACTTCAGCGAGGCGTTCGGGACGCACAGCTGGCATACGATGCCGCAGCGCTACAAACGCCGCAAGCAACAGCAGGGTTTTCACGAGCGTCCACAGCCAACTCGGCAACAGCGGACCGGCCCCACCGCCGAAAAAGAGGACAACGGCGAAGGCTGCGCCTGTCGTGAGCAGAGCATAGCGTCCCGCGAGAATCAGCAGCCGGTCCACGCCGGATACCTCGGTCAGGATCCCACCCGCGATGTCTCCGCTCGCTGCTGTCGCAAAGGGTCCCCAGTTGGAAAAAGCGACGACGCTCATGCAGAAGACGACGAAGGCGATGGGCATCCAGATAACGAACCACAGCTCTTGTTGCGCGGCAACTACATCGCTCACCCGCAGGCTGTGTGCTGCGACGGCGGGGGTCACCAGTGCGAACATCAGCGGCAACTCATAGGAGACGGCCTGTGCGAGAAACCGGTAGCCGCCCACCAGCGAGTGGGCGCTGTTGGCACCCCAGCCAATCAGCCACACGAGCGCCCACACCAGAACGTCCATTGTGTTGAACCAGACAACCCCAACCGGTATATCAGCCAGAACCCACGGACCCACCGGGATCACCGCCGTCTTCAGCACCGCGACCACCACGAGGCCGGCGCAGCCGATGCGCCAGAGGAGAACATCAGCCGCGACGGTCGTGCGGCGTCGCTGGCGCATCAAACGGGCGATCTCGAACACCGGGATGGCCGCTCCCGAACGGAACGACCGGCGCTCGGCACGAGAGACGAGGATCCCATTGAGCGCGGCTCCGGCCAGGGCGAGAACGCCGAGTGCGACCGGAGCAAACAGAGCCCAGACAGGATTCACCTCGATGATGTCAATCATGTTTTGTCGCTCATATGCGCGACTGTGGAGTCTGAGTGACGGGGGCCGTCTCGATTTCCAGAGCGGCAATAATGAGCCGCGCGGTCGCGATATCCGTGCCGTTGAGTAGTCGCGGGATCTCGCTCAGCAGGCTGCGTTGCAACGCCAGGGGGTCCTGCAGCTCGTACGCTCCTTCAGCCTTGTCGTCTCGCGCAGTGCGTCGCGCCTCGTCGAGCCAGCCGATGAGGCGGCCTCTCACCGTCTCGGAGCCGCTCTGCCCCATCCCGTTTTCCGCTTGGGCGAGTGTGTCACCGACCGTGATGCCTTTCAGCGTCCAACGTAGAGTCCAGGAGCGGCCGACGCTCTGCGCAAGCTTGTCAAGGTCGGCTGCCACGCCGAGCAGCGCCGTGCCCGACGCCACGGCGTCGCGAATCCGTCGGGCGCGGCCTGCCGCGAACGACCACCCGGCTAGAGCAAGCACCGACGCCGCAGCATCGGAACGACGGATAACAGCCAGCCGTCTTTTGTCGTCCACCGACCGGCCGCTGTCACCCGCGACAAGACCGTCACCAATCGGTTGCGCGGCTGCGGGAAGGATTTCTGCCTGAGCGCTCACGATCACATCACCTTGGAGCACGCAGCGCACAACGAGACCGGCGGGCCAGTGGGGGAGTACCGGGCCAAGAGGAACGTGAAGCACATCCATTTCGAGGCCGTCGCGATCGGGTCCGCCCGACGCTAGAGGGATCCCTCCCGGCATCGGCATGTCCATGTCCATGTCCATGTCCATGTCCATGTCCACGTCCATGTCCATGGCCATATCCACGTCATGCTCGGTCGATTCGACGCTGTCGCCAGGCGCTGCGTGCTCGGTGTGCGCGGTCTCGTCACGTGGTTTTGCTGGCTGGCGCGAGCGGGTTCGCGCATCGCTGTGGTGTCTGGCGTCATCGAGGAGCTCATCCATGGCACGCTCTAGAGTCGAAGCGACATCGCTTGCGGTGATCACTGCCGCACGCACCCGTGGGCCGGGAAGCTGTGACCAAAGGCGGGCGCACGCGGACTCGAGTTCCTCTCCCGGTTTCCCGCAGACCAGCAGAACGTCGGCATCCGCCGGGGATGTCGCCGACGTCCAGCCCCGACGAGCAAGCTCCGCCTCAACGCGCATACGAGTCTCACCCCAGCCGGGAACTTCCAGCACCAGCACGTGCACTCTGTGGGTGGCGCATCCTGCCAGCGTGCTTCTTAGACCCACCGCAGCGCACCCTCTCGCCAGGCCCAGACGACACCGACCATGAGCACACCGAGAAAGACGAACATCTCCACGACGGCGCCGATTCCGTCTTTCGCCACGACCAGTGCCCAGGGATACATGAAGAGCATCTCTACGTCAAAGGCTAGAAAGAGCAGGGTCAGCGGGTACCACCTGGCGTGGTACCTGGACAGCGCATGTTCCTCCGGCTCCCAGCCGGAAAGGAACGGCAACCGCTCAAGGGGGTCGGGGGCCACCGCGGTGTACCGCGCCATCAGGTATAGGCCGCCCACTGTCAGCAGCGCGACTGCAAGAAGAACGGCAATGCTGATGTAGGTGGACACGAGCCTCCCTCTCACCATTCCTCGGCCTCATAGCTTTTTTAGATCGATGCATTCTCCAACCTAGTCATCTGCGTGAAGCTAGTCGGGACTTTGCGCAGCACCGGTGCACTGGCGGCCATCGGTAGGCGGTGCGTTTGCGGGCAACAGTGTTGGACCCGGTCAAGGCTTGGCCAGCCGCAACCGCTCATCACGAAGAAGATTCAATGTCGAATCAGAGCCACGAACCATGCGCACCGGGAGATCTTGAGGTTCGCAGTCTGTCCGACCATGACTAGCGTGTCGGTGATCGCCGGTGCCACGAAAGGTCACCAAAAAAGGTCCTCGGTTACATCGGAAAACGTGGTTCTGCTTTTGAAGTCACGAACATAGAGGCACCGCGACGACATGTCCTGTTCGATAATTTCGAGTCGGCGGTCGCTTCGTTTACGTCAGACGTCCCGACGTAGATTTTATCCACGGCGTTGACGCTAACTTGTCCATTCATTCAGCTTCGGAGCGTGGCGCTATCGTGTTGGCACTGCTGGGTCCAGATGAAGCCGGAGCGCCTCAGTCCAAGTTGTGCCTGGCGCTAAGCACCAGGCGTATCAGGTCGCCGGTCTGCTCATCGAGCGGAACCAGCCGCGAATGGTTCAGGCTCGGTTTCAGGGGATGAATCTCCCAGATTTGCATCTGCGCACGATTGATCTTGCCTCCCCGGAGTTCTGTGATCTGAGACACACATGACCCAAGTCGTCGGCTAGGGGATCGTGGCCGCCACTACCTGGATGTGGCCGCCGCGCAGCGACGCGGAGCGAACATCCACACCTTCACGTTCGATGACGGTCCACGGGCGAGCGTGGAGGTCGGCCCCACCAACCGAGGCGGCCAGGCGCACGAGTGGAGAGAACATCCGGGCGCGGCCGACGGGCAGCTGCATGTCCACGATGCCGGCGTGACCACCGGGCTTGAGCAGCGCCCGCATCCGATCCCAGGCCGGGTGCCAGTCGTCGAAGACACTCATCGCATAGCTAGAGAACACGGCGTCGAAGAGTCCGTTCGACGGTGCCGGGAGTTCTTTCGCGATCTCATTCAGATCGAACGTGGTGGCATCCGCTTTGACCAGGCACACGCGTGTCCACCCGTTGGCTTCCACTCGGCGGTGGGCCATCTCGAGCATTTTCGGGCTGCGGTCCAGCCCGACCACTGTGCCCGACGGCCCGACGGCGTCGACGAGAAGGGCATGGTTCAGGCCGGTGCCGCAGCCGAGGTCCAGGACTGTGTCGCCGGCACGCAGATTCAACAGCGCCACACCCGATTGTCGGCCGGCTCGGTAGACGACACGTTCTCCGGACAGCGCATCGTAGAGGCGGCCCGCAGCCTCGTAGACATTCACCATGAGTGCTCGACCGGCCTTTCGTTCCCATCAGCCTAACCAGGCTCGCTCTCGCTGAAGGCAGCGTAGACCGTCTACGCTCGCAGACATGATTGAAACGCACGTATGGGACCTCGTCGTCATCGGTGGAGGAACGGCTGGTCTCGTGGCCAGCCGCACCGCAGCCAGGTTCGGGGCGAGGACTGTTTTGATCGAGGACAACCGCCTCGGTGGGGACTGCCTGTGGACCGGCTGCGTGCCCTCGAAGTCTCTAATCGCGGCCGCGGATGCCGCCACGACGGCCCGTTCGTCGGCAGGCCTCGGGGTGAGCGTGAACGATGTTGTCGTGGATTTCGCTCGGGTGATGGAGCACGTACGGGCCGCCATGTACGAAATCGCTCCGGTTGATTCCGCGGAGTCGCTCGTGGGGGACAACGTCGAGGTGGTACGGGGCCGGGCACGTTTCACCGGTCCCGACACCGTCGACGTCGACGGTCGCGAGCTGCGGTTTCGGCAGGCCTTGATCGCCACCGGCGCCTCGCCGGGATTGCCAGCGATCCCCAGGATCGACTCGGTCGATCTACTGACGAGCGAAACGTTCTGGGACCTGCGTACTTTTCCCGAGCGGCTCGTCGTGCTTGGCGGCGGGGCGATCGGTTGTGAGATCGCCCAGGCGATGGCTCGTCTCGGATCGGCCGTGATGCTCGTAGAGAACGGGCCACGTATCCTGCACAAGGAGGACGAACGGGCCAGCGCCATCATCCACGCCGCGCTCATTGCGGACGGCGTGGACGTGCGCACGAACTCCAGCGTGACCCAGGTCTCCTCGACCGATCGCCACTCAGGCACGTTCACCCTCAGCGACGAAAGCACCCTGTCTTTCGACCGGGTGCTTGCCGCACTGGGCCGCCGCCCGAACACCGCCGGTCTCGATTTGCAGCTTGTGGGAGTGCGACTCGACTCTCACGGCAACGTCGTTGTCAATTCCCGCCTGCGCTCCTCCAACCCTCGCATCTGGGCTGCAGGGGACGTGACCGGGTTGCCCCAGTTCACCCACACCGCCGGAGTAAATGCCAGCGTGGCCGCGACCAACGCAATCCTCGGCCTGACCCGCAAGTTCGATAGTGCGGTGGTCCCCCGGGTTACGTTCACCCACCCGGAGGTAGGCGCCGTCGGCCTGCAAACCAAAGATATGACCGAAGGCCACCGCATCGTCACCTGCGACCACGAGCACGTCGACCGGGCTGTGACGGAGTCGAAAACGGATGGCTACACGCAGCTGGTAGTGGACAAACGCGGCCGAGTGCTCGGCGGCACCGTGGTGGGTCCTCGAGCCGGAGAAACTCTCGGCGAGATCTCCCTGGCGGTCAAGAACCGGCTCACCACGAGCAATATCGCCGGAACCACGCACGCCTACCCTACCTACAACGACGGCCTCTGGAATGTGGCAGTGGCCGATGTGCGCCACCGACTCAGTTCCGGTCTCGTTCTGGTGGCGACGCGCACCCTCCGACGGTTGCGGAGTGCGCGCCTGCGGTGAGATCGGCAGCGCAACTGGGCTTCAGCGCAGTGCCTGGTAGTCGACGAATATCCGTTGGACGGCGCTGACACCCACGAAAACGGTTCAGACGACCGCGATCTGCCAGGCAAAGAACGAGAAAACCAGCCATAGGCTCTCCACGGTAATCGTCTCCGCGCCCTCGGCGATGCTGCGGAGAAACGAGAGGAAGCGTCCGTCATCGATCTGGCGGTTCGTGCGTTGCCATAAAAGACCACCTTTATTGACCGACCACATACTCAAGAACGACGCCCGCATGCGCGAGTTCTCCGCGGCCAGAGCTGTCGAGATCGATGCAGAATCGGGCGCGGGCACATCGGGGGATGACGCGGGTGCCATCTGAGTCGTTGGTGGTGCAGCTTGCGCTGCAGGACGTCATCGAGCGCGTGCCCATGAGCAGGTTGACCACAGCGGATGCTCGGACCGCCGCTCGCATCGCGGGCCTGCACGTCGGGACCTCGCTCGAATCTCGCGACGTTGTAGACCAATCGGTTCATCGACGGGCACTCTCGTAGTCAATGGCGCCAAGCAAACTGGGCTCTTCCGAATGCCGGTGCTGGACTAGGCGGGAACCACACCTGGCGAATGATTGGCCTCTGAGGCGTCCATGCGCTCGGGGCTCTCGAGGACCGACCTCTGATGCGTTGCCCCTCGCGTTCACGGCGCTCGCCCGCCGTGAACAGATACGTAATCATGAGTACGCTCGATGAGGTGCGTTTGCAAATCTTGTTGACGTGCCGCTCGGCGGGCAATGCCCCGTCGCGCTCGGCTTGAACGTGAAGGAAACACCGTGTCTGATCACGCAAGAATCAAGGGGCACACCGTGACCCGCACCGTGCACATCGAAGCCGCGCGCGCGCACGTCTGGAAGGCGCTGACCGACCCTGCGGTGATGGTCAAGTGGTTTGGCGACGGTGTGGTGTTCGCCGCGCTCGAGCCCGGTGCAACGGGCAGCATCCACTGGGATGACTACGGCAGCTTTCCGATCGAAATCACCGAGGTCGTGCCCGAAGGCTCGTTCGGCTTCCGTTGGTCGGGAATCCGCGCCGAACAGCTCGACGAGTACTCGACGCACGTGCGCTTCACCCTCGCCGATGCTGGTTCCGGGACGGATGTCACGGTGATCGAATCGGGCTTCGACACACTCCCCGGCACCACCCGCTACCGTCGCGAACGACTTGAGCAGAACCGAGAGGGCTGGGACGTCGAACTCGACGAGCTCGCGATGCTATTCGAGGGTGTCACTGAGTAGTTCCCGATTACGGGGGAGTCGCTCGACGAGTTGGCCACGTTGCTCGGCCGGTAGAGGACTATTTGGCGAAGTGCAGAAGATGTGCGTGAAAGCGCTCAAAATCTGCCCAGAGATTCCGCCGTCCGTAAGTGCTTGGAACAGCCCGCCTTCTCTATCCTTGTTCAGAAGATTTGTTGCGAACATAAGCGTAGTCAGGCTCGGGGATCGGCTCGGCGTAGAGCCACCGCTTTCGCGGGTGCGTCCTATTCGCTGCGACACAAGGGTGCACGCGAGCCTGGACGTGACCAGAATCGCACCATAAACCCCAAAAACTGACCAGAATCAGACCGTATTTCACCGTACAACGCGTACATTAAAACCCATCAGAACCGCGGAAATTCGAGGAAGTCTGCCCCATATGCAGGTGCACACGACCATCCCGACGGCTATCGTTTGTTCTTGGTTCGAGTCCAAGTACCACCGCTAGGCACTGATCTCCTACGGGGCACCAGAGAAGGATTCCGGGCTGAGTATCGGACGTCGCATTTCGTGCACAGCGCTCAGTCCCCATCCTTTGCAAAAACCTTGTCGAGAAGCTCCGCCGTCGCCGGGTTCACCACTTCGCTCCGCCGGATGTAGTGCTGCACCGTGATCTTCGTGTCCGTGTGACCGAGCAACTCCGCGGCCAGCTCGACGTTGGCGTTGTCGTTGACCGCGGTGGCCACGGTGCGGCGGAACAGGTGCGGTGTCACTTCGGCGGACACGTCGACCATCCGGCCGATGCCGGTCGGATCGACGGAGTAGTCGTTGCCGGCGACGCGGACGTAATAGTCTCGCGGCAGCGTCACCCTCGAGGAGAATCCCAGCACCGGAGCCACCGGCGGAAGCAGGAGAATCGCGGCGCGATCTTGTTCGATCAGATCAACTGGTTTGCACCCGAGGCTGCGAACGGTGCGGTGGTTTGCCTTCGACGACAACCAGCGAGCCAATTGCTCGTTGAAGTCCTCCGGAGAGGAGAAGGTGCGTCCGGGCTACATTTCAACCGTTGCTGACAGTGGTGAGGGGTTTCCCGTTCCCGAGCGCGCTGCGACACATAGAAATCATCAAACCCGCACGGTGTCGAGAAACTCAGTCACTCAGCGGGACGTGACCGGCGTGTTCTGAATCAGGGTGAGGTGACACGTCCATAACATGTCGACCGGGCGAGGCCCGGACCCGGCCGGTGGTGCTCAGAAGCAGGGAGGTCACCAGGCCGGTGCCCTCCCTGTCGTCCATCCAGCGGGTGGCGGAGTGTCAACGGGTTGTGGCGAGCATGATATTCCTTGGGCGGTGGATCAGAGGTTGACTACATGCGGGCGTCGAAGGCCGACGGGTCGCAAAGCGCTAATCTTCAACGGGATGCGACGGTTGGGTCGTCGGTTCTTATTTTGCCAGAAGGGACTCGTAGCGGGCGCGCATGTCCTGGAAAACCTCTGTGGTCGCCGCTGCGTCCAAGAAGGAATCCGGCACGAAACGATCGCCGATCTGGGCTATGACGTCCTTATCCTGGCTGCAGGTTTTGACACCCTTCTGGAGCTTCTCGGAGACGTCCTGGGGCAGGCCTTTAGGTCCGAAGAGGCCGTAGACCGATGTCGTCTTGACGTCATAGCCGGCCTCATCCGTGGTCGGAACGTCGGGAAAGGCTTCGGAACGCACGTCGCCCGCCGCGGCCAACGGGACAATCGCACCGTCCTTCACCTGGGCTTCGACGTCGACGTGGTCGTTGACGAACCCGGCGTCGATGTGGCCGCCCAGCAGGTTAGTAATGAGCTCGGCACTGCCTGATGTTGGCACCATCGCCAACTCGATGCCGGTGTCCTTCTGGAGGCGCTTGAGCTCGATGGCCAACGAACTAGTGGCGCCGGGGACCCCGATGGAGATCTGTCCGGGATCGGCCTTCGCTGCATCGAACAGATCTTGGAGGCTCTTGTACGGGGAGTCTTTGGGTACCGCGAATAGCGTCGGGATCTCGGCCATCGTGCCCATGGCTTGGAAGTCCGCCTGGGAGTAGGTCAACTCATTGGACATCGGGTTCAGGACCAGCGGCCCGTTGGTGCTCAGGCCCACGGTGTGTCCGTCCGGTTTCGCGCTGGCCAGTTTCTGCATGGCTACGGCGCCGGCGCCGCTGTCCCGGTTCTCCACCACGAAGGTTCCGCCGAGGAGCTTTTCCAGGCAAGAACTGTACGCGCGGGCCGTGGTGTCAGACGGGCCGCCAGCGGCGTAGGGCACGAGAAAGGTGACGGGCTTTGTGGGGTAGCCCTCGGCTGCCCGGGAGGATACCGAGCACCCGGTGGCGGTCAAGGTCAGTCCGGCAATAGCGGCGGCGGCCGTGATATGGCGCAGTCGATTCTTGTTCAAGGTATCCTCTGGTGGTCGAAGTGAAGTTGAGAGTTCAATCCGCACGGAGTGCACTCTCAGTAGTACATGATTATGACGAATGGCACAACTAGCTGTGTTGAATTTACTCACCCGTTACGCACGCGTGGGACTCCAGCCGGGAAACGCTCAGCGCGGCCCGCGGCTTCATGAAGCTGTCCCATAAGGGCCCGGTCGAGAGCCAGCGTAATGGGTCCATCAGAGCAAGGCTCCGCGGGATGAAAACCTTACGGCGGCGGGTGGCCATCGCGTTGACTAGGAGATCGGCGCAGGTATCCGTGCTGGAAACGATGCTGAAGGGCCATGGCAGGGAGCGGCTCTCCCCGGCCCGTGTGGATGCACCCGAAATCATGTTCGTTCGCACCCAGGCGGGATGTGCGACGCCGACGTTCACGCCTTTATGGGCGACTTCCAGCCGCAGTGCCCCGCCGAAGGCCTCCACGCCCGCCTTCGAGGCGGCATAGGCGTTTGCGCGCGGCACGTTCTTCAGCGCGGCCGCCGAACTCATGAGCAGGAAGTAGCCGCCGTGCTTCGAGACCTCTTCGAGGGTGGCCTTGACGGTCCTGATGACTCCGCCGAGGTTGACATCCACGATCCGCAGCAGGTCCTCGGTACGGGAGGCGGAGACAGTGGAAGCGCTGCCCACACCGGCACAGGCAAAGACGATGTCCAGCTGGCTGAAGTGTTCGACTGTTCGCTGCACCGCGAGTTCCAGCGAGGTATAGTCCGTGACGTCCGCTGCCGTGGCCAGGTGATTCCCGCCGAGCCTAGACACGACTTGTCCGAGGGCCTGCTGGTCGCGGTCGACGAGCGACACAAGGGCTCCCGCGGCAGCCAGTCGCTCGGCCGTGGCCGCGCCAATGCCGCCGGCGCCTCCGGTTATCAGAACGACTTTTCCGCGCAAGGAAGCGCGGCCCGATCTGGCGCCGGAGGACCCCGGGCGGCCCGGAATTTTGAAGACGTGAGAGGGCCCGTTCATCCCATATACGACCCGCCGTTGACGTCAACCGTAATTCCGGTCACGAAACCATTGCCGGGTGCTGCCAGGTACTGGACGGCTTGAGCGACGTCGCTGGCATAGCCCAGACGCCCGACCGGGATACGGGTCAGATAGTTTTGGTTGACCTCATCTGACACCGACGAAACCATGCCTACTCCGATCCGTCCGGGGGCGATGGCGTTGACGGTGATGCCGAACGGCGCGAGTTCCCGGGCGAAGGAGCGGGTAATGCCCAGCAGGCCCGTCTTGGTGGCCGCGTAGTGGACACCGCCCAGTCTGCCGCCGTCGCGGCCTGCAAGCGAAGACATGTTAATGATCCGGCCGAATCGAGTGCTCTTCATGTGAGGTGCCAGCGCCTGGATGCCCAAAAATGGCCCGGTGAGGTTCACGGCCATGACCGCGTTCCATTCATCGAATGGTATTTCGTCCCCTGGGATCTTCTGGCCGTCTCGTTTTGGGGAGATGCCGGCGTTGTTGACCAGAACGGCCTGCGCTGCGGGTGAGGCTTCGACGGCCTCGGCGATCCGCTTCCAGTCTTGGGGTTCGGTGACGTCGCAGCACATTGTCAGGATCGATCCATCCTGTTGTGGATCCAGCGTCGCTTCAAGGTCGGCTAGTGCGGTCTCTGACGCGTCCACCGCGATGACCCTGTCTCCGCTGGTCAGGAACGACTCCACGATGCCGCGGCCAATGCCACCGCCCGCACCGGTGATGACGGTTGTTCTGTAGTGCTGCTCGTTCATGATTATGCTTTCCGTTCCTGGATCGTTAACGATGTGCACTAGCGAGCCGCGGTCAAAACCTGTTCAACGGGTTCGTCTTCAGATCCCGTCAAATACGGCTCGGGTTCGAAATGCGCGTTTACTTGGCGGAAGGTGTAGGCCGGTTCCGGCCACAGCGTGGTCAGTCGGCCGTTGCGGTGGTCGACGTACCAGCTCCGGCAGCCGCCCTCGAGCCATACGGTGCCTTCCGCCAGACGGTCCACGCGATCCATGAAGGCTTCCTCTGCCTCTTCGGCGACCTCCAGGGCAGGTAAGTCGGCCGCCTCGCGGAAGTTCACTGCCGCCATGATGTACTCGATCTGTGCCTCCGCGATGTAGACCGCGGAGTTGTGTCCCAGGCCGGTGTTGGGACCGTTTATAATCCAGAGGTTCGGGAATCCGTGCACCGCCGTCGTGGCGTAGGCCTGCATGCCGTTGGACCAGCGTTCGCTCAACGGCAGGTCATTGCGGCCGAAGATACGGTGGGCGATAGGCAGGTCTGTCGTTTCAAAGCCGGTACAGGCCACGATCACATCGAGCTCGTGGCTCCCTCCGTCCGTCGTAATGACCCGGTTGCCTTCGACCCGTTCGATGCCGTCAGTCTCCAGATGGACGTGCTCCTGGACGAACGCCGGGTAGTAGTCGTTGGATTTCAGAACGCGCTTGCAACCGATGATGTAGTCCGGAGTCAGCTTCCGGCGCAGTCCCGGATCCTGGATCTGCCGGTGTAGATGGTCCAGAGCTACCTGGGTGGCGTCGGAAACTAAGGTAGGTGTGCCTCGACGTTGGGCATAGCGCTCCTCGTTGGACCAGAACATCTCTTCGCGCAGTTCCTGAATGCTTTCGGGCATCTTGCGGAAGAGGCCCTTTTCCTGGTCGCTGTAGGCGCGGTCCGGACGTGGCGTCACGTACGGCGCCGAGCGCTGGAACACAACGACCTCCGACGCGATTTTCGCCACCTCGGGCATGACCTGGATGGCAGTTGCTCCCGAGCCAATGACGCCGACCCGCTTGCCCACCAGATCGACTTCGTCAGCCCACTCGGCCGAGTGGAACAAACTCCCCGAGAAGTCAGATAATCCATCAATATTCGGCAGCTTTGGTTCGGACAAGTGCCCGACGGCGGTTACTAGGGTCTTGGCAGAGAAGTCGCCCTTGGGGGTGGCGACGTTCCACAATGCGGCCGCGTCATCCCAGCGTGCGCTCGTCACCTCGGCGCCGAAAACAATCCGTTCGTGGAAATTCTCATCCCGGGCAACGTGTCGAAGATAGTCGAGGATCTCCTTCTGCGGGGCGAACATCCGCGACCACTCCGGGTTGGGACGGAATGAAAACGAGTATAGGTGCGAAGGCACGTCGCAGGCAGCGCCGGGATAGTGATTGTCGCGCCAGGTGCCTCCGACTTCCTCCGCGCGTTCCAGAACGATGAACGAGCTCTTGCCTTCGCGTGCGAGCTGCGTACCCATGCCGAGACCGCCGAAGCCGGCCCCAATGATGATGACGTCGACCGACGAGTCGGGTGCCGGATATCCCAGTGGAGTGCTTGCCACTATTCCTCCAAATTGTGTCTTGTTTTGTGCTGGTATCGATGAACTAGACAAACATGCGCTCCCGGATTTCACCGGCAGGGACGGATTCGGGATCCGTCACGAACTCGTTGATGATCTGGAAAAGCTGGGCGGGGCGTTCCTGCGGGATGGCATGCCCGCTGTCGATGACGGCGTAGCGGGCGTTGGGAATGCCTCCGAAGAGCAACTTGGTCTGGCGGGTCGGGACCATCTGGTCATGGGTGCCGGCGACGACCAGTGTCGGGGCGGTAATGCTCGCCAGCTTGCCGCAGAGGTCGGCATTGGCATTGAGCTTCATCTGTTCGGCGATTCCGTCCGCGAAGACGCGGGCTTCGACGAGGGCTCGGACATCGGCTTCAGAGCGGCCTGCAAGGAAGGGATGGCCGTAGGCGGTCCAGGTGACAAATTCCCGTAGGAGGTCCTGATCCGTTTCGAAGAGCCGCATCCAAATCTGGTTCCGGAGCCTCTGCTGGGAATCGGCCTTGGTCCAGCCCGCGACCAGAGTCAGGCTTGCCAAGGTGTGAGGGTTCGAGGCGGCCAGGTCAGCAGCGACCAGGGCGCCCAGTGAATACCCGACGACGTGGACCGACCGGCCGGGGACGCAATGCTCGATAACGCCCGCGACCTGCCTTGAGAACGTCCCAAGAGTGAGACCTTCACGGGGAGTCTGGAGGTCGACGGCGAGCACACGGTACTTGGCGGCGAGCATCGGAAACAGGGTGTGGAAGTGGGTCTTGGCGTTTCCGCCCGTTCCATGAATCAGGACGACAGTGGCCCGGGCATCACGGGGGCGCAACTGTGTCATGGAAAGGTACGGTGAACCCGCCGACCCTGACTAGACCCTCGTTCGCATCTGGATGAATCTTCAAAACCAATCCCTTCGATATGTGGCTAGCCGGCGTTCATGGTCTTAGGATCCGCTCCAGCCGAGACAAATATTGAAAGTCCACTCCGTGCGGATTACACTCTCATAAAAGCATATGAGTGATATGAAGCACAACCCTTTGAAAGAGTCGACATGAAAATCGCCGGTGCGGTTCTTGAGACCGTCGGTTTCGTCTGTCCCTGTGCCGAGTCGCGGCCGATGGCTGTTTGGGAACTCGATCTCGCCGAGCCCAGACCGCAGAAGGTCCTGATCAAAATGGAGGCGGCGGGCGTCTGCCATGCCGACTTGTCGGTCGTAAACGGGGACCGTCCCCGGCTGGAGCCCATGCTGCTGGGCCACGAGGCCGCCGGCATCATCGTTGCCGTCGGTTCGCAACCGGCTCACCCGCAACGGCGGGCAGTCCTCCACCACCTCGGCGTCTCCGGGTACGCAACCCACGCCGGCTCAACCGGCGCTCGGTCGTCCCGGTCGACAGCGACTCCCTCCCGCCGTCGCAACGGTCCTTGGCTGTGCCGGGCTGACCGGCGGCGGCGCCGTCCTCAAGGCAGGCAAACCCCAGGACGGACAGGACATTATGATTGTCGGGCTCGGGAGAGTGGGCATGGCTGCCCCGCCGACCGCAGTCGCCGTATCGTCAACATGGTCAGCGCCGGCGCGCATCATTGGTATCAACGCAAACCCGGAGAAGCTGACCTTGGCACGAAACTTGGGGGCCACGGGAGCTTATTCTTCGGGAGAAGCAGAGGAGCTTGGCATCCATGCCCATGCCCATGTCGTCATCGAGGCAGCCGGCCATCCGCGGACCTTCGAAACCGCGGTCCGCTCTACGGCCGCCGGCGGAACCACCGTGACGGTCGGCCTGCCGGCGCCCGGCGCGATGTCGTCGATCGACCCCCTAAGGAATTTACCGCGGAGACCCAAACCGTCGTCGGTTCCTATCTTGGATCGGCGGTGCCCAGCCGTGATATCTCGTTCTACACGCAGATGTGGCGCGAAGGAAGACTGCCGGTCAAAAAGCTGACATCATCGGTGATTACCCTGGACAAGATCAATGAGGCGATGGACGAACTCGTGGACGGCAAGGCCATTCGCCAGATCGTGATGTTTAATTAGCCGATATGTGTATTAGGAATTCGAAGTTCAGTGGCCAAAGTATGGCTACTCTGATATCCATGCGCTGATAGGGACGTTAATGCAGATGAGATCATTGGCTTCGGTGGAAACACCGCTTGATGCACCCCTGGGATTGCGGGAGAAAGCGCGGATCGAGCGCTATCGAAACATTCGCGCCGCAGCGGAGCAGATCTTCAACGAGCGCGGCTACGAGCACGCGACGACGAAGGAAATCGCTGAACTCGCCGGGGTCGGGGAAGCGACACTGTTCCGCTATGTCACCAACAAGCACGAGCTGCTGCTTCTGGTGATCGGCAAACGCGTGGACCTAGAGATCGAGGGCATCGAAGATATGGACAAGGAACTGGCCGCCGACGCGACCTCCGCCTGGGACTACATCGAGCGGATCTACGCAATCTACCGGGCCCGGGCTAGGTTCTACACGACCGATCCGGAGAACGTGACCAGCTACCTGCAGTACGGCTTCAAAGCCGGAAGTCAGTTGGGCGCCCAGAGCATCACGCAGGGCGACAGGATCATCGCACTGACCGCGGCCGTCCTCGACAGCGCGCGGAAGGCCGGCCACCTGGTAGCCCAAGTTGATACCCGGATCGTCGCGCAGAACTGCAACGGCACCTACACCCACGAGGTCCTGCGCACGCCGGTGCGCGAATTCGCACCCCGGAACCTCTGGGATAGGCTTCAGAAGCGGCTGCAGGTGCAAATCGAGCCGCTCTTCCAGCTCTGAGGCACACCAACCAGGACAGCGCAGCCCTGCATGCTTTTGCCGTTCTTACCGTCTCGCGGACCCGACTTGCAACGCGCTGGTTGAACGATAGCGAGGTTTAAGTGACACTTCAATGCGCGGCAGCTACGCGCCGGTGAGCCTGGGTTCGCTTTGTTGATCACGCTCCAGCGGTGACGAGGAGCCGAGCTAGGTCTGGAGTCATAGAGTAGGGCTCGCTGTCCCAACTTCAGGTTAGCCCACGTACGGGTCGGCGATGCCGATGTATTGGGTGGTGGTGTATTCGGCGATGCCTTCGGATCCGCCTTCGCGGCCGAGCCCGGATTGTTTGACGCCACCGAAGGGGGCGGCTGCGTTCGAGATGACGCCGGCGTTAAAGCCGACCAAGCCGAATTCGATCTGCTCGGCCACGCGCAGGAGCCTGCTGAAGTCACGGCTGTAAAGATAGGAGGCGAGGCCATATTCGCTGGCGTTGGCGAGACGGATGGCGTCACCTTCAGTGGAGAACAAGGTGACCGGGGCGACTGGCCCGAAGATCTCCCGGCGGAGGATCACCGCGTCATTGGGTACGTTGGCCAAGACGGTCGGCGGGTAGAAGTAGCCGGGACCGTCAACGGGGGAACCGCCGGTCACGGCGGTGGCTCCGGCGTCGATGGCGGCGCGCACCAAGGCGTGAACGTCGTCCCGGGCGCCGGCATCGATGAGCGGACCTACCTGGGCGACCGGTTCGGTGCCACGGCCGATCGCCAGAGCGCCCATCGCGACGGCGAACTTTGTGGTGAATTCGGCGGCGACGGATTCCTGGACCAGGAACCGGTTCGCGGCGGTGCAGGCTTCGCCCATGTTCCGCATCTTCGCCGCCATGGCCCCCTCGACCGCCTTGTCCAGGTCCGCGTCCTCGAACACGATGAACGGGGCGTTCCCGCCCAGCTCCATCGAGGTCCGCAACACGTTGTGTGCGGCGTCGGCCATCAGCCGCTTGCCCACCGGAGTGGATCCGGTGAACGAAACCTTCCGGAGCCTCGGGTCAGTCAGCAAAGGACCGGAGATACCCGCGGCGCTGGAGGAAGACACCACGTTCAAGACCCCCGCTGGCAGGCCGGCCTCGAGCATGGTCTGTGCGAACAGCTGGGAGGTCAGCGGCGTCAATTTCGCTGGCTTGAGGATCATGGTGCAGCCCGCGGCTACGGCGGGGGCCACTTTCCGGGTGGCCATCGCGAGCGGGAAGTTCCAGGGCGTGATCAGCAGGCACGGGCCGACCGGTTTGTGTTGGACCAGGATTTTGTTCTTGCCCTCTGGGGTGGTGAGGTACCGGCCGTAGTCCCGGACTGCCTCTTCGGAGAACCAGCGCAGGAATTCGGCACCGTAGGTGACCTCGCCGCGGGCTTCGGCCAACGGTTTGCCCATTTCCAGGGTCATCAGCAGGGCGAAGTCCTCGGCCCGTTCAGTCACCAGGTCGAAAGCGCGGCGGAGAATCTCGGCGCGTTCACGCGGCGCCGTCCGGGCCCAGCCGAACTGGGCCTTATCCGCGGCGTCGAGCGCTGCAACAGCGTCCTCGCTGGTAGCGGAGGCGAGAGTGGCGAGTACCTCCCCGATAGCGGGGTCGTATACGTTGAACGTGCCGCCATCGGACGCGTTCCTCCACTGCCCGTCGATAAGCAGGCCGGTAGGCACGGAGGCTATGAGTGCAGCCTCCCGGGCTGCAGAAATGTCAGACGAGCCGGCGGGTGAAACGGTCATGGGATGTCCTTCAATGTTACGGCTGGGGGGTTCAGTAGCTGGCGGGGTTTTCGCCGTCGCCGGCCTGTATATATTCAACAGCGAGGCTTCGAAGCCCCGTATTAAAAGCGCGATGTCTGTCCTGATCAAGACAAACTCGGCGCCGCTGTCCAGGTAGTGGCGGACCGTGGAGCGGGAGGTAGGGGAGACCAGCGAGCTAGCCTTCTCCCCCTAGCCGGTGAGCTCGACCAGCCAGTCGGCGGCCCGGTTCAACAGTTTTGCACCGGTAGGAATTTTTCCGGCTGAGGTGAACAGTCCATGGGAGTGGCGTGGCAGATGGTGGTGCTCCACTGGTGCTCCGGCGCGGGCCAGCAGACCTGCGTATTCGACTCCTTCGTCGGCCAGGGGGTCTAGTCCGACGGTCACTACGAATGCTGGCGGAGCGCCGTGTTCGGCCAGTTCGGCGGGTTGACGAAGTCCAGGCGAAACGCGGAGGTCGCGTGCAAATTGCGGATCTGCCAGGTACAGGCTTCGAAACCATCGCATCGAGCCTGCGGTCAGGGGAAAACCGTCGGTGATACGGGCGTAGGAATCCGACTCGTGCAGCAGGTTCGCCACAGGATAGAAAAGCAGCTGGCCGATGATGGTGCTTCCGCTTACGGTGCAGCCCGGGTCCGAAGCCAAGACGGCGGCAAGGTTGCCGCCGGCGCTGTCGCCGGCCACGATGATCCGATGCGGATCCCAGCCATATTCTCCGGCCCGGACACTGACAAAGGTCAGGGCTGCTATGCAGTCCTCGAGCGGGGTCGGGAACGGGTACTCAGGAGCCAGCCGGTAGTCGACGGATACAACGTCAAGTCCGCTGACCGCGGCCAGGTAGCGGCAGAGGCGGTCGTGCGTTTCCACCGAGCCGATCACCCACCCGCCACCATGGAAGTACACCACGACAGCACGTGCGGTCTCCGAATCGTTACCCTCGGGACGGTAGCGCCGCAGCCGGATGGACCCGCCGTTGACCTCGCAGTGAAGGTCCTCGACCCGTTCCAGGGCTTTAAATGGAACCCCGTTTGCGGCACAGCCCGCCTCGTAGGCAGCCCGTGACTGGTCCAGGGGCTGGTCTTGAAAACTGACCGCTCCGCCGTCGCGGAACGCCCGGATCAGGTCCACTGCGTCGACAGCTACGTTGTCCAGCGGGACCGCCGGCACGAGTTTCGAGTTCATACTCTCGCCATTTCCTGAACTGGCAGCACGGCGCCGGAGAGCATGTAGTCGCTCGGGTTCCAGTGCCCAGCGAGGCTACGGTATTCCTCCACTGTTCCGGACCAGTTGTTGATAACCTTGCCCGCGGCGTTCTTGTACCAGCTGGAGCAGTCGGCGGAAAAAGCGGATCCTTCCATCTCGTTCTGCAGGCTTGCGTTGTACGAGGTCAGGACCCTTCCGCGCACTTCCACTGAGGCCTGCGGGGCGGTAAGCAGGTGCACCAAGATTTTAAGGATGTATGCCTGCTGGATTTCCAGCATGGTGATGATCGAATTGTGGTTCAGGTTGGTGTTCGGCCCGTAGATCATGAACATGTTCGGGAAGCCGTCGACGCTCATACCCAGATGGGCCTCCGCGCCGTCAGCCCAGCGTTCTTTCAGGTCCTCGCCGGAGGCACCGATGACCTGCAGATCGCCTTGGAAGGCCTGGCTGCTGAATCCGGTGCCGAAAATGATGACGTCCGCTTTATGGATCTGCCCGTCACGGGTGCGGATGCCTTCTGGAACGATTGCGTCGATGCCCTGGGTGACTAGTTCGACGTTCTCACCCATCAGGGCCGGGTAGTAGTCGTCGGTGCGGAGGATCCGCTTGCAGCCGAACTCGTAGTCAGGGGTCAGTTTGCGCCGCAGTTCTGGGTCCGGCACCTGCGCCTCGAGATGGGCCACGGCCTGGGCGACGCCGGCGCGCTGGGCGTCGGTGGCACGGCGTGTGCGTTCGAACCCGTTCTCCCGGAAATCGTGCAGGTTGTGGCGGCTTTGCTCAAAAGTATCCGGATTTTCTTCGAAGGAATCAAGCTGTTCTTTGCTGAAGATCACTTGGTTGCGGGGCATGATCCAATTGGCACTGCGCTGGAAGACTTCCAGCGATCCGGCGACCTTGGCCACCTCGGGCACGTACTGGACGGCACTGGCTGCCGAGCCGATGCTGATGATTTTCTTCCCGGTCAAGTCGACAGTGTGGTCCCAGCGCGCAGAGTGGAATGCGGCGCCTTGGAAATCGGCCAGGCCGGGAAATGCAGGAACAAACGGAGTGTTCAGCTGTCCCCAGGCGGGGATGAAAACGCGGGCGGTGTGTTCACCTGAGCCATTAACCTGCAGGCGCCAGAGCGCGTTTGCCCCATCCCATACGGCGGAGGTGACTTCGGTGTTGAAATTCAGGTGCGGGCCCAGTGTGTATCGGGTGGCTAAACGCTCCAGGTAGCCCATCAGCTCGTTGCGGTCCGCGTACATCCGGCTTACTCGTAAGTGGGGGAAGAAGCTGTAACAGTAGAGATGGGCCTCGGTGTCACAGGCGGCACCCGGGTAGCTGTTTTCGCGCCAGACTCCGCCCAGGCCGGGGCCCTTGTCGAAGATGGCGAAGTTCTCGATACCCGCCTCTTTCAGCTGGGCGCCCATGCCCAGGCCGCCGAACCCTGCGCCGAGGATCACTACGTCGTGGTCGGTTGTCTGGATGCTCATCGGTTCTTCCGTTCTTCGTGCGTTGTCCCAAAGTTGATGACTTGCCGGATCCCGCTGCCGGAGGCGAGGGCGTCCATGCCCTCGTTTATGTCGTCGAGGCTGATCTCCCGGGAGACAAGCCGTTCGAGCGGCAGTTTTCCTTCGCGCCAGAGTTGTTCAAAAACGGGGATGTCGCGCTTCGGTACGGCTGATCCGAGGTAGCTCCCCACGATCGATTGTGCCTTTGCCGTCAGTCGCAACGGTTCGATTGAGGACATGGCACCTGGTGCTGGAAGGCCGACGGTCACCAGCGTTCCGCCTAAGTCCAGCAGTTGGTAGGCGGTTTCAAAGGCGCGGGGATGGCCCGCCGCTTCAAGCACGACGTCAACGACCACGGAGCGTTCCAAGGCTTCCTCCGGAGTGTAGGCCTCGCTCGCCCCCCACTGCAGGGCAAGGTCAAGCTTGGAGGCCTGGGCGTCGACGGCAATGACGCGTCGGCAGCCAGTGGCAAGGGCAGCCAGGAGTCCGGCCATGCCCACTCCGCCAAGGCCGACGATTGCGACGGTGGACTCGGCAGTGATGCGTCCAGCGTTGAGAAGGGCCCCGCCCCCGGTGAGTACGGCGCAACCCAGAAGTGCAGCGACCGCTGGTGGCACGTCAGCCCCGACGGGCACCACGGATCGGTGATCGACCACCGCATGGGTGGCGAAGCCGGAGACGCCCAAGTGATGGGCCACCGTTTCGCCGCCGCGCGTCAGGTGGGAAGAACCGCTGAGCAGGATTCCCTGTTCGTTACTCTTGCTGCCCGCGGAGCAGGGCAGCTTTCCGTTGGTCAGGCAGGCCTCGCACTGGCCGCACCGTGGCAGGAAGGTCATAACCACCCGCTGGCCGATGAGGTTGGAGTCAACGTCCGGGCCCACCGCTTCGACGATTCCTGCTGCCTCGTGGCCCAGCAGCATCGGCAGCGGCCGCGGACGTGAACCGTTGACCACTGACAGGTCTGAGTGGCACAGTCCGGCTGCCTCGATCCGCACCAGCACTTCGCCGCGTGCTGGTCCGCTGAGGGTCAGTTCGTCCACGGTGATGGGCCGACTCTGCGCATAGGGGGGCTGCGCCCCGGTGGAATTCAAGACGGCACCGCGGATTGTCAGTGCGGTCGGGGCCGCTGCGACCGTCACGCCCTGGAGATCTGTCAGTGGAGAGCTCATCATGTCGTCCCCTGCCTGCAGGCGGCACTGCCAGCGGTCCGAGGGTCGAGTTGCTGAGTCATCTGCTGTCCTTTTTGGTAATCAGTGTGATGTAGCGAACGTTTCTGGTTCAGTCTCGCAGGAGAGCCCTCGGGCAGCCATGGAGGTTCATGACATACTGAAACCGGTTCTATGTGGATAATTCCAAGGAGGGTTTCATGCACTTGCTGGCTGGCCTCTTGCAGCAGGCATTAGACCCGGCGTCCTCCGATTTCCTTTCGGGGTTGGACCTTCTCCCGGCGGATGGCCAGGGGCAACGGCTGCGCGAGAGCCTGCGGTCCGTGCACGCACTGGCCTCCAACGCACGCGGGCAGCGGATGCTCACGCTGGCCCTGTCCGAGACTGCCGCTGCTATCTCGTCCCTGCGCGAGGGTGGAAATGTGCTTCGTGAAATCGTCACCCGGACCCGGGCCATCGTCGGTACGGACATGGCCTACATCAGCCTCAATGATCCAGAAAAGCGGGAAACGCGAATTACGGAGACTGACGGCGTGTGGACCCAGGCCTACCGGGACATCCGCATGCCCTTTGGCACCGGCGTCCTTGGCAACGTGGCACGGGCCGATGGCCCCATCCAGGTTTCAGATTATTCGCAGGCTGTCTCACTTGCACATCTGGAACACATTGACGATGCGGTTGCCAAAGAGGGGGTCAAAGCGCTGCTGGGCGCGCCTATGCGCATCGGCGGGGACATCATTGGGGCGCTCATGGTGGCAGATCGTTGGGCCCATGAGTTCAGCGAGGAACAAATCTTTGCCGTAGAGGCCCTGGCAAACCAGGCCGCCGTCGCCTTGGACAACCTGGAACGCCTGGCCGAACTGACCGAGTCGATGGGATCGCTCGAGACCGCGAACCGGGACAAGGAGAGCTCAATTGCGAGGCTCAAACGGTTGGCGGCCACAGACGATGAGCTTTTTGCAGCCCTGAGTTCCTCGGAGGGCCTGCCCGGACTGGCCGCCCGGATCAGCCAGATCCTCGGCCGCCCGGCACGGCTGCTCGATCTAACCGTCCGCATCGATGCCGGTGATGTGGGAGGCGAAAAGCTCCACGCGGCACGGGCCCTGATCCCCGCGTCCCGGCACACCAACGCTCCCGTTACCGCAACGCTGGAGGACGGGACCACTGTGGTGGTCATGGCCTCAGTCATCGAGGGGGACGCGCTGGGCGGCGTGCTCGTTGAGGGTGAAACCGCGGCCGACGACGAAGCGATTCTCCGGCGCGCTGCGCTGGTTCTGGGAACGTTCATTTCACATTCCGACGCGTCGCGGCACAACCGGCAGCGCCAGCGTGTGGAACTTCTGGCCACGCTGATCAGCCCGCCGGCGGAAGGGTTGCGGCAGCACACAGCAACATCGGCTGCTGCCTACGGCCTTGAGGACGGCTCACCGTTCCGGGTCGCCATCGTTGACGGAGCGCTGCGGTCGTTGACGGACTTTGAGGAAGCTTTAGAGGTGGACCTCGGAGAGCAGCTGCTGCGGGGCCACTTCGATGACCGCTTGTATTTGGGTGCTCCGGAGCAGGTTTTTGCATGGATCGCCGATTTTCTCGGCAAGCCCGGAGCCCGGCGTTGGGGCGGCGTGCGCATGGCCCACTCAGAGCCCCTCGCCGCGCTCAGCGAAATCGGAGCAGGATTCGCCCTGGCCGAACGCGTGCTGACGGCGGCACGGTCACTACCCCAAGCCGGCAACGTCGTAGGGTGGCAGTCTCTGGGAACCATTGGCATTTTCCTCGCCAACGCGGATTCACAGGTCACTCAAAGTGCCCTGCGCGGAAGCCTGGGTCCTTTACTTGACTACGACCGGTCGAATGGCACGCAGCTGTGCGATACGGCATTGTGCTATCTCGACGAGGGGCGCAATATTGCCCGAACGGCCCAGGAGCTGGTGGTGCACCCCAATACGGTCCGCCAACGCCTTGAACGCATCGAATCCTTGCTGGGACCAGAATGGAACAATGGGCGCCGGGCCCTCGACCACCACGTCCTGTTGGTAGTCGCCAGGCTCCTGGACGGTTCCCCGGCAAAACACTAACGGCCGCTGCGCGTCAAGGGCTATTCGTACCAAGCGCCGTCGATCGTTAATCCTCCATCGACAACGAGGGTGTGGCCCGTGACGAACGACGCCGCCGAGGAAGCCAGGAATAGGATGCTCTCAGCAATTTCGGTTGGGTGCGCAAACCGGTGTAGAGGCGTGCGACTCACAATCGGAGCCTTGTCTAATTGGCCTGATTCCTCCAGAAGCTGAGTGAAGGAGGTATCGACATATCCAGGGGCGACGGCGTTGCACCGGATTCCGTGCGGGGCCCACTCGACCGCCAGTGATCGGGTAAGGCCCTCGATGCCGGCCTTAACCGCGTTGTAGCTCGCCCTGTGGGGCATTCCCATGCGCCCAGCCACCGAGGAAATGTTAACGATGGCCGCCCGGTCGCTGGCGGCCAGGGCAGGAAAAGCCGCCTGGCATGCCCACATGGCGCCCGTCAGGTGGACGTCGACCATAACGTTCCAGTCCTCCGGCAGGAGTGTCTCGCTCGGGCCGGGGCGTGCGATTCCGGCCGAATTAATTAGCACGTCACATCCTCCCCATTGGTCCTGTACTGCGGCGAATGCCTCGAAGACGGCCTGGCGATCGCGGACATCGCAGCGCAGATTGAGCAACTGCGCCTGTGTGTCGGAGTCGATCTGGGAGGCGGTGTCATTGGAGATGTCCAAAACTGCTACCCGATACCCTTGGTCCAGCAGTGCGTCGGTACAGGCCTGGCCGATGCCGGACCTTCCGCCGGTCACCACAGCCCTCAAGGGGGCCGGCCGATTCTCAGTTGACATAGAACCCACCATTGACGCTGATGTTCTCGCCGTGGACGAAGGAGGCGCCGGGGCTGCACAGAAAGTCGATGACTGCGGCTACTTCTGCCGGAGTTCCATATCGGCCCAGCGGCGTGCCGGTGAGAATCGTCGTGCCTGCGCCGTCGCGGAGCGACTGTGTCATACGGTTTTCAATGATGCCCGGAGATACAGTGTTGATGCGCCGCTGCCCGCCGAGCTCCCACATCACGGATCGCATAAGCCCAAGCAGTCCGGCTTTACTCGCCGCATAGTGGGCATGGCCCTTGCTTCCCCGCAGTCCAGCGATGGAACTGATCAAAACGATGGAGGCATCCGGAGCCAGCCGGGGCAGCGTCGCAATGAGCAGGCGGTAGACGGCGGTGAGATTGATGTCGAGGCAGTCCTGCCACTCAACCTCGCTGATGCGGGCGAACTCACGTTCTGGATAGATCCCAGCGGCCAAGACAAGGTGCTGAATCGCCGCGTCATCAGGCAGCGCCTCGACCAGTTTCTGCGCCCCTTCTCTATTGTCGGCTTCGTAGTGCATCTGCAAGTCATTGCCGGATGGCGTTGCATCTTGCGGTGGGGGCTGGCGATCGGCCGAGACGACGCGCATCCCCTTGCCGAGGAAGAGTTCGGCAACGGCGCGGCCGATCGATCCGTTCCCTCCGGTTACTACCGCCACGGGCCTGTTCAATCCCATGGCGAGGGTGCGCTCCGTAAGCTGTTCGTTCGTATTCATGGCGGGCGGAATCTCTCTTGAAAATGGGCGTGGAGCCGCTGTAGCAGCGGGTCCACGGCCTGCGGTGCGGTAAGTTAGCGGGCCAATTCGTTCTCGTGTATCCGGTCGAGGGAGGAGAGATCCAGTCCACGTGTTTCTTTGAGCATGGACAATGCCACGGTAGAAATGATGAGGATCCCGACGACGTAGATAACGATCGGAAGAGTGTTGTTGAACTGGTTCAGCAGCAGTGTGGCGATCATCGGGGCCACGGAGCCCGCGAAGATGGTGGCGATCTGGTAGGTAAATGAGGATCCCGAGTAACGCATGCGTGTCGGGAAGATCTCGGACATCAGGGCTGCCTGCGGTGCATACGCGGCGGCCTGGACGGTCAGCCCAAAGGTAGTGCTGGCGAGGATGGCCCAGAAGTTGCCGCTGTCCAAGGCCGGAAAGAACGTCAATGCCCAGACCAATAGGCCCACGTACCCGATACCGATGGTGCGTTTGCGACCGATCTTGTCCGAGAGCCATCCGCCTCCGAGCATGGCGAAGAATTGGACGATGTTGGCCACGAATAGCACCAACAGGACAGTCGAGTATTCAACCTTGACGTGGACGGTCAGGTACGTGATGGCGAAGACGATCATGAGGTAATAAGAGGAATTTTCCCCGATGCGCATGATCAGCGCCTTGGTGATCTGGGCAGGGTAAGTGCGCAGGACCTCCCGCAGGGTTGCTGCTTCGCGCTGGGCTTCCCGCTGCTTGCGCATCGCTTCGATAAAAACCGGTGCATCTTCGACCGTACGGCGAATCATGTAACCCACAAAGATGATCAGTGCCGAGAGCCAGAATGCGATCCGCCACCCCCAGGCCATGAACGAGGACTGGTCCAAGGTCCAGGAAAGCCCGAGCATGACGACGGTCGCCAGCACGTTGCCGACCGGTGCGGCAGCCTGGGGGAAGCTGGCCCAGAATCCGCGCTGATTTTGCGGACTGTGCTCGCTGACCAACAGCACGGCGCCGCCCCACTCACCGCCAACGGCAAAACCTTGAAGAAACCGCAAGAGCACCAGCAGTGCGGGCGCCCAGTAGCCGATCTCCTGAAACCCAGGCAGGCAGCCCATGAGGAACGTCGCTGCGCCGACCAGGAGGAGGCTGAACTGCAGCAGCTTCTTGCGTCCATACCTGTCACCAAAATGACCGAAAACCATGCCTCCGAGAGGCCGGGCGAGGAAGCCGACCGCGTACGTGGCAAAGGCCGCAATGATCCCGTCCAATGGATTCCCCGTTTTAGGAAAAAACAGGGAACCGAAGACCAAAGTCGCGGCCGTACCGTAAATAAAGAACTCATACCACTCGGCGACTGTGCCGGCCATGGACGCGGCGACCACGCGCTTTATCCGTGATTTCGGGGTTTTCTGCGGGGCGTTGACTGGCGGCTGACTCAGGGCTTGGGTCATCGTAAAGCCTCCTTGCTTTTCGGTGATGACGATCACTCTCAGCCAGCCTCCCGGCTGCAGACACGTAAAACCATGGATGGATACACATACATTTGGGTTCCTTATGTATGATCGACTACCAAGGAATTACGTGGTTTCGGTGCTCTCGTTCGGCGGGGGCGCCGGAATCGGCTGGCTATTCGACCAGCAGTGACACCGTTTCGGCGACGCAGGCGGGGCGGTCCGCACCATCAATCTCGATGTGGTGGCGGACGACGGCCTGGTGACCTCGCTCCGATGCCGTCACCGACACGAGTGTCAGCCGGTCGCGCACGCGCGAGCCCACGGGTACTGCGCTCGGAAATCTGACCTTGTTCAGCCCGTAGTTCACGACCATAAGCAGCCCGTTGACCTGGTACACCTGCTTGGTCAGGTACGGGATCATCGATAGCGTCAGGTACCCGTGGGCCACGGTCCGGCCGAATGGTCCGGCCGCAGCCGCAACAGGGTCAACGTGGATCCACTGCTGGTCGCCCGTCGAATCGGCGAAAGCCTGCACCTGATCTTGCGTCACAGTGTGCCACTCGCTCACGCCGAGCTCCTCACCCACGAGTGCCGCTAGCTCGGTGAGGCCATGGATTTCGCGCACGACTCAGCCCCCCAGGATCGGCCGGTACAGGGCCTGTATCGCGGCCAGACTCTCGCCGAGGGCTGTGCCGCCCTGAAACTTGGCGGGCACGAGGTTCTCCCCGAGCTGCTCGAGCACCGTGGGGTCAGTCAGACACGCCTCGAGTGCGCCTTCGAGCGCGTTCGCCACGGGTGTCGGCAGATCGTGAGGGCCGAACAGTCCAAAGACGGATGTCGCATCCACGAGATCGGTGAAGCCGAGTTCCGCAAGCGTCGGCAACTCCGGCAGCCACGGTAGCCGTTCGGGCGTCGTCGCGGCCAGGGCCCGAAATGAGCCCTCATCGATGCGGGAGATAACGTCGGGGTGATCGTTGATGAAGAGCGCATCGACGTGACCCCCGAGCAGGTTCGTAGTCATCTCGGCATTTCCCGTTGCGGGCACGGCCACGACCTCGACGTCGTATTGGTCTTTGAGGCGCTTGAGTTCGATCGCGGCCGGGCTCGTTGCTCCGGGTACGCCCATCGTGAGGGTGCCCGGACGTTTCTCGGCCGCCGCGAAGAACGCTTCCGCGTTCTCGTAGGGGGAATCGTCACCGACGACGATGAGTGTGGGGTTCTCGGCCATCACGCCGATTGGGGTGAAGTCGTCAAGAGAATAGGCCAGGGAGTTCACCATCGGGGTCATTACGAGCGTCCCCGCAGTGCCCAAGCCGAGGGTGTAGCCGTCGGGCTTCGCACTCGCGAGTTCCTGCATGGCGACCGCCCCGCTGCCTCCCGCCTTGTTCTGCACCACGAAGGTCTCGCCGAAACCGTCGCCGAGGCAGGACGAAATCGACCGGGCGGTGAGATCGGACGGGCCGCCAGCCGCGTACGGCATGAGTACCGTAACCGGCTGTGACGGGTAGGTTTCGCCGCCGCCCGTCGCGCCGGCCTGGCAGCCGGCGAGAGCGACGGCGAGAGCGACGGCCGCAGAGGGCAGCAGAAGATTTCTGTGGGACTTCTGCACGATAACCGTCTACCGGAAGGCCGGAATGCCGGTGACGTGGCTGCCGAGGATGAGGGTGTGCACTTCGTCGGTTCCCTCATAAGTGCGCACGGACTCAAGGTTGTTCGCGTGCCGCAATGGCGAATAATCCAGGGTGATGCCGTTACCGCCGAGAATAGATCGGGCCTCACGGCAAATCTTGAGGGCCTCCCGCACATTGTTCAGCTTGCCGAGCGAAATCTGCACGGGCTCGAGCACGTCGGCGTCCTTCAGACGACCGGTGTGGATGGCGAGCAACGTGCCTTTCTGGATCTCGAGGAGCATGTTCACGAGCTTGACCTGAGTGATCTGGTACGCCGCGAGGGGCTTGTCGAACTGCATGCGTTCGAGGGAATACGCCAGGGCCACCTCGTAGCTGTCCCGCGCGGCGCCCATCGCACCCCAGATGATGCCATAGCGGGCCTCATTCAGGCACGCGAACGGTCCGCTCAGGCCGCGCGCTCCCGGCAGTAGCGCGTTGTCGGGAAGCCGAACGTCGTCGAGCAGGATGTCGCACTGGATGGAGGCCCGCATCGATAGTTTCGCCTCGATCGGCGTCGCAGTGAAGCCAGGTGTGTCGGTGGGCACGATGAAACCGCGCACGCCCTCGTCGGTCATGGCCCAAATGATCGCGATCTGGGCAACGGATGCGAGGCCGATCCACCGCTTGGATCCCTCGAGGATCCAGCCCCCGGTGTGATCCCGGCGGGCGGTCGTTGCCATGCTCGACGGGTCGGAACCTGCGGTCGGTTCGGTGAGTCCGAAGCATCCGATCAGCCGGCCGGCCGCCATCTCGGGCAGGTATTGGTTCTTCTGCTCCTCGGAGCCCCACTTGTGGATGCTGCTCATGGCGAGCGAACCCTGCACGCTCACGAGGGTGCGCAGGCCGGAGTCGCCGGCTTCGAGTTCCATGGCGGCCAGGCCATATTCCACGCTCGACCGGCCGGGGCAGCCGTAGCCGGTGAGGTGCATGCCGAGCAGCCCGAAGGCGCCCATCTGTTCCACGATCTCGAGCGGGAAGTGCGCCGATTCGTACCAGTCCTTAATATACGGCCCGATTCTCTCCCGTACGAAGGTCCGAACCGTGTCACGCAGTTCGAGTTCGGCTGCGCTCAGCAGCCCGTCGAGATTCAGAATATCCGAGGTGGTCGCGGGCATGAGTGGCTCCTTTGCCGAGTTTGCGCGCTGGGTGGCCAGCGCCACGCTCTCGACTGTGCCAGTAAATCTATTCACGATCCAATACCAAATCGGGGGCGGAATTATTTCTATTCAGCATGAATCTCGGTGGTGGGAATCACGGGTGGAGTGGGGAGTACCTCTTCAGAGAGTCGCAGGACCTCGCGCAGTGCCGGGCTGTCATTGTCGGCGCGCCACACGAGCTGCAAGAGGATGGGCGCCATTTCGTCATCGAGGGGCAGAAAAACAACGCCGGGGTAGTGCACGTTTTCGGCCACCGTGGAGACGGTGAGTGCAACGCCGATCTCGGCCGCGACGAGCGAGACGAGCGTCCACGTGTCGGGAGCCACCTGCACGATGGAGGGCACGAAGCCGGCCGTGCTGGCCAGTCGCATGAGGTAGTCGCGCAGGATCGCGCCGGGGTCCTGCGGCAACGTTACGAAGTGTTCGCCGACGAGATCTTTCATGGAAACGGACTGTCGATCGGCGAGTGGATGGCTGGAGTGGATCGCGATCACGAGGTTCTCGTAGGCGATCACCCGATGTTTGATGCCGGCCGGGATGAAGTTCCACCGTCCCAGTCCGATCTCCATCTCCTGGTTGATCACCTTGTCGAGCGCGGGGGTGGCGAAGTTAGAGCTGTAGAGCTCGAAGTCGATTCCCGGGTGGGTCGCGCGCACGAGTTTGGCGAGTGTGCCCACCATGACGTGTGATGATGCTCCAGCGAAGGCCACTCGCACCCGGCCGGTCTCGCCCTTTCCCGCCGACGACACAGCGACCCCCGCCCGACGCACGCCGTCGAGGATGTCTGTGGCTGGCTGCACGAGCGCTTCACCCGCCGGCGTGAGACGCACCGAACGGGTGCTGCGGGCGAAGAGCAGGGTTCCGAGCTCGCGCTCCAGGTTCTGGATGGCCCGGCTCAATGGGGGCTGCGCCATAAAGAGTTTTGCGGCAGCGCGGCCGAAGTGAAGTTCCTCGGCCACGGCCAGGAACGCACGAATTTGCTGGATTTCCATGCTTCAACTATTTCGATAGGCGCATGAAACTGTCAATGATTTATGCACTATTGCCCTGGGAGTATCAATTGAAGGCGTAATTGATATTGGACAGGGAGTAATTCCGTTTGCGACTGTGGAGGCACGACAGACGAACAAGGAGTCATTCAATGGATGAATCTGGCGCAGCAACGAGGCTGCACAGGATTTTCGGTCGACCGGGAAGCGGGCCACTGAGCGGAATCATTGTGGCGGACTTCAGCCGCGTTCTTGCCGGCCCGTACTGCACCATGCTGCTCGCCGACATGGGTGCCACCGTCATTAAAGTGGAGAGTCTGCAGGGCGATGACACCCGTGGGTGGATCCCGCCGGTGCGCGACGACGAGGCAACGTTTTACCTTTCGGTCAACCGCAACAAGCACTCGATCGCGCTCGACCTGAACGACGCGGCCGACCGCGCGGTGGCCCATGAGCTCGCAGCGCGGGCCGACGTGCTGGTGGAGAACTTCAAACCGGGTGGCCTCGACCGGTTCTTCCTTGACTACGACTCGGTTGTGACACGGAACCCCGAGGTAATCTACGCCTCGATCACCGGATTCGGCACCGGAGCGGGGGCCGGGCTTCCCGGCTACGACCTGCTCGTGCAGGCCGTGTCCGGCATGATGAGCCTCACCGGCGGCCAGAACACCGAGCCTTACCGCGCGGGGCTCGCAATGTTCGACGTGATCACCGGATTGCACGCCGGTATGGGCATCCTGGGTGCCCTGCACCACAAGGACCTCACCGGCAGTGGGCAGCGTGTGGAACTCAACCTGCTCTCTTCCGCGCTCTCCGGGATGGTCAACCAGTCTGCCGCCTACGTCACGGGCGGGGTCATTCCTACCCGCATGGGCAATGAGCACCCGAGCCTCTACCCCTATGAGCCGATGCCGACTGGTGACGGAATGCTCATCATTGCGGCGGGCAACAATCCCCAATTCACGAAGCTGTGCGCGGCGCTCGACATCACGGAGGCGGCGACGGATGCCCGCTTCAACTCGCCTCAGGCCCGCAACGCGCATCGCGGCCCGCTGCGGGAGATCCTGCAGCGTCAGCTCGCCCGGCGCTCGGCCGCGGAGTGGTTCGAGTTTCTCTCCGAGCTGGGCCTGCCGTGTGCGCCGATCCAGGATGTGAAGGGCGGCATCGAGCTCGCCGAAAAGCTCGGCCTTGAGCCGGTCGTGCTGGCGGGAACCGGGGATCGCCGCATTCCCACGGTGCGGCATCCGGTGAAATTCTCCCAGACCCCGGTGAGCTACGATCTAGCTCCGCCGAAACTCAACGAGAGTTCCGCCCTCGTGCGCTCCTGGCTTGCCACACGCGAGGCGCAGCTCGTTGACTGAGCCATTCCGTGCCCGGGTTGCGGTGCGGTGGAGCGACCAGGATCTCAATGGCCACGTCAATAACGCGCGTGTCGCCACCCTGCTCGAGGAAGCCAGGCTGGCGTGGCGGGCGCAGGCGCTCACGGGCTACGACCACGTCGACTCCCCGACGGTCGTGGCCGCGCTGCAGCTCAGCTTTCGCCGCCCGATCGAGTTCGGCCCCGCCGTCGAGATCGACGTGTGGGTCTCCCGGGTGGGATCCACGTCGTACACCCTGCACTATTCAGGAAGTCAGGCCGGCCACCCGGTACTGGATGCCTCGACCGTGATGGTTCCCGTGCACCCAGTGCACGGGACGGCTCGACTGCTCGATGCCGAGGAGCGCAGTTCGCTCGACCGCTGGTTTATCGCCGATGCAATGCCGCAGAGGCAACAACAGAAAGGCACAGCATGACCGACACCGCCATCAACACTGACACAGTCATAAATAGTGACTACTATCTGGTCGACGACTTCCTCAGTGACGAGGAGCGCGCCATCCGCCTCAAGGTGCGGGCCTTCGCAGACGCGGAAGTGCTCCCCATCATCAATGACTATTGGGATCGCGCCGCGTTCCCCTTCGAGCTGGTTCCGAAGATCGCCAGACTCGGAATCGTGGGCGGCACGATCGAGGGCTACGGATGCCCCGGGCTGAGCCGCCTGGGCGCCGGAATGGTGTCCCTCGAAATGTCCCGCGCTGACGGGTCTATCAACACCTTCATCGGGGTCCAGTCCGGTCTCACCATGGGCACGATCAACATGCTCGGTAGTGAGGAGCAGAAGCAGCGCTGGCTACCCGGGCTCGCGGCGCTCGACCTCGTGGGCGCGTTCGGACTCACCGAGCCCAACCACGGATCCGATTCGGTAGCGCTCGAAACGAGTGCGCGACTCGAGGGAGCGCACTACGTACTCAACGGAGCCAAGCGCTGGATCGGAAATGCGAGTTTCGCTGACGTCGTGGTGATCTGGGCGCGCGATGAATCCGACGCCAAGGTCAAGGCCTTCGTCATGGAGAAGAACAGCGACGGCTCCTTCCCCGACGGTTACGAAGCCTCCGTCATCACGGGCAAGGTCGGCAAAAGGGCCATCCTGCAGCCGGACATCACGATCACGAATCTGCGCATTCCCGCCGAAAATAAGCTCGTGAACGGCCACTCCTTCGCGGACGCCGTTCGGGTGCTCAATTCCACCCGTGGCGGGGCCTCGTGGGAGGCTCTGGGACACGGCATCGCCGCCTACGAGGCCGCCGTTGCATACGCCCGCGCCCGCGTTCAGTTCGGCAAGCCCATCGGGAGCTTTCAGCTTGTGCAGAACAAACTTGCCAATATGCTCGCGGAGCTCACCGCAATGCAACTCCTCTGCTTTCGGCTGGCCACGCTCGCTGACCAGGGCAAGATGACCGGGGCCATGGCTTCCCTCGCCAAAATGCACACGGCCCAGAAGGGGCGGTGGATCTGCCAGGAGGCCCGCGACATGCTCGGCGGCAACGGCCTGCTGCTCGAAAACCACGTGGCTCGGCACCTCACCGACATGGAGGTCGTGCACACCTACGAGGGCACGGACTCGATCCAATCGTTGCTGATCGGCCGCGACATCACCGGAATTTCGGCGTTCGCATGAGCCTCCGGCCCGCGAGCGTCCCACAACAGACCAAGCAGGGAGATTTCATGAATAGGCTCACCGACAGGGTCGCGGTCATTACCGGCGGCGCGCAGGGTATCGGGGCGGCGACGGCACTGCGCTTCGCAACGGAAGGCGCGCACGTGGCCATCCTTGATCTGAATGGAGAGCGCGCGGCCGAAACGGCCCAGCAGATCTCTCAAGCCGAGGCCGTTGTCGCGGCGGGCGGGTCGGCTAGTGGTCTCGTGTGCGACGTCACCGACGAAGACCGGGTAGCAAAAGCCTTCAGCCAGGTCTTCGCCCGCGCCGGTCGACTCGACATTCTTGTGAACAATGCCGGCATAACCCGCGACAACTTGCTGTTCAAGATGGGGCGTGCCGACTGGGATTCGGTGCTCGTCACCAACCTCACGAGTGCCTTCCTCTGCGCTCAGGCCGCGCAGAAATTTATGGTTCCCGCCCGCTACGGCCGGATCGTGAGTCTCAGCAGCCGCTCGGCGCTCGGAAACCGGGGACAGGCGAACTACGCGGCGGCCAAATCAGGGATTCAGGGGCTGACGGCTACGCTCGCCCTCGAACTCGGGCCGTTCAACATCACCGTCAACGCGGTCGCACCGGGGTACATCGCCACGGCGATGACCGCGGCCACCGCCGAGCGGGTCGGCAGCACCGCGGAGGAACACCAGAAAGCGGTCGCCGAGCGCACGCCGCTCGGCCGGGTCGGGGCACCGCACGAGGTCGCAGCCGCTATCGCATTCTTCGCGAGCGACGATTCCTCCTATGTCTCCGGCCAAACGCTTTACATCAATGGGGGAGCACGGTGATGGCCGAGGCTTTTTTGGTGGGAGGGGTGCGCACTCCCGTCGGCCGCTACGGCGGAGCACTGTCAAGCATCCGCTCGGACGATCTTGCGGCTCTTGCACTCGGCGAGCTTGTGCACCGCACCGGCATCGACCCCGCCGTGATCGATGAGGTAATTCTCGGCAACACCAACCAGGCCGGCGAAGACAGCCGCAACGTGGCGCGCATGGCGAGCCTGCTCGCCGGTTTTCCCGACGAGATCCCCGGGCTCACCGTCAACCGCCTGTGCGCCTCGGGCCTGAGTGCCATCATCCTCGCCTCGCAGATGGTCAAGAGCGGAGCCGCCGACGTCGTTGTGGCCGGCGGGGTGGAATCGATGTCGCGGGCGCCGTGGGTGCTGGCCAAGCCGGACAAGGCCTTCGGACGACCGGGCGAGATCGCTGACACGAGCATCGGTGCCCGATTCGTGAACCCGAAATTTGCCTCGACGACCACTCTCTCGATGCCGGAAACGGCCGAGGAGCTCGCCCGTGTCGATGGCATCACCCGCGAAGACGCGGATGCTTTTGCCCTTGGCTCCCACGAGCGGGCCGCCGCGGCCATCGATGGCGGCCGTTTTGCGGCCGAGATCGTTCCGGTGGCGACGAAGAAGGGTCTGGTAGAGCACGATGAGGGGCCGCGTCGGGACACGAGTCTCGAGACCCTCGCGGGCCTGCGCTCGGTCGTGCGGCCGGACGGAATCGTGACGGCGGGCAATTCGAGCTCGCTCAATGACGGAGCCTCTGCCGTGATCGTGGCGAGTGAGAGTGCCATTGAACGGCTGGGTCTCACGCCACGCGCCCGAATCGTGCACGGAGCATCGGCAGGGGTGCCGCCGCAGATCATGGGAATTGGACCCGTGCCGGCCACCCGTAAGGTGCTCAAACACGTGGGGTGGTCTGTCAATGATCTGGGAGCGATCGAGCTCAACGAGGCCTTTGCTGTGCAGGCGCTGGCCTGTATTCGGCGCCTCGGGCTCGACACGCAGGTCGTGAATCGTGATGGCGGGGCGATCGCCCTCGGGCATCCACTCGGCTCATCGGGCTCACGGATCGCGATCACCCTGATGGGCCGCATGGAACGCGAGGGCGCCCGCAGGGGGCTGGCCACGATGTGCGTGGGGCTCGGCCAGGGAACGGCGATGTTGCTCGAACGGGTCTAAACCCTGACACACTTTTATATGCCACGGGTATCAATCCGACCCCAAAATAGTATTGGAAATGGATTTATGATTCTGCAAGAGTGAAATGGGCTGACGCGAATTACTGCGCTAATTACTCCGCCATGAGGCACCAAACAGATGACAATGAGGTCAGCTTTGAAGAAGAACACTGTTGTATTCCTACCCGCGCTCGCCGGACTGGCCATGATGGGCCTCGTGGGCTGTAGCGCCTCCGGCTCTGCCGGGGCGCAGGAGGCCGAAGGCGGATACCCGTCGAAACCCGTTACCTTCGTGGTGCCGTTTGCGGCGGGAGGGCCGTCCACAGTGACGGCCCTCGCTTTCGCCTCCTGCCTCGAGGCGGGGCTCGGGCAGACATTTGTCGTCGAGAACCAGCCGGGCGGTAGCGGTGGACTGGCCATGCAGGACGTATCGAGCGCCAAACCTGACGGCTACACACTCACGCTCGGTACGAACGGCCCGCTGGTGATGAATCCGATGATTAACGAGCTCAACTACAGCATCGAAGACTTCACCTCGGTTGGTGTGATGGCGCAGATGCCGACCGTGTTGGTTGTCGGTGAGGATTCTCCCTATGAGAGCGCCGATGATTTCTTTGCGGCGGCTGACAAGAACCCTGGCAAGCTCAGTGTTGCCGTTCCGGGCGCGACCACCTCTGCGGCAATCGAGCTGCAGCGGCTATATGAGGAATACGACATTGAGGTGATTGCCGTTCCCGCCGTGGGCAATGCGGAGATGACCACCAGCCTGCTCGGGGGTCACGTGGATGCGCTTTTCATCACCGACCACCAAGACGTGCAATCGCGCATCGACGAGGGCTCTTTCGTGCCGCTCGCGGTGAGCAGCCCCAAACGGGCGGACTGGTACCCGGACGTGCCTACCCTGGCCGAGCTGGGATTCCCTGAGCTGGTCAACGCGGTGTCCGTTTTTGGAGTTATGGGACCGAAGGGCATGCCAGATTCCATCGTGTCCACCCTTGAGTCAGAACTCAAGACCTGCTCGGAAGACGCGACTGTCATCGACCAGATCGGCGAGATGTTCGTTCCGGCGGAGTTCAGCGGCGCAGCAGCCCTCGATAAGGTCTTCGCTGACATGCAGAGACTCTACGAACCCATCCTTGGACAAGAATGAGTGAGGACACCCTCGAGGCCGTCCAAGTCGCCGAGCCTGCTCCGTTCGCAACGGCTGGCCGGTACCAGGGCCGCTTCCGACTCGTCCCTGTTGTGCTGCTGGCTACCGGGGTCGCCGCCGTGATCGGATCCTGGCGTCTCGGACTGGGCGAACTCACCAACCCCGGGCCGGGGCTCTGGCCCTTGGTGGTCTCGATCGCGGTCTCGATCTCGGCGGCCATACTCATCGTCATTCCCGATATTGAGGCCTACGAGAAGTGGACGCGGCGGACGACACTGCTCGTGGGCGGCGTGCTGAGCCTCGTGGTCTTCATCCTTCTCTTCACGGCGATCGGCTTCGTCGTGCCCGCCTTCTTGCTTCTTCTTCTTTGGCTGCGGGTGTTCGGCGAGGAATCCTGGCGGCTCGCCCTCACGCTCGCCGGTGGCGGCACCGCCGTCTTTTATGTGGGCTTCGCGGTTCTGCTCGGTGTTCCTTTTCCCGACGACATCGTCGCGGGCACCATCACCCGACTGATCGGAATGTGACATGGACGCCTTCAACAACCTGGGTCTCGGATTCTCTGTTGCCTTCGAGCCCATGAACTTGCTGTTCGTCTTTGTGGGTGTGGTCATCGGCACCGCCATCGGCGTGCTTCCGGGCCTCGGCCCGACGGCCACGATCGCGCTGTTGCTGCCCATCACCTACACGATGGACGCCACGAGTGCCGTGATCATGCTCGCGGGCATCTACTACGGTTCGATGTATGGCGGAACGATCACCTCGGTGCTGCTGCGCATTCCGGGGGAGGCGGCATCCGTGGTGACCACCTTCGATGGGTATCAGATGACCAAGCAGGGCCGCGCGGGCCCCGCGCTCGGAATCAGCGCGATCGGCAGCTTCATCGGCGGCACCGTCGCCATCATCGGGCTGACATTTCTCGCGCCCGTGCTGGCGCAGGTCGCCGTCGCAGTGGGCCCCGCCTCCTATGTCGCGATCATGGTACTCGGGCTCTTTCTGGTGACGTCCCTCGGCACGGGTTCCACGATGAAGAGCCTGTGCATGGCAGCGATCGGCCTGCTGCTCTCGACCGTGGGTCAGGACCCGATCACGGGCACGGCCCGCTTCACCTTCGGGATTCCCTCCCTGCTCGGCGGCTTCGACTTCGTGGCGATCGCGATGGGCCTGTTCGGCGTCGGCCAGCTCTTGCACAGCCTCGAACGCACCGAAAAGGCGCAGGCGATCACGACGAAGATCAAGAACATCTGGCCGTCACGCAAGGATTTTCGGGACTCCTCCGGCGCCATCGCACGCGGTTCACTGCTCGGCTTCGTGATCGGCGTTCTGCCCGGAGGGGGTGGGGTTATTTCATCCCTCGCTTCCTACGCGCTCGAGAAGCGCCGAGCGAAAGACCCGTCACGGTTTGGCAACGGAGCGATTGAGGGGGTTGCCGGTCCAGAGACAGCGAACAACGCGTCGTCGACATCCGCTTTCATACCGTTGCTGATTCTCGGTATCCCGTCCAACGTGGTGCTCGCAATGCTCTACGGGGCATTGCTGCTGCAGGGGATCACACCCGGCCCGTCGCTGATCGAAGATCGGCCGGACATTTTCTGGGGCGTCATTGCGTCGATGTACATCGGCAACGTGATGCTCGTGATTCTCAATATCCCACTGATCGGTATCTTTATTCAGATGCTGCGGGTGAGAACGGGCATCCTTGCGACCTTCGCGCTCATGGTGGTCATGGTGGGCGTGTACTCGATCAATAACAACCCGTTCGACATGTGGGTGGTGTTGATCTTCGGTGTTTTTGGCTGGATTATGATCAAGACCGGTTTCGACCCCGGGCCGCTCGTACTGGCCTTCATTCTCGGACCGATCCTGGAACGGTCGTTTCGGCAGTCGATGCTCATATCCGACGGCAGCTTCGGTATCTTTGTGACTGATCCGATCTCGGCGACGATCTTCGGGGCGCTCGCGGTGTCTCTGACCTACTCGTTCATCAGCCGACGGCGTCGGGTCAAGGCTGCACAGACTCTGTCGCGCGAGTGTCTCGGTAACGGTGTTTCCGGCGTTTTTCATTAGTAGGATTCTGCGTTCGGCCAGCGGTCGTGGAAGGTGATGGCGAAGGCGTTGAGAGCTGGTTTCCAA
>NZ_SOHI01000001.1:0-29882 GCF_004403585.1 Cryobacterium sp. Hb1 | reverse complement strand
CGGCGCAGGCGCTGCTGGCGGAGCTGCCGGTGGCGCTGCCGGCGGCGCAGGCGCGACCGGCGGCGCTGCCGGCGGAGCGACCGGCGGCGCCACGACCACGGGCGGTGGAATGTACTTGGGGGCGAGTTCGTCGAAGGCATCTCCGCCGTACTTGGCGTTGACGACCGACATCACGACCGGCCACATGCGATGCCGGGCCGTCGCGATCTGATCACGTCCAAAGAACTGCCGCCGCTGGCTGAGCGCTCCGGTCACGCTCACCACGGCGACCACCGTGGCCACCTTGGTGCTGGCGCCGCTCATCCAGGTGTCTTTAGCACCATCCGTCGTTCCGGTCTTGCCGATCATCGGTACCGCAGGCAGGGTGTTGCCGTTGGACTGCCGCCCCGTGCCGCTCGTCATCACCCGATGCATGGCGTAGGCCATGCCGGCCGCGACCGTCGAATCGACTGATTGCGTGCAAGCCGCCGGCGGCACCGGAATCTCCACCCCACCCGGACCGACGATGCGGTCGATGGCAATCGGCGAACAGGTGACGCCCTTGTTGGCGATGCCGGCGAAGGCGACGGCCATGGTCAGCGGCGCAACCTCATTGGTTCCGATCACGGTTGCTGCGGACTGCGAGAGCGGGTTGCCGTCGGCCCGGTGCACACCGAACGCCTCCGCAGTTTTGCGGATGCCACAGAGGTCGAGCCGCTTGGCCATTCCGATGAAGCCGGTATTGATCGAACCTACGGTGGCCTGCAGCGCGCTGTAATTGGCGCCGGATTCGTTTGCATCGTTGCGCGGGTTGAAGGGTGGTTTATCTCTATCGTAATTCTGAGGACCCAGGCAGCTGTCCTGGAAGATGCCCCATTTCGCCTTGCGCCGGGAATCGACGCGTTCGTTGAGCGAGTGACCTTCCTTGAGCCAATCCGCCAGGGTGAAAACCTTGTAGGTCGATCCGGGTTGGAATCCGAGCGAGCCGCCCTCGGCGAAGTCGGTGGCGTAATTGATGCCGGTGTAGTTGGCTCCGGTCGCCTGCACCGTGGGGTCCTGGCTGTAGTCCTTGTTCTGGGTCATGGCGAGTACTCGACCAGTGCCGACCTGCACGCTCGTGATCACCGCGCCGACATCACCGCCAGCGTAGACCTTGGGAACCTGCTGGTTCATGGTGGTGACGGCCGCGTTCTGCACGTCGAGATCAAGGGTTGTGTATACGTCGTAGCCGCCCCGGCGGAAGTTGAGCATACGAGCGGCAGCGTCGGTGCCGAAGGTGGGATCGTTCTGCAGAATCTTGGTCACATAGTCGCAGAAGAACGCGTTGGCCGCGGCGGTCTGGCAGCCCGTGCTCGGTTCGGTGATCACGGGTTCCACCGGTAACGCCACGGCGGCGTCATAGTCGGGATTCGTGATTTTCTTATAACGCAGCATCTCGCGCAGAATGTAGTCGCGGCGTTGTTTGTTGGCCGCGTAACCGTTTGCGGCTCCGTTGGTCTCGCTCGCGGGTTTGTCAAGCTGAAACTTCACCGGGTTGTTCACGATCGCGACCAGGCTCGCCGCCTGCGTCAGGGTGAGGTTGGCCGCGGTGGTGTTGAAGTAGTAATTGGCTGCAGCCTCGATGCCGTAGACCGTGCCCCCGAAGCCGGTGATATTGAAGTATTGCTGCAGTATGTCGTGCTTGCTGTACTTCTTCTCGACTCCGATGGCGAGCCGCATTTCCTTGAGTTTACGATCAGGCGTGGTCTCGGTCGCCGCTCTGTAGCACGCGTCGTGCGCCCGCTTCTCGGTGAGCAGCTCACACTTCTGCACGAGCACATTCTTCACATACTGTTGCGTGATAGATGACCCACCCTGCGTGTTTCCCCCGGCGACAGTCGTGGCCGTTGCCCGCAACGTGCCCTGCAGATCCACCCCGCCATGCTCGTAGAATCGAGGGTCTTCTCCCGACACCGCGGCATCCTTGGCAAACTGGCTGATCGCATCCCAACTCACCTCGATGCGGTTTTGATCGTAGAACGAGGCGAGCAGTTCGACCGTTCCGTCACTGCGGGTGGCGAAGATGTCACTCTTCTGCGACAGAGGCTCGATGTTGACGTAACCCGGCAGATTCTCGAACACCGAGATCGTGTTGGTCGCAGCTATGCCCGAGAGCGCCACGACCGGGGTCACCGACACGGCGACCAGGATGCCCGCTGCCGCGCTCATGGCGACGAACCCGAGCAGGCCGCCCAGAACGCCATGAAGAGAACGCCGCCATGATTGGGCCACGCCAGCCGGAACCTCGGTCACCTGAACCACGTTTACCCCCCAGCGAATCCACCCGATACGAAAGCCCACGCCTACACATCGGTACGTGACTAAGAGTCATGTTAGTCACATGTGGGTACCCATGGGGTTGGCTGGCCGATCTGAGAAGATATCGGCTTGATACCGTTTTTTCAGGCTCAACCCGCGCCGCCATGCTCGAGCAAGCGCTGACCGCCGAAGCCCGCAACGTCAACCCCCACGATCCCGGCTGCTGTTGCCGAGGCGCGCCGCACGACCTTCCGCCAGCCTTGCCGATTGAAAGGGAGAGACCGCGCTTGCGGTACCGCGCGAGCACTCGCAGGATTATGCCGCCTCTGGCCCATCATTGTGATGTTTGGCCACCCTTGCGGCCTGCCTGGCGGATTCGCTACGGCAGCAGGTGGTCGCTTTCTTTTCTGGGGAGCCGGGCCGCAGCGGCGTCCGTCGCCGCAGGTGAAGACACTGACGACGGAACAACCGCCGGAACCGCTGCTGCCGGTGCGGCGGCGGTCGATGTCGAGGCTGGCGTCGTGTCATAACCGGCAGCACCGGTCGCAGTCGAACGCGTCGGCGCGACAGTGGGTGAAACGGATGCACCGGCGTGCGTGGGCGCGGCGTTCCGCAAGGCGGCTCCGGCTGTTCCGCCGAGCAACCCGCCGAGAAGGTCCTTGATGCCGATTCCCATGGTGGAGCCGAGCACGGCGTCAACCTCGCTGAAGCCCGACGCGACGTTCTTGGAGAGTTGGCTGGCGCCATCCGTTGAAATGACGGTGAGCTGGTCGATGTTGCCCATCGGGGCGGCGAGCTCGTGCGCAATCTGCGGAAGCATTTCCACCAGGCGCAGCTGAATGAGCGCCTCCGACTGCTGGGCGACGGCCTCGGCGGAAAGACGGGTAGCCGTGGCCTCGGCGGTACCACGGGCGAGAATGGCATCGGCCTCGGCCTGACCCTCGGCGCGGGTGGCGTCGGCGTTAGCGACACGACTGTCGCGATCAGCGGTGGCCTTGGCGACGGATGCCTCGGCGGCAGCAATGGCCGTCACCCGGATGCGGTAAGCGTCGGCGTCGGCGATCGCGTTGACTTCGGATTCCAGCTCGGCCTTGCGCAGGCTGGCGCGGCGCTGGGCGGTGAGTTCCTGCTCCTGCACGATGGCCTGCTGCGCCTTCGCCTCGGCGAGGGGCCGTGACGCGGCGGCCTCAGCAGAGGCCTTGTCGGTGTCGAGCTGCAACGCAGCTTTACGCAGGGCGAGCGTGTTCTGCGCTTCGGCAATGGCCTGCTCAGCGGTGATCAAAGCTTCCTGTGACTCGCGGTTCGCCACGTGCTCAGCCACCTCCGCCTGACGACGAACCTTGGCCTGCTCGGCACGGCCGATATCGCGGATGTAGTCGTTCTCGTCGGTGATGCCCTTGATCTCGAATGAGTCAACGTCGAGGCCCTGGTTAGCGAGCGACTCCCGAGCGGTGGCGAGCACCGAGGTGCCGAGCTCATCTCGCTTTTGAATGACGGTCATCACGTCGGTCGCGCCGATCGACGAACGCAACGAGCCACTCAGAACTTCCTGTGCGAAGCCGTCGATGTTCTTGTCCTGGCCGAGAAACCGCTGGGCTGCGGCACGAATCGACTGCGGCGCGTCCCCGACCTTGACGATAGCCACGGCGTCGACGGAGAGCGTGATGCCGTTGCGGTCCTGCGCGACTGCAGTGATCTCGATCGCCCGGCTGCGCAGGCTGATCTTGAACGCCTTCTGAAAGAAGGGAGTGATGAAGACGCCCTGCCCGTGCACGACGCGCTGGCCGGACTCCTCGAGCGTGGCACCATCGACGATGGTTTTGCGGCTCTTCTTGCCGGTGATGATGAGGGCCTCATCGGGCCCCGCGTTTTTATAGATCGTCTTGGCGTAAATCAGGCCGATGAGCAGAACCACAACGATTGTGAAAATGATCCCGGGAATCGGGCTGAACAGAAAATCGAGCATGGAGTCCTTCCAAAGCGCGTGGTGCGTACGTCGTTTCGGCGATCCGGTCTGTCTCCCGTGTCGCCGAGCTGTGAGTCCAGTCTGGCAGGGCACTGCGCCGGATGCGAAGGGTGTCGCGACAGCACCTGCTCGGCGCTGCCACCTCGGGCAACTGAGCCCTTCGCTCACAGGGGGTTCACACTCGGGCTCCATTTATGATCATCCGGTGACTGAAACAGCCCTCCCCCGCCCTTTTCGCCCTCAGTCCCGCTGGGTACGTAGCGTCGGGCTCATGATCTTCTTCAGCCGCTGGCTGCAGGCACCCCTCTATATCGGACTCATCATCGCGCAGATCATCTATGTGATCGTGTTCATGGTGGAGCTCGTCAACCTCGGCGGCGACGTCTGGACCTCATTGACCGTGCCCGGCGACGACGGTGGCATCCACGTCGAAGAAGCAGCGATCATGCTCTCCGTGCTCGGCCTGATCGACGTCGTGATGATTGCGAACCTGCTGATCATGGTCATCATCGGCGGTTATGAGACGTTCGTCTCGCGTATCCGTTTAGATGGCCACCCCGACCAGCCGGAGTGGCTCAGCCACGTCAACGCGAACGTGCTCAAGGTCAAACTCGCCATGGCCATCGTGGGAATCTCGTCAATTCACCTGCTCAAAACTTTCATCGAGGTCGGCGATCTGGCCGCGCGCGGCACCCCGATCGACTCCAGCCCGAGCGAGACCATCACCGGCAACGTCTACACCTGGGACGGCGTGCTCTGGCAGGTCATCATCCACATGGTGTTCATCCTCTCGGCGATCGCGCTGGCTTGGATCGACCGCATGTCCCAGGCCGGGCACGCAGCCCCGCCCACACCATCACCCGCGGTCGCGCATGGGCCGGCCATCGCCCCGGAGCCGGTCACGGCCCTGAATGCCGCGCCTATCCGTCGCGAACTCGCGCCAGCGGCATCCACCGGTATCGCCCTGCACTTGACCCAACTGGGGCAACTGCGTGACGCCGGCGTCGTCACGGACGCCGAATTCGTCGCGAAAAAGACGGAGCTGCTCGCCCGCTACTAGAACGCGGCCCTCTGCATGAGTTCTTTCAGGGCGCGTACCTGCTCGGCGCACTCCTCGCGGGAACGAATCACGTCTTCGGCACTCGGTTGCTCGTCGAGTGCGACGCGGTTCTTCGAGAAGGGTCTTGCCTCCCCGGTATCGGAGCCGCCGGGACGCGAGCCCCGTCTTTCCAGCGGATGCTGTTAGCGCTTGAGTCCCGGAAACTGGTCGTCGCGCCACTCGTCCGGCAGGCGGGTGCCCGAACCGGCCGCGTCGTTTTCACGCTCGCGCAGCTCGACCCGGCGAATCTTGCCCGAGATGGTCTTGGGCAGGTCGAAAAACTCCACCCGCCGCACTCTCATATAAGCCGGCAGCCCGGTGCGGGCGTGTCGCAGCACGGCTTCTGCGGTCTCCGCCGTCGGTTCCCAGCCCGGTGCGAGATGAATGTAGGCCTTGGCAATGTTCAGCCTGGTTGCGTCGGGAGCGGGAACGACGGCGGCCTCGGCGACCGCGGGGTGTTCGAGCAGAACGCTCTCTACCTCGAACGGCGATACCTTGTAATCGCTCGACTTGAAGACGTCGTCGGTGCGGCCGATGAAGGTGAGGTAGCCATCGGAATCCACCGTGGCGACGTCGCCGGTGTGAAAAAATCCGCCGCGAATGGCGTGCGCGGTGAGGTCGGGTTCGCCGTGGTACCCGCTCATGAGGTTGACCGGGCTCTGCGAGAGGTCGAGGCAGATTTCGCCCTCGTCGGCGGGCAACTCGGTAATCGGGTCGAGCAGCTTGATCGCGACGCCGGGCAACGGCAGTCCCATCGACCCGGCTTTCAGTACGGATCCGGGCCCGTTTCCGACGATTGCGGTGGTCTCGGTTTGGCCGAACCCGTCGCGAATGGTCAGTTTCCAGCCGTTGTCGATCTGCCGGATCACCTCGGGGTTGAGCGGTTCGCCCGCGGAGAGCAACTCGCGCAGGCTGGCCGGGCGCGTGCCGACATCCGCTTGGATAAGCATGCGCCAGACCGTCGGCGGGGCGCAGAACGTGCTCACCTGGGCGCGGTGCAGCTGCGCGATGAGGGCGGCCGGGTCGAACTTGGCATAGTTATAGACGAACACGGTCGCCTCGGCGATCCACGGGGCGAAGAAACAGCTCCAGGCGTGCTTGCCCCAGCCGGGCGAGCTGATGGCCAGATGCACGTCGCCGGGGCGCAACCCCAGCCAATACATGGTGGAGAGGTGCCCGACCGGGTAGGAGGTCTGCGAGTGCAGCACCATCTTCGGCTTGCTCGTCGTGCCCGAGGTGAAGTAGATCAGCGACGGGTCGGCGGATTCCACAACCGTCGTGATCGGTTCCGGGGTGACCTGGTAGGCATCCGCGAAGTCGGCCCACCCAGGGCGGGCCGCGCCGACAGCGATGCGGGTGTAGTTGCCGGGAACGTCGTCGAATTTGACCGCGTCGGCCGAATTGGCGATCACATGGGCGACGCCGCCGCGCTGCACGCGGTCGGCCAGGTCGTGCGAGGCGAGCACGGCGCTCGTGGGCATGATGACGGCGCCGACCTTCATGATGGCGAGCATCGCCTCCCAGATCTCACGCTGGTTGCCGAGCATGAGCATGACGTGGTCGCCACGCCCGACGCCGTGGTGGCTGAGCCACGTAGCGACCCGGTCAGACCGATGAGCCATCTCGTCAAAGGTGAGCTTTTGCTCGCTGCCGTCTTCCTCAACGATCCACAGCGCGATTTTGTCGTTGCCGCGGGCGAGCACGTCGAACCAGTCCGTGGCCCAGTTGAAGTGTTCTCCCACATCTGGCCAGCGAAATTCCTGCGCGGCGCGAGCGTGATCGTCGCGCAGGGCCAGAAGCTGGTCGCGTGCGGCACGGTAGTTACTGGTGCTCACCTGGTGAGTCATACGCCGTTGTCTCCTTGAACGAGCCGCCACGAGCGAAACGGCGACAGTCCATTCTCTCAGGGCTGTGGCTCAGCCCGCACCGGGCCTGGCCGATAGCAACTCGCACGAATCGGATGCCCGCGAGCTTGCCCGAGCCGAGGAAGGCACCCAGCCCGATGACCACGTGTCACTGCGAGATGTGGCGATCGGGGCCATGAACAGCAGCCTTATCGTGCACTGGCCTATCGTTGACGGGTGACCTACTCGACTCGTTCCCTGATTCCCACCGATCTGCCGCTCGTACTCGCGCTCAACAATGCTGCGGTTCCCGCGGTCAACGAGTTGGATGCCGACGCGCTGGCCGCGCTCGTCGAGCACAGCAATCTTGCCGTTGCTGTCGTTGACGACGATACGTCCGACATCGCCATCGGCTTCGCAATTCTGTTCATCGCCGGGGCCGAATACGCGAGTGAGAACTACCGCTGGTTCTCCAGCCGGTCCACCGATTTTCTCTATGTCGACCGCATCGTCGTGGCCGACGGGTATCGCGGGCAGGGCCTCGGCCAGGTACTCTACGACGCCATCTTCGGGGCCGCTCGCCGTCTGAAGCTCACCGAGGTGTTCTGTGAGGTCAACCTGGAGCCGCCGAACCCGGGCTCGCTCGCCTTTCACGACCGCCTCGGCTTCGCCTCGGTTGGCCAGCTGTCAACCAAGGGCGACACCGTCGTCGTGAGCCTGCTCGCGGCGTCCGTTTAGGGAAGACCGCTGTCACTGATAGTGGCTAGGCGTTCGTCGCGGCGATGTTCGTGTCGAATCTCTGTATACACAGTCGAAAGTCGCTGAATCCATTCCTGTGACCAGTTGCAGAAGATATGGCCTTGCGTCCGCGAAAACGGGGGAAGACATACTGGTCTGTATACATAGATCAGCTGAAAGTTCAAGGGGGCGCGGCAACAGGTTATTGCCCCCTATGGTCTAGTGGACGCGAGTTATCGCTTGCGCAGAACCAAGCCAAGGGACAACCCTCGATGCGAATTACCTGCCCGTTTTGCAAGTCACAGGCCGACCTGAAACCGAACCCCGCGCAAGCCCTCCGGCTCTCGCTCCCCCTCTACGTTCTCAAATGCACGGGTTGCGAGCGCACCAGTATCCGTGTCGAACCCGTGCGTCTGCCGCACGCCCTCACCTCCGCTTAACTGCGCGACCGCGACGTCCTGTCCCCGGCTCTTCCCCCCACGTGTGCCGTTGACCCATCAGTTCGACCGGTCAGCGGTGCACCTGGGGCGAGTCGCGCGAGTCTGTGGCTGTAGCCCAGGGCATCGCGATATTCGTGAAAGCCTATCTCGGCGTCGCTCCCAGCGGCGCTGTCGCTGGCACCCGCAGCGCGAAACACGGCCGACGGCACGCCTAAACACTCGGCTTAACCCGGGCGGGAAGGATACGCTGGCGGCATGATCGATGGAGACAGCGCCCCGAATGCAGACCCCGCCGCTAATCCCGACCTCGCCCCGGCCCATCGGGGCATTCCGATGCCCGATTATGTCAACGCGTGGGTATCGACACAGCGGTGGTTCGGCAACAAGGGGCAGATGCCGGTTCTTCGCAGCATTGGCCATTTCTCTCTAGACTCGGTCGACCCGGACGTCACCATTCGCATCGACCTCATGTTGGACACGGCGAGCCTGGGCCTCACTCTCTACCAACTGCCGACCACGGAGCGGGCTTATGAACTTACCGGCTCAGCCAATGCCCTGATCACCGAGCGCAAAACCGGCTCCGACCGAGCACGCTTCATTTATGACGCCGCCTATGACCCGATCTTCGCCTCTGCAGTGCTCAGCTTCATGGAGCTGCAGGGCGTGACGAGTTCGACCGGTACTCCGGCACATGACCGTACCGCCGCCAGCGCGCACGGCGAAGATTTGAGACCGGATTCCGCCTCCCCTCGGGAGGCTGCTGTGGTCTCCAGCCGCGTCCTCGAAGGTGAGCAATCCAACACCTCGATCGTCGTGCACCGCACGGACGCAACCGGTACGCCGACAACGCCGATCATCTGCAAGATTTTTCGCATCATTCATGCCGGTGAAAATCCTGATGTAGTGGTGCAGGCCGCGCTGTCCAGCGCCGGATCAGAGCGGATCCCGCTCCCTTTCGGTGACATTCTTGGCCAATGGGACGACCCCGCCGAACCTGACAGTCGGGCCGTCGGCCATCTGGCATTCGCCCAGGAATTTCTGCCCGATGCCCCCGATGCGTGGCGCACAGCCCTGGTCGCTGCGGCTTCCGGCAGCGACTTCACGGGTCCGGCTTTTCGACTGGGACAGGCTACCGCCGATGTGCACCAGGACCTCGCCCGCACTTTGCCGACGCTGGATGTGACCCCTGCGGTCATCGCCGACGAAATGGCCAAGATGCGGCAGCGTTGCCGCCAGGCCCTGCACGAAGTACCGATTCTGACCCAGTACAGCGCTGCCATCGAGGCGGTCTTCGCTCGCGCGGAGACAGTGACGTGGCCACGATTGCAGCGCATTCACGGCGATTTTCACCTCGGCCAGGTGCTGGACGTGCGGGGTCGTGGCTGGGTATTGCTGGACTTTGAGGGGGAACCTCTGCGCACCCTGCGGGAACGGACTCGGCCCGATATCCCGCTGCGCGATGTCGCCGGAATGCTGCGATCGTTCTCCTACGTTGCGGGTGCGATGACGGCAGCGACGGGCGACTCGACCAGGGCGGAGGCGCCGGGCGAACCAGTCGCCGGTGAATCGACGGCTGCCGCAGCCACTATTTTCCAGTGGGCCATGGCCTGCCGCACTGCCTTCCTCAACGGTTATGCGGAGCGCTCCGGCGTGAAACTTGCCGATCAAAGAACCTTGCTCAATGCGTTCGAACTGGACAAGGCACTCTATGAAGCCGTCTACGAGATACGTAACCGCCCGACCTGGCTGCCGATCCCTCTCGCTGCGATCGAGCGGCTGGTCGACGTGTCAAACTAACCGCCATCGTGGAAAATGCCGAGGTGCGGTGACACCATCCGTTGGGCCTGAAACCAGACCTGGTCACGGTCGATGCGCAGACCGATTCAGGAGGCCGACCGGGACTGCTTCGCCGTGCGTTTGGGCGTCGGCTTGGCTCGCTCACGGCTAGCCTCGACGCTGCGTCGCAGGGCCTCCATAAGGTCGAGCACCTCGCCGCCCTCACTCTCCTGCAATGTTTCACCGAGTGTCGCCTCGGTCGACACGGCATCACCGCTCTTCAACTTGGCCTCGATCAGCGCTCGTAGCTCATCCTGATAATCGTCGTTGAAGGCATCCGGCGCGAAATCAGCCGCGAAGGACTCGACCAGCGCCGCTGACATGTCCAGCTCCTTCGCGCTGATGTTCACCCGCTCATCGAGGGATGCAAATTTGGCTTCTCGCACCTCGTCGTCCCAGAGCAGGGATTGCAGCATCAGCACATCACCGTGTACGCGCAGCGCGCCGAGGCGCGTCTTCTGCCGCAGCGCAAAGTGCACAATAGCCGTGCGATCGGTCGCTTCCAGGGTGCGCCGCAGCAACACGTAAGCCTTCGACGATTTACCGTCGGGTTCAAGAAAGTAGCTTTTGTCGAGCATGATCGGGTCGATCTGGTCGCTCGGTACGAATTCGACCACGTCGATCTCTTTGCTGTGTTCGGAAGGCAGTGAGGCGAAGTCCCCGGAACTGAGCACAACCGTCTGCTCGCCGTCGTCGTAGGCCTTGTCTATGTGGTCGTAGGGAATAACCTTGGCGCAGATCTCGCAGCAACGTTGATACCGGATGCGCCCCCCATCCGCATCGTGAACCTGGTGAAGTGCGACGTCGTGATCTTCGGTGGCGCTGTACACATTGACGGGCACATTGACGAGCCCGAAGGTGATCGCACCGGTCCAAATGCTTCTCATATATCCAGTACACACCCGAATGAGACATTCGTCGTCTAGTAGACCCAGAGATTCCGCGGCACAGTTGTCGCATGAACGCCAGCAGCCAGGTGGTCTCCATCGAGGGACACCGCATTACGCTCACCCATCTCGACAAGGTCTTATACCCGAAGACCGGAACCACAAAGGCCGACGTCCTGGCCTATTACGCGGCGAGCGCCGATGTGCTCATCGGTCATGCCGCGAACCGCCCGGCCACCCGCAAACGCTGGGTGCACGGCGTCGGCACGATCGAGAACCCGGGCGCGATGTTTTTTCAGAAGAATCTGGACCCATCGACGCCGAGCTGGGTGAAACGGTTCGAGATCCAGCACAAAGACCATGTGAACAGCTATCCACTGGTGAACGACCTCGCCACCCTTACCTGGCTCGGGCAGATGAGCACCCTCGAAATCCACGTGCCGCAGTGGCAGTTCGGCCGCACCGGTACCCCGCGCCATCCCGACCGGCTTGTGCTCGACCTCGACCCGGGGCCGGGGGTTGGACTGCTCGAGTGCGCCGAGGTTGCGCGGCTGGCCCGGGCGATTTTGCACGATATGGGGCTGGAACCGATGCCGGTGACCAGCGGGAGCAAGGGCATCCACCTCTATGCGGCGCTCGACCTGTCATACAGCTCTGACCAGGTCTCGGCGGTGGCGCATGAATTGGCGCGCGCCCTTGAGGCCGACCACCGTGACCTCGTGGTCAGCGACATGAAGAAAAGCCTCCGATCCGGCAAGGTATTGGTGGACTGGAGCCAGAACAACGCTGCGAAGACCACCATCACGCCGTACTCGCTGCGAGGGCTCAGCCACCCCATGGTCGCAACCCCGCGTACCTGGAAGGAGCTCGCCTCGTCCGACCTCGAGCAGCTCGACTACAAGCAGGTACTTGCGCGCCTGAAACGACGGGAAGATCCGCTCGCGCACCTCACAGCCGGGTCTTTCGAGCACTCGGTGAGTGACGCCGGCACAGCGAGCAAAGGCTCGGCCCCGGCGCTCGTCACGCCGGACCGGCTGACGGCGTACCGCGGCAAGCGGGACGCCGCGAAGACACCCGAACCGGTTCCGGCCTTGTCAGTTGCGGCATCCGCTGGCTCGTCGTTCGTTATTCAGGAACACCACGCCCGCAGCCTGCACTGGGACTTTCGGCTCGAACACGACGGGGTACTCGTGTCGTGGGCGCTGCCCCGCGGCGTGCCGGTAACCCCCGCACAGAACAGGCTCGCGGTCCACGTCGAGGATCATCCCCTCGAGTACGGCGGCTTCGAGGGAAATATTCCGGTCGGAGAATACGGTGCCGGCGACGTGTCGATCTGGGACCACGGCGAGTACGAACTCGAAAAGTGGCGCGATGACGAGGTCATCGTAACCCTGCACGGCGAACCAGACGCCGGGCTCGGCGGCACCGCCCGGTTTGCCCTCATTCGCACGAGCGAGAGCCAGAGCAGCAAAACAACGAACAACTGGCTGATTCACCGCATGAAACCGAACGTTTCGGCCTCCGGCGGTTCGCGCACGAATGCCCGGCCGCACAGTAGCGCCGCGGCGACCATGACGCCCGCACCACCGAAGAACGCCTACTCTCCCATGCTCGCCGCTGCTGGTTCCGAAGCCGACCTCGGCGACGAGGAGTGGGCCTTCGAAATGAAGTGGGATGGAATGCGGGCCCTCGCCTACGTTTCGCTGAGTGATCAGGCTGTTCGCCTGGTCACCCGCAACGGGCACGATGTGACCGCGTCGTATCCAGATCTCGTGGCCGATCTCCTTGCTGCTGTAGCAGCACGGTCAGAAACGGATTCCGCGGTGCTTGACGGCGAGATCGTGGCCGTCAATAAACGCGGGCGGCCCGATTTCGGCCTCCTGCAGACGCGGATGAAACTTACCGAGGCTCGGGAAATCGCGTCGGCGACCGCGACAGCGCCCGTGCAGTTCCTGCTGTTTGATCTGCTCGAAGAGAATGGGCACCCACTCACCGACCTGACCTACAGAGCGAGACGCGACCGGCTCGAGTCCGCGGTCACGGCAACCGGCTCAACCCAGGTGCCGCCGCGGTTTGAGGGTGACTTTTCCGAGGCGTTCCACACCAGCCGCCGACTGGGACTGGAGGGGGTCATGGCCAAACGGCTCGACGGGCGCTACGCGATGGGTCGCCGGTCCCACGATTGGGTGAAGATCAAACATTATCGCAACCAGGAAGTCGTGGTGGGCGGCTGGCGACCCGGCCGCGGCAACCGGTCCGGCGCGATCGGCTCGCTGCTGCTCGGGGTACCAACCGACACCGGGCTGCGCTACGTGGGCCGGGTCGGCACGGGGTTCGGGGAACGCGACCTGACCAACATCCGTTCCCGACTGACCGGACTCGTTCAGAAGACCACACCGTTCAGTGACATTTTGCCAACGGATGCCCAAGGCGCGGTCTGGGTGCGCCCCACGCTCGTCGCTGAGGTGGAATTCGCCGAGTGGACCGCGACCGGCCGGCTGCGCCAGCCATCCTGGCGGGGGTGGCGTCCCGACAAGACCCCCGGCGACATCACGATCGACTAGTGCGGGCAGGGAGATGCGGGCGGGTACAGTATGGGCATGAAGCTGATCGCCATCGACCCGCCCACCCGCAGTTTTTCGCGTTGGCTGACCGACGAAGAAATCGGGCGGGTACTCGCCCACAAGCGCGGCTGGCGTCAGGCACCCGATGGCACCGTGTTGGCTGGCAAGATTCGCAAGGTGCTGGTCAGCGCCTCGCTTGCGCAACTCGGCGCCGCTTCCGTCGCGCACGGCTGGGCCAGCCGACCACGGGTCGAACCAAGCGACGGCAGCGGTCCCACCCACATGATGTGGGGCATTATCGATGCGCGCACCGACGCCGAGATCACGGCGGAGTTGCGCGGGGAAGTCTAAATTAGCCCGGCCAGTTCGACGCCAGTCGCGTAGCGTAGATGCATGAGCCTCAACCCCAGCTACATCAAGCCCGGCCTGGACTTCAATCGCGACACCAATTACATCGAGGACCGCATCACCCGGGATGGCCGCGACGGCTGGCCGGTTGAACCGGGCCGCTACCGACTCGTTGCGGCCCGCGCCTGCCCGTGGGCGAACCGCACCACGATCGTGCGCCGCCTTCTGGGCCTCGAAGGCGTCATCTCTCTCGGCCTGCCCGGCCCCACCCATGACAAAAACAGCTGGACCTTCGACCTCGACCCGGGTGGGGTCGACCCGGTGCTCGGCATCGAACGTCTGCAGCAGGCGTTCTTCACCCGTTTTGCCGACTACCCGCGCGGCATCACCGTCCCGGCGATCGTCGATGTGCCAAGCGGAAAGGTCGTCACCAATAACTATCCCCAGATCACCCTTGATTTCGAGCTCGAATGGACAGACCACCACCGGGCCGGCGCCCCTGACCTCTACCCGGAAGCGTTACGGACCGAAATCGACGAGGTTGCCAACCTGATCTTTCACGACGTGAACAACGGTGTCTACAAGTGCGGCTTCGCTGGCAGCCAAGAATCATACGAGCGGGCTTACGACGCCCTCTTCGCCCGGCTGGATTGGCTCGAACAACGCCTGGCCGGGCAGCGGTATCTTGTGGGCGACACGATCACCGAGGCGGACATCCGCTTGTTTACCACCCTCGCCCGCTTCGACGCGGTGTATCACGGGCATTTCAAATGCAATCGCAACAAGCTCAGCGAGATGCCCGTGCTGTGGGCCTACGCCCGCGACCTGTTTCAGACGCCCGGTTTTGGGGACACGATCGATTTCGAGCAGATCAAAAGGCACTACTACGTGACCCACGTCGATATCAATCCCAGTGGCATCGTGCCGAAGGGGCCGGATGCTGCTGCCTGGCTGGATCCGCATTCTCGCGCTGATCTCGGCGGCCGCCCGTTCGGCGCCGGCACCCCGCCCGAGGCGCCACTGGCCGCTGAACGAATCGTGCGCTGAACGAATCGTGCGCGGAATGATCGTCGGACCGTAGCGCCCTGCTTAGTTTGGATTGCGTACCCGGCCCTGGTACACGCTGAAGCGTTGCAGTGACAGCGCACGGTCACCGTGAGCCCGGATAAACGCCTCGCCCACCACGATGACGTGGTGGGCGGGGTCGAGTGCGGTGATTCACAGCTGGCAGCGTCAGCGTCAGCTGTCGTTCACCAGGGACTACGGGATGTAGTTGAACTCGTCGGGGTTCGGGCCCGTGCGCTCATCGCGGTTCAGGGCAGTGATCGCGGCGATATCCGCTTCGGTGAGGACGAAGTCGAACAGGGCGAAGTTCTCGTCGACTCGGCTGCGGGTAACCGACTTCGGGAAGACGATGTCGCCTCGCTGCAGGTGCCAGCGCAGGGTGACCTGAGCGGCAGACTTACCGAGACGGTCGGCGATCCCTGTAATCACCGAGTCGGAGAGAACTGCGCCCTGCGCGAGCGGCGACCAGGCCTCGGTTACGATGCCGTGCTCGGTGTTGAACGCCCGCAGCGCATCCTGCGTGAGGTACGGGTGGACCTCGATCTGGTTGACGGCCGGCACGGTATCGGTCTCGTCGAACAGACGCTGCAGGTGCTCTCGCTGAAAGTTACTCACTCCAATGGTGCGTACGCGACCCGAGAGCTGCATTTCCTCCATTGCCTTCCAGGTCTCGACGAAGTCTCCGACAGCTGGGAGAGGCCAGTGGATGAGAAACAGGTCAAGGTAATCGAATCCGAGGGCGTCCATAGTCCGATCGAAGGCGGCCAGGGCGTCGGCACGGTCATGGAACCCGTTGTTGAGCTTGCTCGTAACGTAGATCTCGGACCGGTTCAGCCCCGACTCAGCGACGGCTTCACCAACCTCTTTCTCATTGCCGTACATCTCGGCCGTGTCAATGTGTCGGTAGCCGGCCGAAAGAGCGGCAAGAGTCGCCGCCTTGGTCGTCTCCGGCGTGACTTGGAAGGTGCCGAATCCGAGCTGCGGAATCGTTGTGCCGTTATTGAGGGTGACGGTGGGGACTACGGTCATGGATGTATCTCCTCGTTCGATGTTTGAGTGCGCCGCTATCTGTCTCGCCGACCGCTTTGCCGCTGGTGTTACCCACGGAGAAAGCTTGCTCGGTCACATTAGGGACGTCAGCAGTGTCACGGTGAACGTGCCTAACGGCCTGCACGTTCATCAAAACCAGCCTACCGACGGAGATATTCCGCACGTCTAATGGCCGGTCACACTCCCAGCCCGCACACAGTATTGGTGCACGGGCGCACGATGCCGTCGGGAATCACGCGGGACGCCTCGTCGACGGTCAGCTACAACGCATCGAACTGATGGCGTTCGCCCACCCGGTCCGCGCAGCGCAAATACGCCGGCTGGAACGGGCATTCGCCCGGCAGCGTTCTTCGCAGGTTGCCGTCCTAGCATCGGATCATGATTGAGCGAGTGCAACGCGACCCCATCCGCCCCGGCCAGGAATCCGTCTGGGACTACCCACGCCCACCCCGCGTCGAACATACCGGGGAACACATCACCATCGAACTCGACGGTGTGACCATCGCCGACACGAGAGATGTCGTGCGGGTGCTCGAGACCAGCCATCCACCGGTGTATTACCTGCCGCGAGGTGCCTTCACTCCGGGCGTGCTTCAACCGGATGCTGGTCATTCTTATTGCGAGTTCAAGGGCGCTGCCGGATACCTTTCGGTCGGCTCCCGCGCCCGGTCCGCCTGGTTTTATCCCGTACCAAATGCGGGTTTCGAGTCTCTCACCGACCGCGTCGCTGTCTACCCGGGGGCGATGGACCGGTGCACGGTCGACGGTGAAACGGTGCGCGCACAAGACGGCGACTTTTACGGTGGCTGGATAACCGAAAAAATCGTCGGGCCGTTCAAGGGCGCGGCGGGCACCCTGGGCTGGTAGCCCACGGTTCGACACAATTTCATTGCACGGAATTTCTCAGCGTGGGGTAGCCTCGGACCAGCCAGGCATCCGACGTACTCGAAACTGAAGGAGTTGCTGTGACCCACAACGCCGTAGACGAAGAGATTCTCAAGCAGTGGATCCGTCGCCTCAGTCAAGCACTGCAGATTGTGGACCTCGAGGTGGACAACGACCTCGTGCTCACCGTCGCCGATGAAGCCGCCCACGCGGTGAATCCGATGGCCGCCCCGATCACGACGTTCATGGTCGGCTATGCCGCCGGTCTCGCCGCAGCCAACTCGGCGATGCCCTCAGGCACAGCCGTGGCCCGGGCTGTGGATGTGGTCACCGCCGTCTGCCAGCAGCCCGAGAAGGAACACCCCGACGCCACCGGCTGGGTGAACACTGCGCAGTAGCGTCACGATTCACGCAGCACGCTCCAGTCGAATGATGACAGCCTTCGACACCGGTGTGTTACTACCGTCGGCGACGCTATCGAGCGGCACGAGCACGTTCGCCTCCGGATAGTAGGCGGCGGCGCAACCGCGTGGTGTCGGGTATGCAACCAGCCGATAGCCGCGTAACACCCGGTCGACGTTGTCACTGAACTCGCTGTGCACGTCGACCAGATCGCCATCGACGAAACCTAGGGTGAGCAGATCTTTCTTGTTGATGAAGACAACTTGGCGACCCTTCTTGATGCCGCGATAGCGGTCATCGAGGCCGTAGATGGTGGTGTTGAACTGGTCGTGACTGCGCAGCGTCTGCAGCACCAGACGCCCGGGCGGTACTTCAAGATACTCCAGGGTGTTCGTGGTCAGCATGGCCTTGCCGATCGGGGTGTTGAAGGTGCGTGAGTCCCGCGGCCCGTTCGGCAACATGAATCCGCCCTCCTGCCGGATGCGTTCGTTATAGTTCTCAAATCCCTCGACCACGTGGGCGATGTGGTCACGGATACGGTCGTAGTCGGCCTCGAATCCGGCCCAGTCGACCGCGACGGAGTCGGCGAGCACAGCGCTGGCCAGTCGAGAAATAATCGCGACCTCCGAGAGCAGGTTTGGTGCGACCGGCTTGAGCTTTCCCCACGACGGATGCACCGCGCAGACCGTGTCCTCTACGGAGACAAACTGCACCCCGCCGGCCTGCTCGTCAATTTCGGTGCGCCCCAGGGTCGGTAGTATCAGCGCCTCCTCGCCGGTTACAGCGTGCGAGCGATTCAGTTTCGTGGAGATCTGCACGCTCATTTCGGTGCGTTGCATGGCGGCCTCGGCAATGCCGGTGTCGGACATGGCGGCAACGAAGTTGCCGCCAAGCCCCACCCACACCTTCAACTTTCCGTCGCGCATCGCACGCACTCCGTAGACGGCATCAACGCCGTGCTCGCGCGGCGGGTTGAAACCGAACTCTGCTTGCAGGGCGTTGAGGAAAGCCGGCGGCATCTGCTCCCAGATGCCCATGGTGCGGTCACCCTGCACGTTGCTGTGGCCGCGAATCGGTGAGGCACCGGCACCGGGCTTGCCGATGTTGCCGCGCAGCAGCAACAGGTTGATGATTTCCTTGACGGTATCTATGCCTTTTTTCTGTTGCGTCACCCCCATCGCCCAGGTGATGATCACCCGATCAGCGGCCAGGTAGCGTTTGGCCAATTCGTCGATTTGTGCCGCGCGCAAGCCGGTCGCGGCCAACACCATTTGCTCGTCAAGTTGGGAGAGATGCTGCCGCAGCTCGGCCAGCCCGTGGCAGTGTTTGTCAAGGAAAGCCTGATCGAGGACGGTTCCTGGGGCAGCGTCTTCGGCGTCGAGCACCCGCTTCGAGACGGCCTGCAGCAACGCCATATCGCCACCGAGGCGAATTTGCAGAAACTGGTCTGCTATCTCGGTGCCATGGCCAATCACTCCCCGCACCCGCTGCGGGTTCTTGTAGCGGCGCAGACCGGCCTCGGGCAGCGGGTTGATCGCAACGATCTGCGCGCCGGCATCTTTAGCTTCTTCGAGCGCGGTGAGCATGCGCGGATGGTTGGTGCCGGGGTTTTGGCCAATGATGATGATGAGGTCGGATTTCGCAAAGTCGTCGTAGCTGACCGTGCTCTTGCCAATGCCGACGGTCATGCCCATAGCCCAGCCGGTGGATTCATGGCACATATTGGAGCAGTCCGGCAGGTTGTTGGTGCCGTAAGCGCGCGCGAACAGCTGATAAGCGAATGCGGCCTCATTGGAGGCGCGGCCACTCGTGTAGAAGGCGGCTTGGTCGGGCGAGTCAAGACCGTTGAGTTTGGCGGCGATCATGCGAAACGCCTCGGGCCAGCTGACCGGGCGGTAGTGATCACTGCCGGCTGGCTTGTAGACGGGTTCGACCAGCCGACCCTGCATGCCGAGCCAGTATTCACTCTTCTCGTACAGGTCGTGCAAGGAATGCTCGGCCCAGAAAGTTGTCGGCACGGTGATCGGGGTGGCCTCCCAGGTGACAGCTTTGGCGCCGTTCTCGCAGAACTCGAAGGCCTTGCGGTGCCCGGGGTCAGGCCAGGCGCAGCTCATGCAGTCGAATCCGTCTTTCTGGTTCATCGCCAGCAGGGCGCGCATCCCCCGCGCAGCGCCCATCTGCGTGATCGCCGGCTGCATGGAGTGCAACACGCCCGGTACGCCGGCGGCCCAGGATTTGGCGTGGGTGACCTCGATGTCGATGTCGGTGACGTCGTTGATCGGGGGTTCACTGCTCATGCTGCACCGCTCTCGTTGCGTTATCGCTTCGCCGCCCATACGGTCGACGCTGGCACGATACACCCACGGGGTTGGAAGCATCCGGTAGTGCCGTGATTATGTCATTTATACCCCCTGCTCGGCCGGTAGCCGCGGCGCCCAGGCTGGCCCGGGCGCCGCGGCCGTAACCTCAACATGTTCCGGGCCTGGGGTTCACAGACACGCCCAGCGACTCGGTCGCCTCACCCCCGATCCGATGCGCGCACCATGATTGGGGGCGTCCTGGTCAAACGCTCGACTGAACACTTACACTCAAGTCACATGACTTTTCTGGAACCTGGCGGGGCCGCATCGCGCTCGCGCCGTTCGCTGCCACGGCTGCTCGGCCGGCTGGCCCTCGGCGCCGTGCTGCTTTTGGCTGGAATCAGCCACCTCACGTTCAACCGGGAGGCATTCCAGGCGCAGGTTCCGGCGTGGGTTCCGTTGGACGCCGACCTGGTCGTCGTACTCTCCGGAATAGCCGAAATAGTACTGGGAACCGCGTTGCTTACGCTGCACCGGTGGCGGGTGCCCGTCGGCTGGGTCGTCGCAGCGTTCTTCGTGGCAATCTTTCCCGGCAACATCTCACAGTTCGTCACGGCAACCGACTCCTTCGGACTGAATTCAGATGTGTCACGGGGCATCCGCCTCGCCTTTCAACCACTGCTCGTGCTGTGGGCGCTCTGGGCTACCGATGCATGGCGAGCGTGGCGCGCCCGGCGCAGCCGGGTTGCGGCCCGGCCTCCGTCAGACCGATAGCGGGAGTATGCACGCCATCGATAGTGTGGGTCAAATGGACCCGCTAACCTTTCGTCGCGCGACGACCGATGATGTTTCGGCCTTACTGGTCTTGGTGACAAGCGCCTATCGGGGCGATGCGAGCCGGCAGGGCTGGACCTGTGAGGCCGACCTCATCGACGGGCAGCGCCTCGACGCCGATGTACTTCGTGGAGACCTCAGCCGCGCTGACAGCCTCGTTCTTCTCGGTGAACGCTGGGGCGATCTGGTCGGGTGCGCGCATATCGCGAAGGATGTGGGCGATACGGCCTATTTCGGTATGTTCGCCGTGCGCCCGACCGGCCAGAGCCAGGGCGACGGCAAACGTATCCTGGCCGAAGCTGAACGCCTGGCTGTCTCGGAATGGGATTCAACCGTGATGACGATGACGGTCATCGATGTGCGAGACTCCCTCATCGCGTTCTACGAGCGTCGAGGCTACCGACGAACAGGCGTGCAGAAGCCCTTTGACTTCGACACACGCTTTGGAATACCCCGGCGCGACGACCTACGTCTCGAGGTGCTCGAAAAAGTTCTGCAGCACGGCTAAACATCCCGCCTTTTCGGGGCGCGAACGTCAGCCGGTGATCGCGCCCCGCTCGGGTTGTGACTAATGGCAGGCTGCTTTTCGCATCAGGGCGCGGTACTGGTGGGGCGTGAGCGCAACCACATGCCCGACGGGGGATAAAATGGCAGCAAGAAATGTAGGAGGAGTCCAGACAGCGCCGTGACGGTTACCGCTCCGATGGCGCCGAAATTTGTGAACTGTGCCTCGACGTTTACCCCGGCCAATGTCGTCACGGTCCATCCGAGTGCCCACAGTGTGGCCATACCAAGGGCCCAGAGCCAGCGTCGGCGCGTCCGCGGCGGTAACCCCATGGCTTGCGCGGCACCGAGCACGATCCCGGTGATCGCTCCCATCAGGGCCAACTCCGGCAGCGTCGTGCGATAGTCGACCACCGTCGAGCCCAGAAGCAGACCCAAACCCAAACCAATCCCGGTCAGCGGAACCCAGTTCAGCGGATTGAGACGACGTCGACTGACCAGCACCTGGCCGAAGCCGATGACGACCCCACAGACCGCGCCACCGATAAGGGCCGATACCGGGTTACTGACGCGCCCCCCGACTGCCGTGCCGGCGAAACCCGCGATCGGGAACGCGAGAAATCCCACACTCCACAGCAACCAGGTCGAGAAGAATGTGGGGTTTCGGAAGCTGGGATTGCGATGGAGTCGCCGCATTCTGGTCACGTTTCTACTCCAGTCCAAGGTACTGGTCGGTGAGTGCAGCCCAAGTCATTGAGAAGAATCTCGGACCGGCATGCAGACATGCTACGCCCAAGCCGGTGCGGCTCGACAGCGTGCGGGGATAGCCGAACAACGAGGCACCTGATCGTCGAACGCCGCTTGGGCAACGGTACGTGCGTTTTCGCACGCAGCGTCGCCCGGACTATGCAGCCGACGCTTAGGCCACAAGTATTTCCGGGGACGCCAAGGGAGTGATGTAGGAGTAACCGGTGGCCGTGTTCTTGGTGATCGACAGCACGAGTTGCATGGATGGTTCGAGGGCGGTGACCTTGTCGAGCGGAGCTCCGACGATGAGTTGAAAGCCGAGGCCCTTCCACGCGGCGACGGCTCGACCGGCGAATTCCGCGTCGGATTTGACGAAGCCCTCGTCGAGAAACACCGGCGCAAAGCGCGGCCGGGTGCGACTTTCATCGCCGAGCTGAAAACGCAGGGCTGCGCCGACCACGAAGGCCACGAGCTCCTGCGACTCGCCACCGCTCTTTCCGCCGAGGGACGAGTAGGTGCTGACGCGGGTACCGTCCTGCGTCACGCGAACAGCTGTGATCTCGACGTGCCGGCGCACATCGAGCAGCACATCGCGCTGGGAGGTGGTGGTGCCGTCAGAACGCCGAATCACAGCCATGAACTGCTGCAGCCGGGTGAACCGATCCTCGGTTTGATCGTCGGTGAGTTGTTCCGTCGCACCGGAGGAGAGCGCTTTGAGCTCCTTGCGGAACGCGGTCGCGTCATCTCGGTGCAGTCGGCGCAGCGAAATCTGTAAGCGGTCGCGGGTTGCGCCGAAAGGCAGGGTCGCGAGGATCTCATTGATTGGCCGCAACCGGTCTTCGATCTCTTCGATGGCCGTGTTGAACGCACCGGTGAGCGGCACTAGGTCCTGCCCGCTCCACGCGGAGAGCCGGCGTTTCCATTCTTGGCGACGCTCGGAAAGACCGAGGGTGCGGATGGCGTCGAGAATATCGGTGTAACTCGTGACCGATTCGAGCGCGACACCGATATTCGGGTCGGGCCAGCGTGCCTGGTACGTCTCGAAGATCCCGATCATGGTGGCGCGATCGCGCGCGGCACCGTCACGATCCTGCGCTGATTGGTTGATCAGCCGCTCACGCAGGCGTTTCAGGCCGCCGGGAAAAGTGGCGAGGTTGTTCTGGTCGGTGACGCGCGCGAACTGCTCATCGAGGTGCAGAGAATGTTCCGGCGACAGGGTCAGCGCGTCGCTGTGTTCAATCTGTTCGAGTCGATCATTCACCGCGTCCTGTGCGTCGACGATGCTGCCCTGCTCGTCATTGAGCACGGCCTCGGCCTGCTCGGTGCTGTGCTTGAGTTTCTGGGCAGCATCGAGCTCGAGGGCGAGCCGGGCCCCTTCGTTACTCAGAGCGCGCAGAATATCGCTGCTGGCCAGCATCCGCTCTTGTTCCGATTTCTTGCCCTGGATGCGTTCGGCTGCTGCCGCTACGTCAATGGTCAGCCAGTCGGTGTCGAGAATGTACTGGTGGGCGGCCTGTCGGTCGCGCAGTGCACCGAGTTGCTCGGTGACAGCGGATGCCCGCCCCGCGATCGCGTCAGCCGCCAGCCCCTGCGCGGCCAGCTCTACGGCAATGTCATCGAGCCGGGCCCGGCTGGAAAAACCGATGATCGACTTCTGGCCGGTGTTCCAGCCATGGGCGCCGCGGGAACCGTTGCGCGTCTGCCCGCTCACCGTCACCCGTGCACCCTCACCAAGCAGCTCGGACGGGTTGGCCACGCAGAGCGCGTCGAGGCTCGACGACTGAAGGCGCGCCTGCACCCAGCTACTGAACGGCGAGTCCTTCAGGTCAAGCTTGCCAGACACATAGCGGGCGTCGCCGGTAACGGCCTGATGCTGCTTCAGTGCCACACCCTCGAAGTGGATGCGCAGAGGCAGCTGCAGTGGGTCGATCACCGCGCTCAGGTGCGCGAGGCGAGTCTCGTCGACGAGCAGAACCCGAACGACCGACGACAGGGTCACCTCGGCGGCCTGCCGCCACCGTTCCTCACCGGCGGTGATGTCGATGAGTTCGGCCACGAACGGCAGTTCCTGGGCCGGAATTCCCGCCGCTTCGGCGATCAGCAGCCGGGCCTGGTGCAGGGGCTGTGGCACCAGGCTTTCGCGCCCGGTCAGAAATACGCGCTCTTTTTTGAGGGAGCGGATGCCCTCCTCCACGGGGTACGCCTCACGCTGCAGCGCCGAGCGGGTCGCCTCCAGGGCAGACTCGGCGGCGGCGAACCCGGCGGTGAAGCGGTTGGCCTCTTGCTGGGCGGCGGCGAAGCTGGCAGCGGAATCGATCGATGCAGCCAGAATGTGCACCCTTTGACTGAAACTCTCGTGCTCCCGAGCCACAGTGTCGCGTTGGTCGCTGAGGTGCACGAGCTCGGTCTGCAGCCGTTCGAGCACATCGCCGCCGTTGTCGCGCTCCTGCTGTTGCAACTCGACAACCCGGATTTTCAGCGCGGTCTCGGCGTCGCGCGCCTCTACGAGGGCGGTCTGGTTGTCGCGGCGGGCTGCCCGGTTGATGTCGGCGGCATTCTCGAGCAGGGTGTGCTCGGTGAGCAGCTGCCACAGCACAAACGGGGTGTCCCCGGCCCGGTGCACCCCGAAGGTGTCGACCAGTTCGGCCTTGGCGGTTGCGACCTGATAAGCCTGCTGCAGTTCGGGCAGGCGTTCGAGCACCTGTGCCTTCTGCGCTTCGGTGACCATGGCACCGTAGGAACGTTCCAGGTCTTCGAAGTGGTCGACCGCCTTGTCGGCGGCAGCGAAGGTCGCAGGCTCTTCGAGCACCATCGACTTGTAGAGTCCGTCGACCGTTTTCACCTGCTGGCCGGCCTGGATGCGGGCGAGCAGGCGCAGGGCCTTGCCGCCCTCGCCGTTGGCGCCGATACCGAGCCGGGTGTACAGGGTTTGGGCGAACGCCGCGTAGGTATCGAACACGTCGAGGCCCTCAAAGCGGGCCTTGAGGGCGCGCTTGTCGAACCGGTTCTCGGCGCAGGAGGCGAGGTCGCGTAGGTCAAGGCATCCGTCGGTCGTGGCCATTTTCATGGCGACGTCGGCGAATTTATGGGCGCCACGCGGTACGAAGTAGGCCCGCAGCACGGTGAACCGGCGCTCGTTGTCGTCGATGAAGGTCAGGGCGATGGCGCCCCAGGTAGCCTCGTGCGCGCCGCGCAGCACCTGGTCGGTCAGCTCGCCGGTTGCCGCTTCCCGGTTGGCGTCGGTCTTGCCGCGCAGGTAGGTCATCAGGTTGCGCTGGTCGTGGCTGCGGGCACGGCCCGAGCCGGCATCGTTCGAGGCACCGTTGAACGGGGTGTCCGAGGGCATCATCAGCGCCAGGTAGGCGTCGAGCAGACTGCTCTTGCCGGTACCTGAGGCACCGGAGACGAGCGTGGCCGCGGCACTGAAGTCGATCGTGTGGTGACCGTGAAATCCGCCCCAATTGACCAGTTGCATGGATTCGGCCCGCCACTGGGTAGTGCCCTCGGTGGCGCCATCGATGTAGAACAGCGGGGAATCGGTCATGCGAGAGGCTCCAGAGGCGAGGCGGCGAGCGGTTCGGTGTCGTCAGCACGGTTTTCCTGACGCAGCCAGTCGAGCAGTTCGCCGAGGCGTTCCACCGACAACAGCACTTCGATCACGGCCGAGATGCGAAACCGGTCTGGGTCGCTGGTCTTTAGCAGCACCCTCGCCTTGGCGAGGCTGTCGACCGCGGCAGCGGCCTTTCGGGCGTCACCGGAAAGGTCGGTGGCGTGTTCCGGGCGAAAGTGCGCAACGTTCTCGACCAGGTTGTCCCGGTCGACGAGTACGATCTCCTGGCCGTTGGCCCGTTCACTGCGAAAGCGTTGGCGCAGCAGCACGAGCAGAATTGTCTCCTCGCGGGTGTAGGCCACGTCGTGCAGCAGCGTGGGAAACCGCTCGCCGCCTTCCGCGAGGGCCTGCCGCTTGAAGGCGACCTCGTAGTGGTGGTCGACATGCAGGTCGAGGAAGACGTCGTTGAGGCGGGACTTGAGCAGGCTCTGCGACTTCAGCAGGGTCTGCCATTCGGCTGGCTGCAGGGCTGCCGAGATATAGCGGTGTTTCAGCAGCAGCACGAGGGTACGACGCTGCTCTACGCTCAGCCCGCCCTCGTCGCCCTCGAACAGGGACAGGGTCTGGGGGTCGCTGTCGATGGCGGTGCCCTCAGCCGAAAAGTCGTCATTCATGCTGGGAACCCAAATTCTGGGCGGCCAGGGCCGCCGTGTCGTCGTCGGTCAAAATGCGTCGCGGCACGTCGAAGACCCGCACCGAGCCATCCGGTCGTATCGCTTCGAAACTCTCCAGGCTTACCGGGCCGGCCGACGTGCTCAGCTGCGCGGCCAGTTGTAGCAGGCCGAGAATTTCAACCGGGCGGCGCAGGCTCGCGCCGAAGCTGTTGAATGCGCTGCCAACGGATGCCGCCTCCCCCGCCGCAACAGCAGCCACGAGGGCGTCGCGCAGATCTTCGAGCAGTGGCCCGCCCTGCAGGCGCAGGTCACCCAGGCTCGGTGCTGCAGGCGCAGCGTCAGACACATCGGCCAGCGCGGGCGGCCCAAGGTGGGCAACCGGATCGTAGAACCGTTCGCGCAGGTGTTCCACCTCGAGAGTGCCGGGCATGAGTTCGGTGGTGACAGTGGAGCGCGGGCCGGCGGTCTGCATCCAGACGGCGAGTTCGCGGTTGACGCCCCGCAGCACGAGCTCAAGCTCGCGGTCTTTCACCACGTCGTGGTTGACGATGTGCTCGCGCAGGGTGGTCGAGAGCCCTGTGCGCTGGGTCAGAACGTCATCGATGCCCTTGCGCAGCAGCGTCACCGTGCTCATGAAGCTGCGACGTTCGTTCAGGCTCAGTTCGAGGGCGAACGGGTGCAGCAGGATCGACTCCAGATCTGCCTTGAGCCCCTGCATGAGCGTGTCGTTGCGCAGCAGGGTGAACGCCCCCTCGAAGGCGCGCCCCTCAGCCGTCGACGACATGAGGGCATCCGTTTTGGCCAAATAGTCGTCGAGAACCTCGCTGATGGGTCGTTCCTCGCCGCGAAAGTCGTTGACGATCTGCCGGTGCATGGCCGCGACCGATTCCTCGACCCGTTTGAAGTCGCTCGGGAGTTGCTGGATGAGGTCGATGAGGTTTGCGTAGCCCTCATGCATCTGCTCGTTCGAGGCCGCTTCGACAGCGCCGCCGCGAGCGAGACGATCACGCTCGCTGGTCAGTTCATCGATCTGCTGCTCGAGGCGGCGAACCCGCTCTTCGCGATCGGGGTTGGCCTCCGTGGCCCGGTGGCGCACGGTGTCGACGATCGTCGAGAGTCTGGACTCGCTGATCAACGCCCGATCGCGGGCGAGGCCGTCCACGAGAAGCAGGGCTTCAAGGGCGTGGCTGGTGAGTGAGTAGTGCTCCACATTCTCGTCATCGCTGCCACCACCATTTCCGCCGCCATTTCCGTCGCCCAGATCGCGCACTTCGCGGTACAGCCAGAGGTCATTCATCCACTGCACGCACAGGGCACGGCCGGTCTTCTCGGGGGCGTCGACACCGGTGCTGCGGAGGTCGGCGAGGTAGGCATCCACTTGGGTATGCAGCAGCTCGCACGCCACGCTGCGGCGGTCCCGGCTGAACGAGCTCTTGAACACCGCGAGCACGAACGGCGCCCATTTGCGGTCGAGCAGGCGCAGAGTGGGTTTGTCGAAGGCTTCGCGTACCCGCGCCAATTCGCTCGCAATATCACTCAACAGCTGGTTCCTCTCCAGCTCTCCACTTTAACCGACTGGGTGGGTTGCCCCTGACCCGCTCAGCCGAGCAGGCGCGGCCTCTTCCAGTCGGCGCCGTGCACGTGCTGGTCGAGAAAGGCGAACACGGTCTGATACCAGAGAACAGCGTGTTGCGGTTTCAACACCCAGTGGTTCTCATCGGGAAAGAAGAGGAACTTGTGCTGGGTACTGCCGTCGGCAGTGGCGTGGTGTTCGGCGAGCTCCGACCACAGTCGCAGGCTTTCGCCGATCGGCACCCGGTAGTCGTGGTCGCCGTGAATCACGAGCATGGGCGTGACAATGTCGTGCACGGCCTGGTGCGGCGAATTGTCGACCATGCCCTGCGGGGAAAAGATGCTCTGCCAGTACTCGGAGTTGTCGGTCGTGCCAGCGAACTGGTCGAGCGACCAGAGACTCGCGTGGCTGACGATGGCGCGAAACCGGTCGGTGTGCCCGGCGACCCAGTTGGCCATGTAGCCGCCGAACGATCCGCCCATCGCCGCGGTCAATGTCGCGTCAATATCGGGGCGGGCCTCGGCGGCGTCGGTGATCGCGAGCAGGTCGGTGTACGGCTTGGCGCCCCAGGCGTTCCAGCCGCGTGCGATGAACTCGAGGCCGTAGCCCGTGGACAGCGCCGGATCGGGCAGGAGTACCGCGTAGCCGCGGGCCACGGCGAGCAGCGGGCTCCAGCGCCAGCTCCAGGCGTTCCAGCTGTTCAGCGGGCCGCCGTGGATCCAGAGCAACAGCGGGGCCGGATGCTGCCCCGAGGCTTGCGCAGGCAGCAGCAGCCAGGCGCGCACCCGCGTTCCGTCCTCGGCGAGAGTCTCGACCTCGGTGATCGTGCCGGGAACGTCGGGCAGCGCGGCCGGTGTGGCCAGCGTGGTGACGGTGCCGGAACGGCTGATGCGCACCGGATGCGCCGGTGCGATCCAGGAGGAGCGCAACGCCACGAGGTCACCGGTCTGGGCATCGACGCACACATTGGTGTAGGTGAAGTCATCGGTGGTGAGCTGTTCGGGGGCCCCGCCGTCGAGCGGTACCCGGAAGATGGGTCCGCGGCCGTTGTGGTCGGCGGTGACGATGAGGACCGGGTTGGATTCGCCCGGAGCGCCGCCGTGCGGCGCGTCGAAGACCAGGCTGGTCGGCCAGCGATCCCACTCGGGGGCGAGGCGGCGGGGGTGGCCGCCGTCGAGGTCGGCGACCCAGATTTCCTGGTCAGCCGGACCCTGCGGGGTGCTGACGGCGGACCGCACGAAGGCGATCAGTCGTCCGTCGAGACTGACGGCCGGTGACTCGAAGTCAACCTTCGGTTCGTTGAACAGCGTGGTCTGGGTGCCGGTCGAAACGTCGATCGAGACCAGAACGTACCGGCCGGAGCGCTGCTCGGCCACCCGCCGGGCCACGATGAGCGTTGATCCGTCGGGGGTCAGGGCCTGGCCGGCGGTGTCCATGGTGCGGCCGGGGGCAGGGGTGAGGTCTCGGGGACGTGGCAGATCGGGCGGGTAGGGAGCGGGGGCATCCGTTTCGCTGTCGCTGTTTCTGGCACGGTCGCTGTCGCTGTCGCTGTCGCTGTCGCTGTCGCTGTCGGGAAGCGTGACGGTGTCATGCAGGTCGGCGAGGTCGAGGGCGAGCAGGTGCGGCTCGGCGGGGCCGAGGTCGTGGTCCCAGTAACGCACCGGGTAGCTCTCGTGCAGAATGGCCGCGACCTTCTTGTCGGCGCGCTCCTTGCGTGTAACGCCATCCGATTCGAGGTCGGTGGCGCTCGGCAGCAGGTCGGCGGCGATCACGAATGAGTGGGCGGTCGCGGCGACCGCGGCGATGCCGGATACTCCCCCGGCAAGGCGGGTGATAGCGCGGGCCTCCCCGCCAGCAGCGGGCAGCAACCAGAGCTGCGCGGCCTCGGTGTCTTTTTCTGCAGCAGCATCGGGCCGGCTGGAGACAAACAAAACGTCGCCCGCGGCGGTGAAAGCCGCCCCGGATTCCCCCTTGGCCGACCGGGTCAGGCGGATCGGAACACCGGTGCCGTCTGAGCAAACCGACCAGAGTGCCCGCTCGTAGGTCGCGCGATCGCGGGTGAGTGTGGCGACGGTCAGCACGACGCGCACCCCGTCGGGCGAGAGGGTGAGACCTTCCACGCGGGGCAACGCGATGTAGTCGTCAAGGCTGGAAAATGGCGTGCTCTGGGACTCCGATGTCATGGTTGCAGGCTAGCCGATGCGGATGCTCAGTCTTGTGCTCACCATGTGTGGCACGGTTCGGCTAGTTGCGCCAGGGTGGTTCGGGGCTGGGGGTGTTGGCGCGGTGGGTGTGGGCG
>NZ_SOHI01000031.1:0-9860 GCF_004403585.1 Cryobacterium sp. Hb1 | reverse complement strand
GCGAGGGCCAGTTTTGTCATGAGTCACGACCACGGTGGAGCGACCAACACCAACTCTGCCAGCCAGTCCCGGACCAGCCACCCCAAGACTCACAGTCTTTGTCAAGTAGTTGTGAGCGTGGGGAGGGGGACTCGTTCCTGATACGTGGTGTGGTCGCGGAGCATGGCCCAGAGGACGTTGATGCGTCGGCGGGCGAGCGCAAGGAGGGCCTGTTTGTGGCTCTTGCCTTCACGGCGTTTGCGGTCGTAAAAGGTCCGTGACGCGGGGCTGTTCTTCAGGCTCGAGAGCGCCGCGAGATAGCAGGTTCGGAGCAAGCGGCGGTTGCAGCGGCGGGGCCGGTGCAGGTTGCCGCTGATGCGGCCGGAGTCCCTGGGTGCGGGCGCGAGGCCGGCGACAGTGGCGAGCCGGTCTGCGGAATCGAACGCGTCCATGGTGCCCCCGGTCGCGGCGAGGAATATCGCGCCGAGTAGGGGGCCAAAGCCGGGCATGCTGATGATGATTTCAGCGTCAGCGTGTTGCTGGAACAAGCTAGCGATCTGGTTGTCGAGTTCGGTCAGGGTGTGGTCGATGTTTTGGAGTTGGGCGGCGAGGCGGGCGACCAACATGGCGCCCATCGGTTGGGTCGTGAGGTTAGTGTGTTGGGCGGGCGGGGCTGCGTTACCCGAACGCTGACCTGCGCCGCATCGACTTGCTCGACGAGTGCGACCCTGAACCGGCAGCTCCTGGCCCTGCTCGGCACCTGCCCTTCGTGGGCCGGCAGCAGAACGTCGTCTTCCAAGGGTTCACCGGGTCGGGGAAGTCGTATCTGGGTGGCGCGCTGCCCAGGGCGGATAGGACGGCGAGGCTGGGCTCGGGCATCAGGTGGAGGCGCGGCAGGAAGTAGAGGGCGGTGCCACTGACCCCCAAGGCTGAACATTGGGCTGTATCACAGCAGCCCGCGAAGCGCAGTCCCCTCATGAGCCGACGTGTGATCATCTGCGGCAAGTCATACCTTTCAATTGCCCCTGTGTTGAACGCTCAATATGGGCAAAGTCATTGGTGACTACTTGGCAATCCACTACCCACAAGGAAAAGGACTTTTCATGCTTAAAGGATTTTTGGAACAGATGCATCTCAAGCTCTTCACCGCAGCGGCTGCCTCGTCGGCGATCCTGATCGGCATGACCGGACTGGCCCTTAGCACGCCCGCTTCGGCCGCTCCCGCCCCACAAGCCAACGGTACCGCTGCTGCCGCAGTCCCCGGCGAGGTCGTCGTCGGCTACGTGGCCGGCGCCTCCGCCGACCAGCGCGAGCGTGCTCGCGGGCACGCCTCGGCACGGTTCGCCGAGCGCATCGTCGCCGCCGCCGCCGACCGCACCGAGGTCGAGCTCGTCCGTCTGCCGCAGGGCAAGAACCTGAACCAGGCGATCGCGCAGCTGAAGGGTGACCCTGCCGTCGCCTACGCCGAGCCGAACTACGTCCTGACCCACCAGGCCACCGCCACCGACCCCATCTTCACCAGCACCAATACCTCCCAGGACCTCTGGGGCATGTACGGCGACGCCTCGACCCCCGCCAACGCCTACGGCAGCCAGGCCGCCGAGGCCTGGACCGCCGGCCACACGGGGTCGAAGAGCGTCTACGTCGGGATCATCGACGAGGGCATCCAGTACACCCACCCCGAGCTCTCCGGGCAGGTCTGGACCAACCCCTACGAGACCGCGGCGGACGGCGTGGACAACGACGGCAACGGCTACGTCGACGACGTCAACGGCTGGGACTTCGCCAACAGCGACAACACCATCTATGACGGTGGCTCCAGCGGCTCGCTCGACGACCACGGCACGCACGTGTCCGGGACCATCGGCGCCAAGGCCAACAACGGGCAAGGCGTAGCCGGCATGAACTGGGACGTGACCCTGATCAGCGGCAAGTTCCTCGGCCGCCAGGGCGGATCCCTGGCCGCCGCGGTCAAGTCGGTCGACTACTTCACCGACCTCAAGACCCGCCACGGCCTGAACATCGTGGCGACCAACAACAGCTGGGGCGGCGGCGCCTTCTCCCAGACCCTGCTCGACGCCATCACGCGCGCCAACGCCGCAAACATCCTGTTCGTCGCGGCCGCCGGCAACAGCGGCACGAACAACGACACGACGGCGTCCTACCCGTCCAACTACGACGTCGCCAACGTCATCGCAGTCGCCGCCATCGACCGCAATGGGGCGCTGGCGTCCTTCAGCCAGTACGGCGCCACGACCGTCGACCTCGGCGCCCCCGGAGTCGGTGTCTGGTCGACGACCGCCTTCAACACCTACTCGTCCTACAACGGCACCTCAATGGCCACGCCACACGTCACGGGCGCGGCCGCCCTCTACGCCTCCACGCACCCCGGTGCGACAGCGGCGCAGATCAAGAGCGCGATCCTGAGCTCGGTCGTCCCGACGGCCTCCCTCAGCGGCAAGACGGTCACCGGCGGACGGCTCAACGTCAGCGGCTTCTGACCTAGAAGATGGTCAGCGGGTGTGGTCGGGGCGAAAGCCCGGACCGCACCCGCTTCTCGTTGCCGAGCGCCGTCTCCAAGACTCACTGACAGTTCACGACGCCACGCTCAATCCTTGGCGCCAGAAATCCGGTAACAGCCGATACCCCAGTTCTGCTTGTCCTCGCTCATCATCGTCCTCCAGCGTGAGGAGCCACCAACCGACGGAGTCTGCACCAACAAAACCCGCCCAGAAACCGAGACCGTTTCGCGCTTCGTCGATACGTTCTTGATGGTGCTCCTCAACTTCCAAACGCTCCCGCGGCTCGCCAGTACCGAGGTAACGCATGACGTCGGGACGTGCGTCCAGGGTGACCTCGAATTCGAGGTGTTCCTCTCCCGGGGGAACAAGAGTCAACCGTTTGGTTTGAAGAGTGCGTTGGATCATCTCCTGACTATTGCAGCCAGGCATTTCCATAGCCAATCTGACCGCGGGCGGCCAACGTGACCGCCCGCGATGGCCACCAACTGCTCGCTCATTTTCGACAGCAGCGTCCCTTTGAGGGTTCGGCTTACGGGCACGTGTGGTCCGCGCAATTGGCGACACGTGTGCCTGGCGCCGGTGAATGCGGCAGGCCGGCGGTGTGTACTTCGAGCAAGTGTTTCTGCTGCGCCACCGACAGTTTGGGCTGTTTACCGCGAAGACGTCCTTTCGCTTTAGCCACCTGCATTCCTTCCCGAGTTCTGGCGCGGATCAGGTCCGACTCGAATTCAGCGACCATTGCCAGGACGTTGAAGAGGAGGCGCCCGACCGGGTCGTTCGGATCATGCACCGCTCCGCCGATACTCAGCTTGACGTCTTTGGCCGTCAGCTCGTCAATGATGTCTTTCGCATCCCTGAGTGAGCGTGCGAGTCTGTCGAGTTTGGCGACGACGAGGGTGTCTCCAGGACGGCAGGCGGCCAGCGCTTCGCGAAGGCCGGGCCGGGCCCGGTTCGTTCCGGTCAGACCATGATCGGTGTAGATCAGTGACGATCTAACGCCCAGTCGTGCCAGGGCGTTTTGTTGGGCGGTGTGATCTTGTTCCTCTGTGGAAACGCGTGCGTATCCAATTAGTAATCCATCCATGGCGAAACCATCCCGCTCTGCTGTGAACGGGGCAATAATCGTCGCATTGGAGGTCCGGCTGCTGGGACACCCGCGTCCACCGTTGATACGATCTTTTATGGCACAAGTCCACGATGATTGCCGTCCTACCGAAGAGCCCGTCTGCCCGGCACCGCAGGATCCACCCCTTCAGGCTTGGCCGTCCGATCTGGACCGCCGTCGGCGTGCACTTTGACCCGAGTAGCCGACTCTGATGGTTCGGAGGCGAACAGGCCACAGCATCGCTGGATGGGGTGTGGTCGGGGCGGGTGTGTTGGTGGTCGGGGTGGTTTTCTACCAGATCATGGATCGCGCATTTTTTATTGACTCCAGTGATGGCACGGACTACACAACAAATATTGAATGGCTGATTCTTGCAGGCGTAGCTTTTGTCACCCTGATCGGCCTTGTTTACCTGTGGGCGTCAAGCTTCTTCGCATCGCCCGACTGACTACTCCTACTAAAGCGTTTGCGGTTGCCGATACGGGCGTTTGTCTGGGACGTCCCCAGCTGGCGGGCTGGGGTGTAAGGATAGGCGGCAGCCGTTCTATTCTGATGAGAGCGGTACTCGCTTCCAGTGGCCGTGCAGTTCGTTACTTCGGTGGAGAGCACGGTTCGCGAGCGAAGGAGATCACGCATGACCAGCCCTGAGCTTCGCGGATGGCCAGAAAGCGACCGCAGATTCATCCGCTCTGAAGTGTCGGCGGTTGTGGGACACGGTGACACCGTTTGGAACCGCGCCGCTCGAGATGTGCTCCGCTGGCGGGTCAAGACTGCGAGCGGTTTTACCGTGGACTCACCCGGTCCAGTGTCGCGCGGTGATCACGTGGTGGTCAGAGCACGGCTCTTCAACATGACCATCATTGAGCCGGTCGAAGTTTTGGACGTTGTCCAGGATCCAGATCGGGTCGGGTTTGCCTACCGAACGTTGCCTGGGCACCCTGTCAACGGCGAGGAAGCGTTTATCGTGCACCGTCACGGCGGGGAGGTGCGCATCACGGTGCGATCGTTGACGCAGGCGGCACCACAGCAGCCCTGGCGAGCCCTCTATCCACTGCTCAAAGTCGCGCAGCGAATAGTGCGCAGGAGCTACTTACGCTCACTTCGCTGAGCTCTCGCCGCCAACAACGACCATTTCGATCTCTGCCAGGTCCTTCGGCATGTGGCCACTGAATGCGTGCAAGACGTTCCCCTTCTGGGACCTGTCCAAGAGTCGTGGGTTGACTGGTTGTGAATCCTCGGAAAATTCACGAGAATCAAGATTCCGTCACGGGGACCCTGATGCCAAGCAAACTATTGAGATTTTGAGGCGAGGCCCAGTTTGCCGCACACGTCCGGGTCACCTGGAATAACGGCCGCTGTCCCGTTCTTCATTACGCACTCCGTTAAGGGGCTGGGGACGGGATGGGAAAAGGTGCGATCGTTATATCCGGGTCCGGGTGGAGTTCCGTTCGGGTAGCTTGCGTCCAGTGAGTGCTGTGCCCAGAGGTCGGAACAAAACCCGATAGCGTCCGCAATGGGTGCCGACCCTCCATCAGTACCATCACGCGTGCCCACGAGCGACACCGCGGTCGTTCCGGGGAAAGACCCGCGCCAGTCCAGTTCGGCACGAGCAAAGCACGCCACTGAGTTCTTATCGGTCACGTTCTGGACCGCAAAAAAAGTGCCAGCGCTTAGGCCGAGTATCAAAAGGGAAGCCGGCACGATGGTCCATGCCCGTTGCACGACTCGGAATCGACGATTTTGTTCTGTGCCGATTTCTGCAACGTCTACAAGTACTACTCGAAGCGCGGCACTTCGCGACTCATCGAAAACTGGAGGGTTTTCATCGTCGGTATTCATCGTGTCTCTCCTAAGGGCTCTTTCAAAGATTCAACGTCGAGGGTGTGTATGAGGCGCCGTTTAGCGCGCATGAGGCGCGCTCGAACGGCACCAGGAGCGATGCCGAGAAGCTCACCAACGTCTGGCGCTGAGAGTTCTTCAAGGACACAAAGCGAGAGAATTTCTTGATCGCGGCGATTTAATCTGCGAAAGGCTTCTTGGACTGTCCTGTGTGCTGGCTCCACCGCGAGCCCGTCCAGAACGCTATTGCTGTGGTCGGGGGCAGGTTCCGGTCGAGGAATTTTGTTGAGCATTCGTTGGTATCGCACTGCGGACCGGAGGCGGTTGCGTGCAACGTTGGTGGCAGTTGCGAGTAGCCAAGCAATAATCGAGCCGTTGACGAGCCGCACTCGTGATTGTCGCCGCCACGCTTCAAGGAATACCATCGCGGTCACATCCTCGGCGTCAACATGTGATCGAACAAGCCTCAGACTGTATCTGAAAACCCTGTCGCGGTGCCGGTCGAAGAGCAAGCCGAACGATTCACCGTCCCCCGCGCGGACGTGCGACCACAACTGTGCGTCGTTCGCGTCTGCGTCGAAGGAGGTCATAACTAATAATGTCCGACCGGCGAAAAAGTGTTACATATCTCGCGTATATGCCTTGTTCGATAATCCGTCGGGAGATCGCGACCTTCACCACGGAGAACGACCTGGATGCCGGCACGCGTTGACGACACTCCCATGCGTCCCGCAGAGGGTTCCCCAAACGGAAACGGATGAAAGTCGCCGATCGACCGTTTGCGTGTCCCACTCGCCGTCCGGCTTGCGGGACCGAGGGGCTGGACGTTTGCGAAGGTGAGCGAACTCTTCAGCGAGGCCTGCGGTCGGTAGGATTTATCCATGCAGCTGGGTTTGGGCACGAGAGCGTCCGTGACGTTGGAGCCTGTTCGATATGAGTTCGCGAACCCTGCCGACGATGAGTGGGATGACAACTGGCTGGTCATCAGCGGGGACGTATCTGCGCCTGACACGGAGTGGCAATTTGCCGTCCCGTGTCTGACAACGTTCGAAGCGAAACAAATTTCGACCTGGCTGCGAAGCGTGGCCGATGGAAGCATCCCCGTAAGCGTCATTGGAGACGCCGGGGTTGTGCCGTCGCTCGAATTCACCGAACCAAATCTTGCGTTCAGCGTTGACAGTTATAAGGACGAGTCGACGTCGGTCAGGGTGCACTTTGCACTTGAAACCAAGCCTGTTGGCCAGAGCAGCGACGACCGGGACCAGTTCTGGGTCGAGGTCGCAGTGACGGCTGCAGACCTTGACTCGGCGGCCGACGAATGGGACAAGGCACTGTCAGTCTTTCCGGACCGCTAGGGGTTCGGCAGACGGCCATTGCATTCGAACCAATTTACAAGTGTCGCGCGGCGCAATCATGGAGTTATGACGCGCACGGGCGCCGCGCTAATCATGGCCACCCGAGGGCAGAACAGCGCACCCGGCTCAGAGATTGGGCAGGGACCCGTAGCTGTTGTTGTAGATCTTGCCGTTCTTCGGGTGCGTGAACTTCAGCCCTGCCCACGTGTCGTCAAGACGCAGGCATGTGCTCTCGACGAGGCCGTGACTGTATCCGATCTCAATGACCTTCGGCAGACTGAGACCTGAGCCCAGCTTCCGCGCCTTCGGCCAGGAGAGCCACAACATGCCCGAAGGCTTCAGATGGAGCTTCAGTGTTGGAAAGATGTCGTGCATCTCGGATTGAGTCACGCTGAAGAAATGGATGTAGTCGAAGTCACCCTCGAGATCCTCACTGACCTCCAACTCCGGAAGCCCGATGGCCTTCAGGGTCGACGCAGGGGCGTTCACGAAGTGGGCCAGCGCGCCCTCTTTGATTCCCATCTTCTCAGCGACAGACCGCGACAGGACATCTTCGCTCATTTCCCGGAAACCTTCTTGAGCACCTCGAGATAGTGCGGGTTACACATAATCCCCAGGATATTGCCGAAAGGATCGACGACGGATGCCGTCACAAATCCTTCACTGCGGTCAGTCGGCGGTTGGTATTCGGTCGCCCCCATCGACAGCAGCTTCTTGAATGACCCCGGCAGGTCGTCCACGTGCCATTGAATGATCTCCCCGGCCGGCCCGTCTGGCACTGGCGGCGCGTACGACGCGTCAATGATTCCAAGCTCGTGCTGATAGTCGCCAACCCTGAACTCCACATAGCCGGGCATCTGAAAGTACGCGTCGATACCCAGCAGCTCGCTGTACCACTTGCGTGCCGCCTCCAGATCGGCGGCGAAATAGCTGACGGTAGCAAAGCCTCGCAACATGTGATTTTCCTTCCGATTCACGTGATGCCAGTCTCCACCAGTAAAGTGCTCACCTTCTGACTACTTTGTTTGCGACAATTGCTTCATGCGCGCAGATCGCCTCGTCGCCACACTCCTGCTGATGCAGGCGCGGGGACGCGTGACAGCGAAGGAAGTAGCTGCTGAGTTTGAGACATCCGTCGCTACGGCGAGGCGTGATCTCGAAGCGCTGTCAGCTGCGGGAATTCCCGTGTACCCACAGGTCGGCCGTGGGGGTGGGTGGCAACTACTCGGCGGCGCTCGCACCGACCTGAGCGGGCTCACATCGGCTGAGGCGCGTGCGCTTTTCCTCCTGGTCGGGCCAGCCGCGTCCGTAGTCCCAGAGGCCAAGTCGGCGCTCCGCAAGCTTGTGCACGCCCTTCCCGACAGCTTTAGAACGGATGCCGAAGCGGCGGCAGAGGCCGTCGTGCTTGACCCCGCGCGGTGGGGCCGGCCCCACCGCGCACAGCCATCACTCGTGACCGAACTCCAGGGCGCTGTCATACAGCGCCGGAAGGTACGCCTGAGGTACCGGGGTTGGGACCGCGACCCGGTCGAAAGACTCTGCGACCCGTGGGGCCTGGTCGAGAAGAACGAGGTGTGGTACCTACTCGGCGGCGTGGATGGCGCCCAGCGAACATTTCGCATCGAGCGGATCATCTGGGCAGTCGTAACCGAAGATCCCGCCGACCGCCCGGACGACTTCGACCTCGCAGAGGCATGGGATACCGTCGTACGCAACGTGAACCAGCAGCGCGAGAGCGCATCCACGATCGTGGTCACAAATACCGCGATATTGCCCTTCCTGCGTGAACAGTTCGGCGAGCTGGCAGTGGAGGACACCGCGATCGACGACCATCGAGCCAGGGTTCGAATCAGTGCGCCGGCCGAAATCATGCTCGCACGTGGCCTCGCTGGATGGGGTGAATACATTGACGTTCTCGAGCCGGCATCCGTGCGCTCGGAACTCATGCGCCTCGGCGCCGCGCTCGTGGAGCGCAATGGGCCGTAGGCCCGGGACCCGCACTCACAATGCCCGTTGAGCGTTCCTCATCGCGGGCGCGCGTCTAGGGAGCAGTTTTGAGCAGCCGGATGACGCGAGGGCGGCCGTCAGTTCACCATTCATCACTGGAACGCTCGTAGTTGCTTTCCAGATTGTGTCCTTCTGACCGGACGATCGTCCCGCGACTACTCATGGTCAAGTAGTCGCCGCACTTCGGGAGAGAAAAGCAAAATATAAGGGCTACTCTTCAAGATCTCGATCGATGCGCTTATCCCGATTCGTTCCAGAAGTTCACAATATTCATGCCAAGGAAGCCGCTCTCCAGCATCCTCTACGATTCCCTCATCGGGCAGCAAGGCCATCGAGACGTGATACCGCAGCTCGGATTCCGCCAACTGCCACTGACGGCCCTTAGGGCGGTAACTTATTCCAAAACCGCGATCACTCCGAAAGGCAACTTGCGAGGAATCGCCAAGGCACGCAAATTCTTGAAGCGAAAAAGAGACCGAGTCTTCAGACGTGTGGTCTATTGAGCACGAAACGCCCAAGCCAATTACGTGCATCCCAGTTCTTCCCCATCCCTGTTTGTCCAAGCCTAACTATTCGAACCAAGTCAGTCCGAGGGCCCGCTCCCAATGCCGCTGTTTCGGAATCTAGAACTTCACAAGGTATTCGAATGGCAAGCACGACTGCGACGTGCACTGTTGTGATCTGCTCCTTCAAAGCGCGATAAGGCCGTCCCGTACAAGGTTCTTCTTGCGGGCCGATTCTTCTACGGGTTTGACGGTCTGGTGGATGACGCTGTGGAATATCGTCGAGGCGCGCCTTTCGCTACACGCATGCGGGGGGCAAGGTGCGACTTTGGAAGGAAAAGTATCTGTTTGCGTGCGCCATGTGAGTTCGTCACGCTATCGTTCGCTGACTGGCGGAGCAGTTTTCTCCGCCGGGTCGCCGGCCGGGAGCCAGACTCGTTGCCTGCAGCGATGGCCTTGCCCCCGGTTAGTGGACACGGGTTAAGCGGCGAGTTGAACTTCCGCGGTCTTTAACGAGTATTGCAGTTCGAAGTCGACGGGGCTGATTTGC
>NZ_SOHI01000003.1:0-7171 GCF_004403585.1 Cryobacterium sp. Hb1 | reverse complement strand
GGACACCGCCGGACTTAACTTAGAAACACCAGAAAAGCCATCCCTCACGGGATGGCTTTTCTGCGTTAACAACCACCCCGGGTGGTTGTTCTGCGTTAAGCCACGCTCCACGGAGGCCACCCCGCCCACAACATGAGTGAATTTGTTGCGTCACACTTGATGCAATCCAACCTCACGTTGCGTTACGAAGCATCCGTTTGTGGCGGGGCGCTTTCCTCGCCGACGTTAGCGGGAGGGGGAGGGCGCGAGGTTGAAGATGACGCTGTTCACGTCTTCAGGCAGAGGTCTACTTTTTTGAGAAATCATTCGGGCTGAGGCTCGCGATGCGATGCGCATGAGCGTGGAGCGAGTCCTCGTCGATGTGTACTCCGATGTCCGTAAAGCGCTGACGTAGAGCGGTGAGAACGTGCTCCTCGTCATGGCCGGCCAGATCAGCTTCTTGTTGCATCAGGATCCCTGCCGCCTTGGCGTCATCCGGTTGGAAATGTTGGTCCTGAACCGGTTCGCCTTGGGTAACGCTGTCGTCGGTCATTTTTTCCTTCTTTTCATCGGATTCGCCACGAGCATTGCGTGTAAACGCGTCAAGGAGCGAGCGATCGTGCGAAGACGTTCATCAGCGCGTATTAACGCCACGGTAGTCCCCGAAGTTGAAGCTGACCAGTGCCGTGCGCTTCGCGGGGAGCTTTGCTGGTGCTTTCATGGTGACAAAGGAGGCACGTATTATCGCTCATAGAGCCCGCGTTTTCGCATGCATTAGGGCATTCATGAGTGGGCATCGTGGCACGTAGAGTTTTCGCGTAGGTACGCAGCACTACTCACGATGGTCCGTGGCGCGGGAGGCATCGTCGCCGCACCGGCCAGAGCCTCAACCGAACCCGGCCGCCCACCCCATTGGTTGAAACAGGCGGCTTCTGTCGGTGAGCTCAGCAGGGCAGATTATTCGGCACGTGCCACAAACCGCACCGCCATGGCCTTGTAGCCGGGCGTGTTTGATTCTCTTGCTACGAGCTCGCGGTGCATCAACGCGTTGGCCTCCGGGAAGTACGCCGCCGTACAACCGCGTGCAGTCGGATAGAACACGAGACGAAAGTCATCCGCGCGGCGTTCGGCACCCTGGAAGGTACTAATCACATCGACCGCGGCACGATCAGAGAAACCCATTTCTATCGCATCTTCGGCATTGATCAGAATCACCCGGCGACCGTTGGAGATGCCGCGGTAGCGGTCGTCAAGACCGTAGAACGTGGTGTTGTACTGGTCGTGGCTGCGCATGGTCTGCAAGATGAGGTGGCCGGCTGGCGGGGTGAGGTATTCCAGCGGGCTTACCGTGAAGCGGGCAAGACCAATGTCGGTCTTGAAGCTGCGGGTATCTCGTGGCGGGTTCGGCAATACGAAGCCGTTCTTCGTCTTGAGTCGGGCGTTGAAATCAGTGAAACCTGGGAGAACCCGCGAAATGTGGTCACGGATGACGTCATAGTCGTCAGCCATGGCCTTCCAATCGATGACGTGGTCGGCGCCGAGGGTGGCGTTAGCCATGCGGGCGATGATCACGGGCTCGGCCAGCATGTGGTCTGAAATCGGTTTCAGGCGTCCCTGGGTGGTGCGCACAACGGACATGGAATCTTCGACGCTGAGTACCTGACGGCCACCCGGATGCTTGTCATCGGTATCAGTGCGGCCGAGGGTCGGCAGAATCAACGAGGTCAGTCCGTGACGGACGTGCGACCGGTTGGGTTTGGTCGACACGCTCACTGTCAGGCCTACCCGCTGCATCGCTGCCTCGAGTAGATCGGTGTCCGAGCATGCCAGCGCGAAATTACCGCCCATGGAAATGAAGACGTCAACATTGTTGTTCTCGAACGCGTCCACGGTGTCGACTGAGTCGAGGCCATGTTCGCGCGGGGATTCAATCGAGAATTCCTTGTCCAGGGCCGCGAGCATCGGCTCCTTCGGCTTTTCCCAGACGCCCATAGTGCGGTCGCCCTGTACGTTGGAGTGTCCCCGCACCGGGCACGCCCCCGCGCCGGGCTTGCCGAAGTTTCCCTGCAGCAGGAGCAGATTGATGATCTCCTTGAGCGTGTTTACGGAGTGCGGCTGCTGCGTGAGTCCGAGGGCCCAGCAGATGATGGTGGCTTTGGAGTTGACCATCATTTGAGCAACCGTAGTGATGTGTGCGCGTGACAGGCCAGTAGCGGCTTCGGTCACCTCCCAGTCGATGGTTTTGCGGGCGGCCCGGTAGGCGTTTATCCCATCGGTGTTCTCAGCGATGAAGGAGTGATCCACGACGGAGCCTGGCACGCGCTCTTCCTCTTCGAGTAGGAGGTGACCGAGTGCCTGAAACAGGACCAGGTCGGCGCCGACCTTGATCTGCAGAAATTCGTCGGCGAGGTTGGTACCGCTTCCGATCAGTCCGGAAGGGGTCTGCGGGTCCTTGAAGTTGAATAGTCCCGCCTCGGGCAGCGGGTTGACAGCGACGATTTTTCCACCATTGTCCTTGCACGCGGCCAGGGCGGACAGCATACGGGGATGGTTTGTGCCGGGGTTCTGGCCGACGACGAAGATGAGCTCGGCCTGATGGATATCGTCAAGCGAGACCGTGCCCTTGCCGATGCCGATCGTGGGGTTCAGCGCCGACCCCGAAGATTCGTGGCACATATTTGAACAGTCCGGCAGGTTGTTGGTGCCGATGGACCGGGCGAAAAGCTGATACATGAACGCCGACTCATTGGCCGTTCGACCCGAGGTGTAGAAGACGGTGCGCTCCGGAGTGCTCTCGCGAATCTTCTGCCCGACGAGCTCGAAGGCATCGTCCCAGCTGATTTGCGAGTAGTGCGTGTCACCGGGACGGATGACCACAGGGTGGGTGATACGGCCTTGGTTGCCCAGCCAGTATTCGGTCTTGGTTGCGAGCTCCTCGACGGAATGCTGCGCCTACCAAGACGGACCTACCGTGCGGGTGGTGCTCTCCTCGGCCACGGCCTTGGCGCCGTTTTCGCAGAACTCAGCCGTTTTTCGGTGCCCTTGGGATTCGGGCCAGGCGCATCCGGGGCAGTCGGTGCCGTCACGCTGATTCAGGCGAAGTAAAGAGCGGGCTGTGCGGGACAGTCCAGCCTGAGCAATTCCGCGGTCAAGGGCCACCACGACGGCTTCGAGGCCCGCTGCGTGAGTTCTTGGCTTCTTAACGACGAGATTGCTTTCGTTGATGTCATTTACCGGTGCTGCACGTTTCATATATCTATCCTGCTCCTAAAAATGAATCGTCGAGACAATAAAACCCCGTGAAAAATATTTTCGTCGCTGTGGACGTGCACTATTTTCCGATATCTGCTTTTCACAAGAGCCATCCGTATCACAAAGTTCGCATAGGCGTGACAATGTGGTTATCAGTGGGGGCGTAAGCTTTTATTGGTATGCGATGTCTGGATCTGGGTCGAACTGAACCGGAATCGACACCGGGTGGGCGCGACCAAAACCCACTGCGGCGAAGGGAATTCGGACGCTTTACCATATGCAGATTGAGTGGAAATCGGTCCCCGCTCCCTCCAGATCGGGACCTGGTATTTGCGTATCACGCACTTAGCTGATAGGACTAAATAGGTGAGTGGGTTACGACTCGACGACAAGTCGCCTGCTTAGAGTGATGTTTCGTTACTCGCGATAACAGGCACCCGAGAGCGGCTGAGCACGAATAGCGACCTGAAATGGCACGCTGGCCGCTGGCGTCCCACAGCGAAATCCGCGTTTGGATTTCAATTCGTGTGCCACGAATTTTTGTGGTGCCTGCAGTTAGGCCAGTGTTGACAGCGGCGTACTTAGTCTCCAGACAAAGTGAGCGACGATGAGATGATAATCGATTCCGGGTGTTTCTGATTTGATTTTTGACAAACTCCTCTCCGGTTTTTTTTTGACAAATTCCTCTGCGGGAACCCAAAGTTCAGTTAGCGATGGGCCCTGCGCTACGAATGTTTCAATGAGGGACTTACCCATAATCATGAGAAGGGTAGAACTATGTATTCATCAGCTACTGTGACCGGCGGAACGACCAAACAGCCGACGGCGGGGCGTTGGGGGATCGTGATTGCAGCGCTTTTGCTACAGTTCTCGATTGGCGCTGTCTACGCGTGGAGTGTGTTCAGTTCAGCATTGCAGAGCCCGGATGCCATGGGACTCACTAACCCGGAAGCATCTTTGCCGTTCACCGTGACAATCGGCATGATTTTCATCGGCAGCTACATCGGTGGGAGGATCCAGGATAAGAAAGGGCCGCGGCCGGTGGCCCTGGCCGGAGGCACCATCTATGCCCTCGGATGCATCCTCGCCTCGTTCGCGCTCTCACACGACAACACCCAGCTGTGGCTCCTGATCCTCGGCTACGGAGTCATCAGCGGATTCGGCCTCGGCTTGGCGTACATCGTTCCGATTGCAATGTTGCAGAAGTGGTTCCCAGACAAACGCGGTCTCATCACCGGACTTGCCGTAGCCGGCTTCGGATTTGGAGCGGTCCTGACCGCACCCATCGCCCAATGGTTGATCGCTATGACTCCGACGGAACCGAACCGGGCTTTTTTGCCTCTCGGCATCAGTTATCTTGTGCTCGCGCTGATAGGCGCGGCATTCTTCCGTAACCCGCCTGCCGGATACGCGGTTCCAGGTTGGGTGCCTGCCTCCACAGGCCGGGCGCACGACAGCTACAAGCAGTTCACCGAAAAAGAGGCCCTACGGACACCGCAGTGGTATTTTCTGGCGGCAATTCTCACCCTCAACGTCACTGTCGGCATTGCACTGGTCGCCCAGGCCAACTCGAGTGCGATCGACATCGCCGGCTATAGCATCGGCGGCGCTGCCGCGCTCGTCGGAGTGTTGGCGCTGTTCAATGGAGGTGGCCGTGTCTTTTGGGCATGGGTTTCTGGGAAGACCGGTCGGATGACGACATTCGGTCTGATGCTCGGCCTGCAAGGTATCTGTTTGCTGGTCATTCCCCACGCCAGCAACGCTGTGCTGTTCTTCGTCCTCGCCGCCATCGTCTACCTCTGCTTCGGCGGCGGGTTCGGCACGATGCCCGCAACGGCGGGAGACTTCTTCGGAGTCAAACACGCTGGTGCGATCTACGGGCTCATGATCATCGGGTGGAGCCTCGGTGGGATCATCGGTTCACCAATCATCGCTGCTCTCATCGGCGCGGATAAGGACTACACGCTGGGGTACACCGTCATGGGTATTATTGCCCTGATGTCGTTGATCGTCCCTATCATCACGAGGATGCCGCGACCGAAGGCTGACGCGTTGAAGTCAACTGCTGCGCACCCGACAGCCGAAGCGTCGAAGATTCTCAACTAACAAGAAGCGAATGGGTTTCGTTTCGGATCAGCGTTTACAAACAGCTGACGACCTGAATCTATCTGTCTGTTTTTGCGGTGCGTGTGCGTCGAGTGGCTCCTATTGAGTGTGTCGCCCGATGAAGTCATCGATCAGATGAGCCACGGTGTCCAGCTGTTCGTCCAAGACGAAGTGCCCGGTGTCGAGCAGGTGCAGTTCAGCAGACGGAAGGTCGTCAAGATACGCGCGCGCCCCTGATTCAGAAAAGAACTGATCGTTACGGCCCCAGGGCAATAGCATGGGGGGCTGGTGCTCGCGCATCCACGCTTGCCACGTGGGATACAGTGCGACGTTGGACTGATAGTCATAGAGCAAATCCAGCATGATCTGGTCTCGTCCAGCTTGATCAAGCCAGTGTTGGTCCAAGGTCCAGACGTCCGGATCGACGAAATCCGGATGCGCGGCCCCCTCGAGATGTTGGGAGCGCGTTGCCTCAGCTGTAAGCGCTCCGCGGATGACAGGCTCCATTTCCTTCTGATTTATCCAGTATTGAACCACAGGCTGCATATTCGGACCTAGTCCGGACTCGTAGGCGTTGCCATTTTGTGCAATGACTCCCTGTATCCAATTTGGATGTCGCGTCGCGATGCGATACCCGATCGGAGCGCCAAAGTCGAAAACGTACATGAAGAACTCGTCGATGCCGAGGGTGACCAGAAATGCTTCAATAACCTCGGCGACGTGATCGAAAGAGTAAATAAAGTCCCCGCCGCCACTACTCGAGGTGGGAGCACTGCTGTAACCGAACCCCGGGTAATCCGGTGCAATGAGGTGCACCCGATCGCTGAGCCGATCCATCAGGTGCGCGTACTGGTGCGACGCAGCAGGGAAACCGTGCAGCAGCACGAGCGTCGGCGCGTCCGCAGGGCCCGCCTCCCGAAAGAAGATCTCTAGCCCATCGACGGAAATGGTGCGATGCCGCACCCCTGTGAGCTGATCAGTTTCCGTTGTGAATTCGGCCATACTGTCCTCGTTTCGCTCGTCTATGTCTAAAATTCAGACTTTCACTCGCGGTAGGTTGTGTCAACACGTCCACGACCGCCATCCGTGCTCACCAGGACGAGACGGAAGATCGCCACGCGATCGTGGCCGCCATCACCGCTGCCAGCAGGCACAGTACGTTTGCACGTTCGCGTTGGTATCCATTGGCCGCCGCGCACTCCTAGCTTTTCGTCAGGGCCTCGCCCTTATGCATCGCTACATGGTCGGTCGTGTCGCTCAAGATCTCGTATTGCGGATCATCAAGACTGCAGCGGCGCATGTGGCCTTTGTATTCGACGTCCTTCGTATGAATCTTCGTGATGGTGCCGTGCACATGGCCGGCCTCGGAGTTCCAGCGCACGTGATCGCCGACTGAGAATTTTTTTATCATCGGTGTACCTTCCTCTGCCACACTGTTGCCAAATCTCTTCACCCTATTCGCTGTCTTACGTCGCCTCGATCTGAATGTGCACCCTCGATGATCACTCTTCCGGTGGGTACCAGACACGGTCGCCGTTGACCTTGGCAAAGCTGGTCAGGGTGTGCGGCTTGGTCGAGGTCAAGCTCATGATGTCGGCAACCTGAAGGCCCCGCGCCAGCAACGCATCTCCGATCAGTGATCGATGACAACGCCAGGGCACGGCCTCGGCACACATGATCGCTACGGTCTGCTTCCTCGCCAGCGCCATCAACTCATCGACACCGGCAACGAACTTGGCCTTGCCCCCGTTGAGTGGACACCTCACAAGAGAGAATGTTCACATGGGAAAGACACGCCGGGAGTTCACTCCTGAGTACAAAGACGAGGCCGTGA
>NZ_SOHI01000026.1:0-6042 GCF_004403585.1 Cryobacterium sp. Hb1 | reverse complement strand
GCGACACGCCCGGGTGGGGGGCGTTTTGACGGGTGGGTGTGGTGGCCGTAATGTATCTATACGTACCCCAAAGGTGCGGAAAGCCGCAGTGCTTTTCGGCCTCACGTGGGACCGTCTTCTAGTCTTTTCAATGTTGGGTTCTTGTTTCAAGTTCTCTGGTGTTGGGCTAGGATTGTAAGCCTCCACCGGGTGTGTGTTGCTGGTTGGGTCGGGTTGTTCGAGTGTTTTTGGTGTGCTTTGGTGCGCTGGAAATTGCTGGGATTGGCCGATTTGACAGGGACTGGCCGGGTGGGTAAGTTAGACAAGTTGCCCCGGAGCGACAGCCCAGTAGGGCCTGAAGTCGGGTGCGTCCGATCCTTGAGAACTCAACAGCGTGCACAATGTCAAATGCCAAAAACCTCGTGGTTGTGGCCCGTTTCTAGCGGGGTGCAGCTAAGAGATTCCTTTGGAAATAATATTGAACAAGTCCTAACTTCGGTTGGGCAACTAAACAAAGCAAGTCAGTAATGATTTGTTCTTGTCAGTTTCAAACTTGCATGTTCATAACCTATTCCGGTTGTGGGGTGCACTAGATGGGCGTTCGGTTTGTATTTATATGAATCGGGTAGCTATTCAAACATTTACGGAGAGTTTGATCCTGGCTCAGGACGAACGCTGGCGGCGTGCTTAACACATGCAAGTCGAACGGTGAAGAGGAGCTTGCTCCTTGGATCAGTGGCGAACGGGTGAGTAACACGTGAGCAATCTGCCCTTGACTCTGGGATAACTGCGGGAAACTGTAGCTAATACCGGATATTACCTTGGAAGGCATCTTCTGGGGTGGAAAGAATTTTGGTCAAGGATGAGCTCGCGGCCTATCAGCTAGTTGGTGAGGTAATGGCTCACCAAGGCGACGACGGGTAGCCGGCCTGAGAGGGTGACCGGCCACACTGGGACTGAGACACGGCCCAGACTCCTACGGGAGGCAGCAGTGGGGAATATTGCACAATGGGCGCAAGCCTGATGCAGCAACGCCGCGTGAGGGACGACGGCCTTCGGGTTGTAAACCTCTTTTAGTAGGGAAGAAGCGACTGGGTTTTCCTGGGAGTGACGGTACCTGCAGAAAAAGCACCGGCTAACTACGTGCCAGCAGCCGCGGTAATACGTAGGGTGCAAGCGTTGTCCGGAATTATTGGGCGTAAAGAGCTCGTAGGCGGTTTGTCGCGTCTGCTGTGAAAACCCGAGGCTCAACCTCGGGCCTGCAGTGGGTACGGGCAGACTAGAGTGCGGTAGGGGAGATTGGAATTCCTGGTGTAGCGGTGGAATGCGCAGATATCAGGAGGAACACCAATGGCGAAGGCAGATCTCTGGGCCGTAACTGACGCTGAGGAGCGAAAGCATGGGGAGCGAACAGGATTAGATACCCTGGTAGTCCATGCCGTAAACGTTGGGAACTAGATGTGGGGACCATTCCACGGTCTCCGTGTCGCAGCTAACGCATTAAGTTCCCCGCCTGGGGAGTACGGCCGCAAGGCTAAAACTCAAAGGAATTGACGGGGGCCCGCACAAGCGGCGGAGCATGCGGATTAATTCGATGCAACGCGAAGAACCTTACCAAGGCTTGACATATACCGGAAACGGCCAGAAATGGTCGCCCCGCAAGGTCGGTATACAGGTGGTGCATGGTTGTCGTCAGCTCGTGTCGTGAGATGTTGGGTTAAGTCCCGCAACGAGCGCAACCCTCGTCCTATGTTGCCAGCACGTAATGGTGGGAACTCATGGGATACTGCCGGGGTCAACTCGGAGGAAGGTGGGGATGACGTCAAATCATCATGCCCCTTATGTCTTGGGCTTCACGCATGCTACAATGGCCGGTACAAAGGGCTGCGATACCGTAAGGTGGAGCGAATCCCAAAAAGCCGGTCTCAGTTCGGATTGAGGTCTGCAACTCGACCTCATGAAGTCGGAGTCGCTAGTAATCGCAGATCAGCAACGCTGCGGTGAATACGTTCCCGGGCCTTGTACACACCGCCCGTCAAGTCATGAAAGTCGGTAACACCCGAAGCCAGTGGCCGAACCCGCAAGGGACGGAGCTGTCGAAGGTGGGATTGGTGATTAGGACTAAGTCGTAACAAGGTAGCCGTACCGGAAGGTGCGGCTGGATCACCTCCTTTCTAAGGAGCACGTGTTGTCCCGTCTGTATACAGCGGAATATGGCGACCAGTCACACCAGGCCGAACGGTCTGGGTGGCGCTCATGGGTGGAACATTGACATTGATGCAAGAACGGCTGAGATCTACTCGGTACGCCTGGTTCGTAAGGACGGGGTTGGAAAGGTAGGTCGCAGAGAGACTTGTATATGCACGCTGTTGGGTCCTGAGGGACCGGAACAACCTGGGACGTAAGTTCTTTGTTGGTCTGATTCTTCTGGACTTTTTCTCGTTGGCATGACTTGCCGGCGGGAAGGGTACCGCCCGTACTTTGAGAACTACACAGTGGACGCGAGCATCTTAAATTTGACTGTCTTCGGACAGCAAATTACAAAGATCTATTTATAGATCATTGGTCAATTTCGGTCGCGAATTTATTCGCGGCACTTAATCGATTCAAACTCATGTGATTTCAAATTTTTAAGAGCAAACGGTGAATGCCTTGGCATGTAGAGCCGAAGAAGGACGTAGTAATCTGCGATAAGCCTCGGGGAGTTGATAAACGAACTGTGATCCGAGGATGTCCGAATGGGGAAACCCCGCCAGGCCCGTAAGGTGACCTGGTGACTCCCGCCTGAATATATAGGGCGGGTAGAGGGAACGTGGGGAAGTGAAACATCTCAGTACCCACAGGAAGAGAAAACAACAGTGATTCCGTTAGTAGTGGCGAGCGAACCCGGATGAGGCTAAACCGATCATGTGTGATAGCCGGTAGGCGTTGCATGGTCGGGGTTGCGGGACTTTTCTGCCTATTCTACCGAATGGTAAGGGTTAGAACGTTGTATAGACGAACAGGATTGAAAGCCTGGTCATAGAGGGTGCGAACCCCGTAGTCGAAATGCAGCAATCGCCCGAGAAGTATCCCAAGTAGCACGGGGCCCGAGAAATCCCGTGTGAATCCGTCAGGACCACCTGATAAGCCTAAATACTCCTACATGACCGATAGTGAACAAGTACCGTGAGGGAAAGGTGAAAAGTACCCCGGGAGGGGAGTGAAATAGTACCTGAAACCGTTTGCTTACAAACCGTTGGAGCCAGCTTTGTTCTGGTGACAGCGTGCCTTTTGAAGAATGAGCCTGCGAGTTAGTGATATGTGGCGAGCTTAACCCGAGAGGGGAATGCGTAGCGAAAGCGAGTCTGAATAGGGCGATTCAGTCGCATGTCCTAGACCCGAAGCGAAGTGATCTATCCATGGCCAGGTTGAAGCGACGGTAAGACGTCGTGGAGGACCGAACCCACTTCAGTTGAAAATGGAGGGGATGAGCTGTGGATAGGGGTGAAAGGCCAATCAAACTTCGTGATAGCTGGTTCTCTCCGAAATGCATTTAGGTGCAGCGTTGCGTGTTTCTTGCCGGAGGTAGAGCTACTGGATGGCCGATGGGGCCTAAAAGCTTACTGACGTCAGCCAAACTCCGAATGCCGGTAAGTGAGAGCGCAGCAGTGAGACGGTGGGGGATAAGCTTCATCGTCGAGAGGGAAACAACCCAGACCACCAACTAAGGTCCCAAAGCGCGTGCTAAGTGGGAAAGGATGTGGAGTTGCACAGACAACCAGGAGGTTGGCTTAGAAGCAGCCACCCTTGAAAGAGTGCGTAATAGCTCACTGGTCAAGTGATTCCGCGCCGACAATGTAACGGGGCTCAAGCACGCCACCGAAGTTGTGGCATTGATATTTTTGGTTAGCTGCACCCTTGTGGTGTTAGTTCAGCCGTGTTGATGGGTAGGAGAGCGTCGTGTGGCCAGCGAAGCGGCGGTGTAAACCAGCCGTGGAGGCCACACGAGTGAGAATGCAGGCATGAGTAGCGAAAGACGGGTGAGAAACCCGTCCTCCGAAAGATCAAGGGTTCCAGGGCCAGGCTAATCCGCCCTGGGTAAGTCGGGACCTAAGGCGAGGCCGACAGGCGTAGTCGATGGACAACGGGTTGATATTCCCGTACTGACGAAAAACCGCCCAAGCTAATCCAGTAATGCTAAGCATCTGAATCCCCTAGATGGATCCCTTCGGGGTGAAGCGTGGGGCCTAGCGTGCGACCCTATGCTGGTGCGGTTAGCGTATTAACAGGTGTGACGCAGGAAGGTAGCTGAGCCGGGCGATGGTTGACCCGGTCTAAGGATGTAGGGCGAACGATAGGCAAATCCGTCGTTCATGATGCCTGAGACCCGATGGGTAGCCCGTAAGGGTGAAATCAGTGATCCTATGCTGCCAAGAAAAGCATCGACGCGAGGTTTTAGTCACCCGTACCCCAAACCGACTCAGGTGATCAGGTAGAGAATACTAAGGAGATCGAGAGAATCGTGGTTAAGGAACTCGGCAAAATGCCCCCGTAACTTCGGGAGAAGGGGGGCCTGAGGCGTGAACGGACTTGCTCCGGGAGCGTTCGAAGGCCGCAGAGACCAGTGGGAAGCGACTGTTTACTAAAAACACAGGTCCGTGCTAAGTCGCAAGACGATGTATACGGACTGACGCCTGCCCGGTGCTGGAAGGTTAAGAGGAACGGTTAGCCGCAAGGCGAAGCTGAGAATTTAAGCCCCAGTAAACGGCGGTGGTAACTATAACCATCCTAAGGTAGCGAAATTCCTTGTCGGGTAAGTTCCGACCTGCACGAATGGCGTAACGACTTCCCAGCTGTCTCAACCGCGAACTCGGCGAAATTGCATTACGAGTAAAGATGCTCGTTACGCGCAGCAGGACGGAAAGACCCCGTGACCTTTACTACAGCTTGGTATTGGTGTTCGGTGTGGCTTGTGTAGGATAGGTGGGAGACTGTGAAGCTTGGACGCTAGTTCAGGTGGAGTCATTGTTGAAATACCACTCTGGTCATATTGGATACCTAACTTCGAACCGTGATCCGGTTCAGGGACAGTGCCTGGTGGGTAGTTTAACTGGGGCGGTTGCCTCCTAAAAAGTAACGGAGGCGCCCAAAGGTTCCCTCAACCTGGTTGGTAATCAGGTGTCGAGTGTAAGTGCACAAGGGAGCTTGACTGTAAGACTGACAAGTCGAGCAGGGACGAAAGTCGGGACTAGTGATCCGGCAGTGGCTTGTGGAAGCGCTGTCGCTCAACGGATAAAAGGTACCTCGGGGATAACAGGCTGATCTTGCCCAAGAGTCCATATCGACGGCATGGTTTGGCACCTCGATGTCGGCTCGTCGCATCCTGGGGCTGGAGTAGGTCCCAAGGGTTGGGCTGTTCGCCCATTAAAGCGGTACGCGAGCTGGGTTTAGAACGTCGTGAGACAGTTCGGTCCCTATCCGCTGCGCGCGCAGGAAATTTGAGAAGATCTATCCCTAGTACGAGAGGACCGGGATGGACGAACCTCTGGTGTGTCAGTTGTTCCGCCAGGAGCACCGCTGATTAGCTACGTTCGGAACGGATAACCGCTGAAAGCATCTAAGCGGGAAGCCGGCTTCGAGATGAGATTTCCATCCCTTCGGGGGAGAGGCTCGCAGCTAGACTACTGCGTTGATAGGCCGGATGTGGAAGTGGGGACTAAAGACCCATGAAGCTGACCGGTACTAATAAGCCGATAATTTGATAACACTCAGTTTGAAGAAGCTGCTTTAGCGTCCACTATGTGGTTCTCGATGTACGGTCGAGAACAACGCCTTCGTCATGAAGGCTCTATAACTAAAAAATATAGAATCGATTCATCGAAAGATGTTTCGGCGGCTATAGCGAGAGGGAAACGCCCGGTCACATTCCGAACCCGGAAGCTAAGACTCTCAGCGCCGATGGTACTGCAGGGGGGACCCTGTGGGAGAGTAGGACACCGCCGGACTTAACTTAGAAACACCAGAAAAGCCATCCCTCACGGGATGGCTTTTCTGCGTTAACAACCACCCCGGGTGGTTGTT
>NZ_SOHI01000035.1:0-5428 GCF_004403585.1 Cryobacterium sp. Hb1 | reverse complement strand
CGTTTATCGCACCGTCCAACGCCAGTTTGACTCGGGCCGTTGAGAGGAGCCCTCAAACGGAATCTCGTTGCCGGATTAGCTGGTCCGGCAACGGGAACGTCGTGCGGGACGCTGAAACTTCGAGTTCATCGCTGATGGCCGTCTGGCCCGATGGCCACTTCGACGGGGACGTATCGGCGACGGCGATGCTCTCTTAGTTACCGGTGCGCGCGAAAACCAAGCTTTCGTCGACGATGCTAAGAACAATGCCGAGTTCTTCCTCGGTGCGGGGTCCGTAGATCATGAACTCTGTTCCGAAATCCTCGTACTGGTGTGGCTCCGCCCACACCTGTGCGGTGAGCTCCTTCCCTCGTGACGCTGGAAGGCAGAGGTGCAGGCTCGTGTCCGAGACGCCGTGGATATGAACGGGTTCAAGGCGTTGATTGGGGGCTAGGGAAGTTTCCGGGGCGCGTTCGGAAGGCATGTCTTCCAGAAAGACTGCGCACTTGGGAACGCCCCACGTACCCACCTGCAGTTAAAGCGCGTTCAACTGGCTCAGGCCATCGCGGTTTAAGACGATGACGAGGCCGTGTCCTCCGAACAGCCGACTCGCGCTGCTCGGCGTCCTTTGGCAAGCTGAGAGTACGTGGTTGCGTAGCGGTCACGGCTTATTCTGATGACTACTCAAGACACGAAAGTGCTATGCCTCGCCTCTCATCCTGCACGATGTCGCTCCGTCAGCTGAGCGTCGCGGGGGTCGCGCTGATTGGCTCCCTTCTCTTGGCAGGCTGCACCTTCCCCACCACTGCTCCGCCGGCCATGCCGCCAGCGAGCCCAACGACAGTCCCGATCCCCACGCCAACGCCCGACCCGATCATCGACACCGGGCCGGCAAAGGGAGCGATGGGGGAAACCGAGACGGATGCCGAGGGCACTATCCGCTATACGACGGTCGCAGGCGACGTGGGCGGCCTCATTTGCGACCGGTTCGGCCGAGCCTACTGGCAGCTCGACCGGGAAGAGAACAACGCCGGATTCGACTGCCACACGATCCTAGGCGTTGGCGTAGTCGTCATTCCCACTACCGACGAAAAGCCACGGTGACCGGCGCGCGTAAGCGCACGCTTCTGTAGCGAAGCTGTTGCCGTTCGATCCCTTCGGCAGCGAATCCGAACCTTGAGGCCACTGTGCGCGGTGACAGGCTGTTGACCGATGTCCAAGCCCTAACTGAGACCGCCCGAGATCGAGCGAAATGTCCTCCTCGCATTTCTCCACCGTGGATAAATCAGCGTTACCAGCCTGCAACCCAAGATCAGCACTTTCAGCGAACGTGCGCCGAGGCGCCTCAGTATCCGGTTTACCCCACAAACGTGGAAAATTATTCGTCAGCCTCGGTCTGGGACCTTCGCCCGAAATGAATGAGCGTTTGACGACATAGCTGCTTAGGCATGGTGCTGTCAGGTGATCCGTTTTGCGCGTCCCGCAAGCCGGACGTCGACCGCGACATCCTGCTGTTTCATTTGGGGAACCCGATACGGAACTGGAGCGTGCGGAAGGTAAGTGGAGTACTCCTGCCCCGTTGCGCGTCTGACGTAGATTCATCCGCGACAACCGCGTTCCATCAGGTAGTGCGATGCCTGCGAGGCAGTTTTGATGTGTTCGACGAAGACTGGGAGCTACATTTCCGAGCATCCCTGCAGTGACGTGACGGTCGTAGCCTGCGGGCAGGTCTGGTGGCTCCACGTCTTGGGCCCAAATCGGTCAAACTCCCCGTCGGTAAATATCTCGACTCCAAGGGTGGCCGCAGCGCTGCGGTAGAAAGCCACAACCGGATCACCTTCTGTGGTGAACGAGACAACAACCAGCTCAGCCTCTAGGTTGCCGATAGCGGCATCGATGCAGTCGACCGCCGCAGCGGGGATCTCTTCGCCCTGCTTGAGCGTGACATCTCCGCACGACTTTCGGGGTCGTGTGTCGCTCAATGCGTCTGGTGCATGTTGAGACTGGCGCGCGGCTGCAAACAGGTCAGAAGGCAGCATCTGACCAGCCGGAAACACTTGTTCACCCAAAGGCACTTGTTCGCGCGGTGACGCTGCACAACCCGAAATCGCCAACGTGCCAATCAAGATGCTGGTCAACGCGATTCGATGTCCCATGACCGGAGTTTCGCACATCGTCTGTATCGTCGGATTCTCCGTCACGGAATCGTGACCTGGTGACGCCCGTGGCAGCGGAAGGCGTCCGCTCATGTTGGCATCGAGGAATTCGTATCGGGAACCCTCTGCGGAACGTCGGCGGTGCCCGGAGATCGGGGGCGATACCGGTCGCGGCATCGGCTGCCCTTTGGCGCTGCGACAATGGCGCTATGAAGAGCGTGCGATTGACTGGTCAACTCTTGTGCGACGATCTCGGCGAATCTGCGATCGTTGTGCAGTACCTTCCCGTCCACGTGGGGCTGACCCGCGCCGAGAACGGATGCCTTTCGTTCAACGTGACGCCCACCCACGATCCGCTCGTCTGGCAGGTCGATGAGCACTTTCGGGATGTCGTCTCGTTCCGCGCACACCAACAACGAGTCTCATCCAGTGAATGGGGTAGGGAGACCTCCGGTATCGAACGTCGATACACCATTACGGGGATTTAACTAAGGGCAGTCGGGGTGCGAACCGGTGCCTCCTCGAGGGGTGTCTTTGTGACTCTTGCTGATGAATGACAGGGCTCTTTTGTTGCAGAATGGCGGTACCGCCGTTTCGCAAGTGGAACCTTGTGCGGGACGGCTGGGCGTAGAGGCCTTTCATGGTTGTCGGTCGGGCATTTCGTTAACATGGGCGTGTGATCATATGGCTGAATGGCACTCACGGCGTTGGGAAAACGACCACGGCCAAGCTCGTGCAGGAGCTCATTCCAGGATCGCGCGTGTTCGATGCCGAGAAAGTCGGTGAGATGTTGATGGACGTCCACCCTGGGCTGCCCGAGACAGACAACTTTCAGCACTGGCCTCCGTGGCGCCCTCTTGTGGTCGAGACGGCCCGCCACATTCTCGATTACACGGGCGGCACTCTGATAATGCCGATGACGGTCTTGGTTGAGGCGTACTGGCGCGAGATCAGCGACGGATTCGCCGCCTACGACATTCCAGTTCGACACTTCCTGCTCCACACCGACACGAAGACACTTCGTGAGCGCATCATGGGAGACACGGTGATGGGTCCGTCCGGGTTCCGTTTGGCCTACCTCGTCCGGTACGACAAGGCGTTCCGTGGGTGGCTAGGCGCCGAAGCCGACGTGATCGATACCACCGCATTGACGCCTTCCGAGGTGGGAACGGCCATCGCCGATGCGATCGGAGTTCCATAATCGCGCTCGCGCACACACACCCGGCCGCTGAAGGGACCATCTGCAAGAACGGGCTCGCGAAAACTTGGTTCGCCACCCGTCTGAGCAAACTTGTCGCGTGTACTCCGCCCGCAGGAACATCCGGCCTGCGTCTCACGGGACGAGAATTCGCGGCTCTGGCCGTCATTCACCCCAAACGTTTTGAGATATGTAGGTTTCGACACAAGGCTGGGGCTACGAGGGTGTGGCTTCCCTCGTCCCCAACGAGGGCGTGGGGATGAAATCTGTGATGTCAACCGAGTGCGTTGGGGGTAGCGAGATGGCCGCTGGGTCGATCTGTGTAACGGTTGAGTTGATCATCGTTGCTCCGATTGTGCCGCCGCAACGATTGTGCGCGGATTATCGCCAGCATATATTTGCGCGTCACCGTGGCGCGAGAGCGCGGCTTTGAGGTCTGCTCGCGCGCGTTGGTATCGCGTTCGAGCTGTGGAGGCGCTGATGCCCAAGATCTTGCCGGCTTCGGCGATGGAAAAGCCCTCCCAGTGGATAAGCCGAACGAGTTCAGCTTGGTCGGGTGCGAGACGGGCTATGGCATCTCGGACCTCGGCGTCTTCATCGATAGACCGGACCTCTGCGGGCGCGGTTCGGAGAGTTTCGCGAAGTCGTTCGGCAAGATTCGACTGTCGCCGTTCTGTACGCGCGGCGTTAGCAACGACGTGGCGGGCGATCCCGAAGAGCCACATTCTCGCTTGTTCCGGAGCGACCGGCAACGTGTTTGCGCGCCGCCACCCGATGGTCATCAGATCTGCAAGGGCATCGGCGGCGTCGTCTCGGTTGAGTCGACGTTCGAGGTATCGCAGTAGATCGGGGGTGTTATGAGACAGAGCATCAGTGAGGCGGAGGGCCAAATCCGTTCGGTTCCGCATCACCAGTCTGCACCGGGGCAGTTGCCCTCCCCGGAGTAGCTGAGATTAGATTCGGAACCATCAATGCCTTGCCGGGCCAGCTCGCTGCTGAGAGTGTTGGTCAAGATTCTATTGACGGCGGAATCGTACTCGGAGTCGGCGTTGTAGTGGACAGTTCCGTACCCTGCGGCCTCCGTGGCCCCATCGTCGTTCATGAAGGTGGATTCTTCCGTCCGGAGTTGAGCGATGGTTTCATCGATCGTTTCCTGGGTGAGAAGGGCATCAATGCTCGCGGCCTGGTAAAAGTCCTCGACGGCACGGACTGCTTCAGGATCGCTTCCGTTAACGTTGCCGATACGGAGTTCACACTCCGCGCCGCTCGGCAACGTGTAGGTGGCGACGGCGTCCGGGGACTCGGCCCAGGGCGACCACAGTTGAATTGTCGCGGCCGTTGCGGCAGCGGCGCCACCCACCAATGAGAACGTGATGAGCGCTGTTAGGGCGGGTCGGGTCCAGCGTTTTCTGTGCCCGCTGCTGCCTGGTGATGGCATGGATGCGACGCGTAAACGGTTGAGTTCATCGATCACGTCGTCTGTCATGAGCGTCGTGCTCGGGCTCGACCGATCAAGAAGGCCGTCGAGTTGATCTTCGTCGGGCAAGTGGTTCATGGTGCTCCTCAGTTTTAGGGGTACACCATAGACATGTCCGGGAGACGCCTTAACGTCTGCCAGGTAGAGATTCAGACGACAAAACGTCTTAGCACCGAATTTCTGGCGCTGACACACTGAATCGCACGAAAGACCGATAAGTATCCGCACTCATCGGCTGCACCGCCGCCGAACAAAACCGTCGTCGTATCCCACAGTCGACGGCTCAAGCTGGACTCCCAAGGCAAACAGCGCAGGAGGACGCGTGCGCCCGGGCCGTCACCGGGTAACGGCGATCGCACCGAACCTTGATCGATGAAATAAGACGTGGGTGTTTTCAGCCCGACACGAACGATGCCTAGTTTTCCATCTGTGGTGTCCCAGAAACCGGACGTCCAGCGCGACCGATCTGGAGCCAACCACCCGCCGGCCGGACGCGCCGCTGCCGTGTCGCTTGGGAACGGCGGATTCAACCGGTCGTCGCAACGATGGGCTTTTCTGGCTCTGATAATAGTCGTTGCATGGCTTGAGCGGGTGTGCTGCCGCCGAGCGTTTTGCGGG
>NZ_SOHI01000040.1:0-4656 GCF_004403585.1 Cryobacterium sp. Hb1 | reverse complement strand
TTTTCTTCGTCACAGCATCAAGTGTCGTCATCACGGCACCTTTCCCGCCAGACCCACGTCCAGCGCGTCAGGCCAGAAACACCGTTTAAGAGACAGTCCAAACCAGACCGTTTCGTGAACAGTTTCGCGAACGGCCTTTTCTGTCGGGCTGACAGGATTCGAACCTGCAACCCCTTGGAGGTTTTTGCCTTCATTATGTCGTTGCCGACTGTCTCCAAAAAACCCGCGGATTCCCTTGTGTTTACAGGGAACCGGGCGGTTCGCTGCCTCCAATTGTACGTCATCGTTTTGGGTCATTCAGTGATGAATGTGATGGGTAAATGATGACCTTGTGAACCGCTTTTGGCGGGCGTATTTCATTGCCAACGCTGACCGGCGCACCGCGCGTCACCTCGGCAGCCGCGTTGCAAACACCGCCCACACGTTCGTTGCCGAGAGCCGTTTCATGAAAAAACCCCGGTTCGCCGCCGCTGGGGAGAACCCCGAGCTCGGGTAACTCGCCATCTAAACTTGGCCTGGTACCCACGGAAGGAACCATCATGAGCATGGAAGGCGCGGCCTGGAGCTCGCTGCAAAAGATCTCGAGCGCCAGGGACGGCAAACACGGCTTCTCCCGTGAGTCCGTGCGGCGGATCATGACGTTCGCGGTGCCCTACCGGTCCAAGCTGCTGATCTTCATCACCCTCTCCACCGTGGGAGCTTTCCTCGCGGTCGCGACGCCGGTACTCGCCGGCCAGGTAGTCGACGTCATCGTCGCCCAGGGCGCGGTCAGCACAATCGTTTGGCTCGCCGTCGTCATCGCCCTCGTGGCCGTGGCCGACGCCGCCGTGTCACTCGTGACGCGCTGGTACTCGGCGCGGATCGGCGAAGGCGTGATCCTGGACCTCCGCACCGCCGTCTTCAACCACGTGCAGAAGATGCCGATCGCGTTCTTCACCCGCACACGAACGGGCGCCCTCGTGAGCCGCCTCAACAACGATGTGATCGGCGCTCAGCAGGCCTTCAGCGGCACGCTGTCCGGCGTGGTCACGAACCTGGTGGCGCTGATCCTCACCCTGATCGTCATGCTCAGCACGTCCTGGCTCGTGACGGTTCTCGCCGTGATCATGCTCCCCATCTTCCTGGTGCCCGCCCGCCGCATGGGCAGCCGCCTCGCCGCGCTCCGCCGCGAGGCCGCCGACCACAATTCCGCCATGAGCACGCAGATGACCGAGCGCTTCTCAGCGCCCGGCGCCACCCTCGTCAAGCTGTTCGGCCGGCCCGACGAGGAGGCCGAAGAGTTCCGCGTCCGCGCCGCCCGTGTCCGCGACATCGGGGTGCGCACCGCGATGCTGCAGTTCGTCTTCTACACCGCCCTGATGCTCGTCTCCGCTCTCGCCCTCGCGCTCGTGTACGGGCTCGGCGGCGCCCTCGCACTAGCCGACCAGCTGAATACCGGCGACGTGGTCACCCTGGCGCTTCTCCTCACCCGCCTCTACGCGCCGCTCACCAGCCTGGCCAACGCACGGGTGGAGATCATGAGCGCGGTGGTCAGCTTCGAGCGCGTCTTCGAGGTGCTCGACCTTGACCCGCTCATCAAGGAGAAGCCCGACGCCGTCGCCGTTCCCGAAGGCCAGGTGGCCGTCGAGTTCGACAACGTGCGCTTCGCCTACCCGTCCGCGGACAAGGTGTCCCTCGCCTCTCTCGAGGAGGTTGCCACGCTCGACACCCGCGGCGGCGAGGAGGTGCTGCACGGCGTGTCCTTCAGGATCGAGCCGGGGCAGACCGTTGCCCTCGTTGGTTCGTCCGGTGCCGGCAAGTCCACGATTGCGCAGCTTCTCGCGCGCTTGTACGACGTCGACAGCGGCGCCGTGCGCCTCGCGGGGGCGGATGTCCGCGATGTCACTTTCGCCTCCATGCGCCACACCCTGGGCATGGTGACCCAAGACGGCCACCTGTTCCACGAGACCATCCTCTCCAATCTGCGCCTCGCGAGGCCGGAGGCGTCCGACGACGAGGTGTGGGACGCCGTCCGCCGTGCGCGGCTCGAGCCGCTCATCCTGTCCCTGCCCGACCAGCTGAACACCATGGTGGGCGAACGTGGCTACCGATTGTCCGGGGGTGAGCGCCAGCGGATGACCATCGCGAGGCTCCTGCTCGCCCAGCCGCGCGTCGTCATCCTCGACGAGGCGACGGCGGCGCTGGACTCGACGTCTGAGGCCGCCGTGCAGGCGGCGCTCAGCGAGGCGCTCAAGGGACGGACAGCGATGGTGATCGCACACCGCCTCTCCACCATCCGCAGCGCGGACCTAATCCTCGTGGTTGAGGACGGCTCGATCGTGGAGCGCGGTACGCACGAGGAACTGCTGGCTGTGAGTGGGCGGTACGAGGAATTGCACCGGACCCAGTTCGCCGTGCAGAAGAATGTTGCGGCGGATGCGGATGCGGATGCGGATGCGGATGCGGATGCGGATGCGGATGCGGATGCGGAAGCGCTAAGCGGGATCTAGTCACTGAGCACTTCGCCACCATGCGGTCCGGCGCCTGAGCCGGACGACCGACGAGTCGGTGGCGCTGGTAATCACGGCCGCGTAACCGACTCCGGCCCGGTGGCCTCACGTCAAGCGCGGGCGGAGCGCGACGTGAGTTGGCGAAGGGTGGCTTCGATGCCGGCGGCGTTCTGCCGAGGAAAGCCGAGCAGCTCGTAGACCTTTCCCTGAACGACTGGAACGGTGCTGTAGTCAAACGTCTCAGTAACGCGCGTAGACGTGGGCGTGAGCGGCGTGAGTTCCCAGCGCCACCGGTGTCCCGCGGGGTGACGCCACTCTACAAGCCGACCGTCTTCGATGCGCGTCACCGTGCTGGTGATGCGATACGGGACGCCGAACTGCTTCATCGCTACCGAGAATTTTGCGCCCTGGGTGAGCCGCCGCGGCCCCGACACCGTACCGCCGACGGTGCCCGAGCCGTCCAGTTCACCGTGACGGTGCGGATCCGCCACCAACGCGAAGATGTCTTCGGCCGAAGCCGGCACCTCAACAGTGCGCGCGACTTGGCGAGGCCCTTGCTCAACCTGTTCGACCGTCATACTGCTCAGCCTAGGTGGGGGCTGTCTCTTAGACGGTGTTTCCGGCCTGACGCGCTGCACGTGGGTCTTTCGGGAGCGGCGTCGATGCAACGAATTGCCGCTACGCGGGGTCGACAAGGGCGCCGTCATCCTCGTCGCCCCAAGACTCAACAAGCGTGATTCGCCCGCGCGAATCGCGAATCGAAAGCACGAGCGCAATGATCGCGGTCGCGATTCCGATAACGCCCAGGGGGTTCGCGATACCAATAGCGATATCCAACGCAGGCTGTGTGGGTCCGCTGATGATTGTCTGCAAACCGCGAGGTGTTGAATCTGGAAGCGTGAGTCCCAACAAGAGTCCGATAACGCCTGATGCAAGGAAAAACACGTATGTTATCGCGCGAGTTTCGAACCCTCGACGTGCCGTGCGTCGTACCGCGAGCCCCGTGATCACCAGCAAGGCGGCAAAAATCACACCCAGCGTCGCCGCGTAGATGATGGTGAGGTCGCCACCGATCCCGAAGAGGTGGCGGCCGAAAGAGATCCACGCGGCCACCGCGATACCAGCAACCACGACCACGCCACCCATGTGCCCTGAGCGCGAGGCACCAGGCGTCGCGCGAACTCGAATTACGCTGTAGGTCATCACGCGCTCTCAATCACTGTGCTCGTTACAACCGTAGCCATGGAAGTGCTTGCGCGTGCGCACCTCCACAGATTCTAGCAAGATGCCGCAAGCTTGAGTTTCATCCTTTCCGTGCTCTGCTACCGCGACGATCTCAGCGTCGACGGCGCCGGCTTGCACTCTCAGCAGCATCCTGAATGGCGCGGTTCAAGTCGACGATCAAACGCAGGGCGGGAGCCCACTTGTTGTCCAGCAATAGTGTGTCCGAACGGACCAACCCACTCAGAGCGAGGAGGACATTCGCAACCGCCCGGGGTGATTCGCAGACCTGTCGGACGCACTCGGTGATGTCGTGCCCTTCATCGATGGTCCGAATCATCTCGACCGTCTCCACGACAGTACGGTCGACAATTCGGACGTGAAATGCTTCCGGTTTGCGAGCCCGTCTGTCGTCGTACGCTGCTGTGCGGCAGCCAGGTCCACAAAAGACGCGCGGTCGTCCGGTGCCCGCGGCCGGCGGCAGCGCTGCGCCACACCGGACGCACTGGGTCGAGGTCATCCGTCGGTTGGTGAATTTCTGCAGGTCGCTCATACTCAGGAGGAGCGCCAGGCTGCACGGTTTCGTCACCGACGAAACGGCCGGGTCCTCGATCTGCAAGAGGCGTGGCAATTCAGATTGGAGTCGGGGCGGTCACTGGAGTCGCGGATTTTGAGCACAAGCCCGAGTCGTCGATTTCGCTACCTTTCGCCGAGATTGTGTCCCTGACCACCGATACCCTTTCGGTGTTGTCGTACCGGACCGAGCACACTGCGACCCCGGACGGCCGCATCGCGTGCGGTCGCCGTAAGAAGGGCGAACAATATCCGGGGTGGACCTGCCTCAGCTCTGTTAACGCTGGGCCAAAACGGGGCCAATAGTGCCGTTTGAAAACAGGACCACTATCTGTGTTTTCTACTATGCCGTATCAGCGGCGGGCTGGTGGCT
>NZ_SOHI01000012.1:0-4163 GCF_004403585.1 Cryobacterium sp. Hb1 | reverse complement strand
CCCGCAAAACGCTCGGCGGCAGCACACCCGCTCAAGCCATGCAACGACTATTATCAGAGCCAGAAAAGCCCATCGTTGCGACGACCGGTTGAATCCGCCAACCCTCTGCGGGACTGCGTGCTCAAGCGTTTGGTCGACCGTTTCAAGGCTTTGCGGAAGGAAGGGCCAAGGTGACCTTTGCCCTGCAGACGCCAGCCTCCGGCGTGCTAATTTCACGCATACTTCAGATTTGCTTCTGATTCGACTGCGGCCGGAGATTACCGACCCCCGGGCTCTTCGGGCTCATCGAGATTGCCCGGTGCGTTTGCCTGACCGCTTTTCCGGGGCTGTAGGTCACGCGTTCTTCGACTCTGCTTGCCGGGCCCAGTCAATGATTCAGATTGAGGAGCATTGGAGGATACCGCCGAGACGGGCCAATTGCTTCGAGAGTCACACCCAAGACGCCAGGACCACTGCCATCCTGACCAGCCAGTCCCAGACCAGCCAGCACCACACTCAAAGATCGCCTCGGTGGGCCCGTTCGATGTTCCGGGTCGGTCGAAGACGGTGTCCCGTGCGGCGCCCTGGCAGCCGCATCGTCGACACCACTCATCGGAATCGACCACCCGGCACTCGATCACCGCCCTACCCGGTTCCACTCGTTGTCCGACGGCTTCCGAACCGAGCGCGTCGAGGCGGCAGAACAGAGTCAGATCAGGGGCGTCGAAGGTAACGTGAGACACCTCGAGGTCTTCCGGTTGGGGAGCGTAAGAACTCCCATCATGGAAGGCCTCGACACCTACCGGCGACCAGCCCCACCGGCCCCGATACACCCTCATCTGCGAAGGGCCTTGTCAACCGACGACGCCGAGCACATCGCGCAGCTCGAACCTCAGGTCCGCGAGTTGTGGCGGGCGAACGCGATCGTGCGCAACGCATCGGTGGCGGGCAGCCTGTCTGCGGCGCTGCCGTCTCAGTATCGACGCGGTGGGAAGGCTTGCAGGTAGTTGCTGACTCCTTGGAGTGTGAGACATATGCTGCCTATCTGCGGTCCTTTCATCGTCACCGCGTGCAGCGCCCAGCCCGACGGCAGCGAACGCCGCCGCCGTCAATGCGCCGAGGGTGGTCGCCGCTGAGCTGGCCGGATCGTTACAGATATGCCCCGGCCGAAATCGTTGGGATAGTGCACGTTCCGCCCCACCACAGGGTAATGCCCCCAGACATACTTGCGGACACGTTGTAGCGACCAACGAACCTGTTGCCGCTGTCGTAATAAGCGCTGTTCATCCAAGCAGAGTCGTTCCAGCCAACCCTGCCCGAGGTGCCAACTGCCAAGTTTCTGTAGATGACGTTTCCGTTCGTTGAGTTGAATCCGTATGAGACGTTCATATTTCTGCGGACCCCCCGGTTATACACGTAAATCCAACTGGAACCACAGTTGTAAGTCTGAACGATCTGCGTAGTCACGTCACCGGGCTTGGGGCAGTAGCCGTGCGCCTGCGCGTATCTGGCAACCGCACCCCTGAACTTGTCACAGTCGAGGGTGGCGCCCGCAACGACAGCACCATCCGGATTGGAACCGGCTTCTGCTGGGGGTGTGGGCGCAGCGTCTGACATCGACGAGGCGCTTTGGGGAGCTAGGTCTGCAGCGACGGCAGCGTGGCCGGTTCCCAGCAAACCCATTGTCGCTAGTAAGCCAATGGACACTGCTGCGATCCATCGATGGCGAAGAAACGGCCTATTCCGAGTCACATCAACGTCCGCGAGCCGGATCTCGACGACCGGATTTCAACCGCTTGTCGGCTCCTTCGACCATGATGTGTTACCGGTCGACCTCGCGCAATACCCCAGTTCGGCTCGACCCGTCGAGCTTTAGAGCATGGTGCGTTATCACGCGTACGTCCCGCCGGCACAACCGACGGCTTCGGGCGTATCATCGCACCGTGGTCATAAGGCAGGTTGCGTTCGTCAACGGTCGAGCTCTGGCTTCCGCCCTCTGGGTTATGTCCGCATTGGGTCACAAGACGAGTTCTCTTGGAACGCTGCAACTGGCTCCGCACCAGCCGATCAGAAGCGCGTCCGACAGGGCTTTGTTGGAGGCGTGTTCCTGGGCTGCCGAGTACGGCTTGGCGTTTCCAGGAGATGTTGAACGCATTCGCGCAACGGCTCCCGGTGTCGCAGAGCGACACTTCTTGGCTGAGGTGCTTGCACAGCTCGAGCCACGTCTCGACGGTTGGTTGAAGGAAGTTTGGCCGGAAAATGTAGCGGTCGAACCTGCCGCGAACGAGCATCTGCATTGGATGCTTCGACACGGAGTTCGCGGCCGCGCCTCCTCCGAAACATACCTTATTCTGCCCACAGTTGAACCCATCGGCCGCAGAGTCGAGGACTCCGCCTGGGTGGTCTCGCGGTCACTACTGAATGATCGAGACGCGTTCCGCCGCTGGTTGAGAGGTCGCGCGAAGTTGCCGATTGCGTCCGTAGACACTTTATTCGTCGACGCCGGTGCGTAAGTAAACAGCTGACTGGCGAACGGAAGACAGCATTACGGGCTCATCGCATTCGAGAGTCGTCGCCGAAGGGGCCCTGCGGTCGCGGTGTGCTCATGAATGCTGCCTCCGTTCGGCGGTGATCGGTCAGAACCGGAGGTCCGGGCCGGTCCGGCTGAACCGTCTCGTGGGGCAGTACGCGAACGTGCGGTCGCCGGAGAAGCCAACCGTGGAGTCCAACAGGTCCGTCACATCTTGCGCGTCGATGACCAGGCTCGAGATGCCCTCTTGGATCAGAAGATGGCATCCGGTGCTTGCAGCGCTCGTTACCGGGCCGGGAACGGCGCCGACGGGCCGGCCCGGAGCGATGCCCGGCTTCGACGACGACGGTTGCGCCGAACCGCGCGACCAGTGTTCCGGTGACGATGTCGCCGGGCTCGGAGAGTGCCGCGAGCGTCATCCTCGCGTCGCGCTCGTCGTCCATGGTCTCGGTCATGGCAGTGCCTCCTCGATCTGAATACGAGGTACACCCAGGGGCCCGAGCCTCGGCGCATTCGTCTTCCTCATGGTGGTTCCCACTACGGACAAACCTCGCACCAGTTCCGTGGGAACAGCGTTGCGTTCCGCTGCGTCCGGCGTATTCTCGAACGTGTTACCGAGGAGGACGACTTGGCCGAGATCTTCAACCTCGCCCAGTGGGCCCCGAAGAAAAGTTAGGTCATACAAAACCCAGGCGCCAAAACCAGAGTTGACCAGCACTTCTGGAACTCTGACCGAGGCTAGCTAGGAAACTCCCGCTAGATCTGCAAGAGAGCCCGGCATGATCCATCAAGGCAGTATGTGCCACGCCCGTCGAGTGTCGAGCGGGGCGGTCAGGAAGAGGGTGACACCTATTATTCCGAGGATCGCGTCGAACGTGATTTCCCAGTCCCATACGCTCGCCCGAGGGTGCCCCAGAAGGAGTTCGTGCTCGCTCGGGACCCGGCGAGGGGTGGGGCTGACATGCACGCCGGACGAGGTGAAACGTGCTGCCTTGGACCAATGGCGCAGCCCACGACGGTGTGGCGTCGGAATCTGACGGCGCCGAAGATTGCCCACACTATGCCGGAGCTGGACGTAATACCGCCCAAAGTCAGGAGCGCCTTCTCGGCGGCGAACATTTGGCTCAGCCGGAGATAGAGGTCGTTGTCGATGCTGCCGATGAGTGAGTCGACTTGTGAGTAGCGAATGAATTATGAAAAGAGAGCGGTGAAAACGAACCCGACGCCAAGTAGGACGAGTGCACCCCCGACCGCAAAGACCCGCCCTGCCGAAGAGTTCTTCATTCCCTGACCGTCCCGGTGAGCGCGGCCGCACTGACATGAGCGAGGGTCGGGGTGCGTGTCGGCTCCATGGCGCCGAGGTTAGCAAGAGGTTGTCGATTCGACCGGGGCGTCGTCCCTGGCACGAGAACGTGTCGCGGGAGACATGGCCGCGCCCGAAAGCGCCAACATGACTCTCAGAATGCCCGCCTGGATACCCGACGCTGCGCGGTGGGTACGCATAATCGAGAACCATGCGCTCGGGCACCACAGAATCACTCACGATGGCAGCCGTGCCCGCAAGCCGGACCTCGACTCCGACGATTATTGACTGACTCACAGGCAAGCGGGATGGTGTTGCCATGAATGGATTATTGATTGGATACGCTCGCGT
>NZ_SOHI01000042.1:0-2745 GCF_004403585.1 Cryobacterium sp. Hb1 | reverse complement strand
GTATCTTCGCCCAATCATCCATATTGATCACCCTCCATAGTGGCTGGTGGCCCTGTTTTCAGTCGGCGATACTGGCCCTATATTCGGTCGGCGTTAACAGCAACCCGAGCACACGCACGGACGGATCCGCGAAGGACTTCGCGACATACTTCGACAGGTACCCCGCGGCTATCCGAGCCTCAGAGAGATAACTCGAGCCGACCGGAAGGTCACCCAGAAGCTTGATATGCACGAACCCGTGCCCCCACGCCGCTTCAATGAGGGAGCGCTTGATGAACCGCCCCACGGCGAAATGCGCATGCAGGCCGTGGCCAGTCTTGTGCCACTCCGGCACCCACGCATACGGGAACGCCGTCCCGCCGAGAGACGACCGCAAGGAGCGGAAGAACTCGCCCAGATGGAGGCGAAGCAACTCCGGATCGTGGCATCCGGAACCACGGAAGGTGAGCGTGCCGAGCCGATTGAGCCGGTTCGCCGAACAGTAGCGCCGCAACGTCGCCCGCGCACGCCGACCCGCCTCGGCTGCCGATCGCTCCGGGTCCGCTGCGAAGCCCCGCGAGACGTAGCTCGGCACACGACGGATGGACGAATGGAACGAGCCGCCGCCCTCTCCCGCTTCCGGGTACAACGTGAAGCGCCATCCCGCATCTGGACGCGCGAGGGAATGGAGCGATGGATGTGGTGCGGAAGATGACATGGAGGCCTACCGTGCGAAACCGACAAGGGAATCGCTGAAACCCGGACAACCTCAGTTGTCGACAAGATCCGGAACGGCGCAGGCCTCAGCTACCGGACTCCCACCGGTGCGGCCTCCAAAATAGTTATGCGTGAGCGGGGACACTGGCCTTTATAGCGCCGCTCGACCCCTCCAGATGGGCCCCTCGATCATTTAGGTAGTTTGGGTTCCGAGCCCCTGGAGTGCTGACTCATTGAAACCTCACTCTATGTCTAGCAGCCGAACCACATGGCTGTGATTCGTTCACAGGCAACTGCTAGCTGCCGCGGAATCTCCCGCGCTGCGCGCGGTCGATTCCTTGCCCTCGGACGCGCTACCGCGCTCCCGAGTTACGTTGCTTATTCAAGTAAAGGCACCGCTACGCGGCGCTGGGCCGGAGGGTGTCCCACGCCTCAATGAAAGTGAATCCGTCAACGATATTCCGCATTGCCGTTTCGAAGCGCCGCAGCACGGGCCTCAAGTCCTTGCTCAACTTGGCGTTGGCTCTTGCAGCGTCGGCGGCAAATGTGGTGCTATCCATCGCGCTTCGAGCAGCTTCGATCAACTTGCCGATGGAATTGGACAATTCTGCAACGACGGGCCGAGACTCGTCATCGCTCCCGAGCGCCGCGAGTTCAAAGAGCGCCCGAATCGAGGGGTCAAGCCTGAGCAAGCTCGTCGTGTACTCCTTCGACAGGCTCTCAATGAGCGCAAGGTCCGGCTCCACATCTCGGGCGAGTTCGCGAGCGACCTGGACTTTCAACGCAAAAGAATTTGGCTTCGAATTCGCCGCTTCCATTTTGCTGGTGGCCGCAGCAAACTTCTCGTTGAAGGCCTGCGTCGCCTCGGGCATTTTCGTCAGAGTAGCTCCCCAAGCCGCCATAGCAGGCTCAACTTCAGCAACGAGATCGACGAGTCCGGGTTCGTCGTCCTCGCTATGACGGGTGGTTTCTTCTACGGCTTCCGCAGCATGATCATGGTCGCGCCGTGATCGTCCATCGGTCTTTTCGCTAGCGGCCGAGCTCGGATTGGCTTCCCGATCCTCCCGGTTTTTACTTGGAGACAGAACAATGTGTTCGTTACTGCGGGAGTTCGGCGATGGGATCGTCACGAGCGCCGAGCCGAGCGACGCACCTCCTCCGCCCACCGCACCGGTTCCACCCTCCAAATCCTGGGTTAGCTGAACCAATCTGGCCGCGAGACGGTTGACGGCCAGCCGATGCTCTGTGGAGTGTTCGTCAACCAGCCGGAGTTGGTCCCAAGGTTCAAATTGCATGCGTGCGGCAACCGACTTCAGATCATCGACGCTTTCTTCACGGAGATCTGGTACAGGAATGTATCGCAACGAGAGCAACAGTTCGTTGAGCCCAAGCCCGGACGCTGACGCTACGAATTGATTCATTTCCTTTCGGCATTCCTCGCGAATGAAGTAGGTAGGCGTCAGCACTGGGATGAAGAAAGTTGTTTCTTGTAGTGCCTCGTCGAGCCGCTGCCGAAAGTCCTGTCCCCAAAGGATCTCAGCGTTGTCCGTAAAGATTTCGATCGTTGAACCGGTGAGCAACTCAAACTCGTTCCGGAGGTGCTCCGCGAGCCGCAGAATGCGCCCGCCCTCTCTGGCGTTGTCAGCGTGTGCGTAGCTCAGAAAGGCCTTGGCGAGAATATCCATGTGTCAGAACATATCGGATTTCCGCAGCAACCTAAGGTGACCAGTCGGTTGTTTGGACTAGTTAGCGCATCAGGTGCAGCCGTCAATTGGATTTCGCACCGATCCCGTCCTAAATACGTATCGTCACTTTGAGGTCGTATTAGTAACTTGTGCCGTTGTCGATGTTGGTGGGGCCGTGTTGGTGCCAGGGGATGACGTGGTGGATTTCGCTCCAGCGGGCGGGGATGGTGCAGCCGGGGATGATGCAGCCGTCGTCGCGGGCGGATATCGCGGCGCGTTGTTTGGGGGTGAAGCAGCGGACGGTGTCGCCGAGGTAGAGGATGTTGCCGGTGGTGCCGAAGATGACGTGTTGGGCGCCGCCGGC
>NZ_SOHI01000041.1:0-2136 GCF_004403585.1 Cryobacterium sp. Hb1 | reverse complement strand
TGTTAACGCTGGGCCAAAACGGGGCCAATAGTGCCGTTTGAAAACAGGACCACTATCTGTGTTTTCTACTATGCCGTATCAGCGGCGGGCTGGTGGCTTTTGAGCCGATAGCTGGCACCTTTGAGGCTGAGAACGTCGGCGTGGTGCACGATTCGGTCGATCATCGCGGAGGCGACGGTCTGGTCACCGAAGACCTCGCCCCAGCGGCCGAAGGCCAGATTGCTCGTGAGGATCAGCGATGCATGTTCATATCGGCTCGCAACGAGCTGGAAAAACAGGTTCGCAGCGTCCTGGTCAAACGGAATATAGCCAACTTCATCGCAGATCAAAACGCTGTAACGACGCAGCCGTGTGAGCTCTGCGGCGAGCTTGCCCCGGGAGTGAGCTTCCTGCAACCGGGCGACCCAGCCGGTGGCGGTGTCGAAGAGGACGCGGTGGCCGTGCTTGGCCGCCTGAACGCCCAATGCGACGGCGAGGTGGGTCTTGCCGGTGCCCGGCGGGCCAAGGAGCACCACGTTCTTCGCTTCGGTGACGAACGTGCTGGTGCCCAGGTGCGCGAGGAGGTTCCGGTCTGCGGTGGGTTGGTGGTCGAAGTTGAAGTCCTCGAGGGTCTTGTGGCCGGGGAACCGGGCCGCTTTGATCCGCAGGGCCGCGCCGGACGCTTCACGTTCGGAGACCTCGCGGGAGAGGACCGCGGCAAGGTATTCCTCGTGCGACCAACCGGAATCACGGGCCTGGTCGCCGAGGCGGCGGAACGCGTCGCCGATCCTCGGCGCGCGCAGCGCCCGGGCGTAGTACTCGATCTGTGAAGCCGCGGCGCCGCTCATGCGACCACGTCCATGTCGCGCAGCTCAGTGCCGGTCTCCACGCCGAACAACCGGTCGTAGGACGCCAGGCTGGCCGTCTCGACGAACGCGACCGTCGGTTGCGGGCGGTGATGGCGCAGCGACTGAAACTGGCGCCGCAGCACGTTGGCCTGCCCGACATGCTCCGGGTCAGTCACCGTCAGCGCGCGGGCCCATTCCCGCTCGTGAGAGGTGACGTTCATTCCGTTGTGGGTGACGTTGACGGTGTCCAGGCTCGCCGTCACGTCGACGAGGCGGCCGATCATCGCCGGCGCGACGGAGTAATCGTTGGAGAGCACCCGGACGTAGTAGTCCCGCGGCAGGCGCACCGTGTTGTGAAAGAGCACGTCCGGCGGCACCGGTGACAGCGGGCGCATCGCGGCGCGGTCCTGCTCGATCAGATCGATCGGGCGCGCCCGTCGTGACCGGGAATGACGCGCGTTCGCCAGCGGCAGCCAGTCAGCGATCTGCTCGTTGAAGTCCTGCGGCGATGCGAAATGCCGCCCCGGCATGAACGACGATCGGAAGAACCGGTTGCGGCGCTCGACCATGCCCTTGGACTCCGGATCGCGGGCCTTGAGCAGCTTGATCTCGGTTCCGAGGGTCCCGGCGAACGCGGCGGTGCGTTCGGTGAGTTTGCCCTTGCCGATGCCAGTCTCGTTGTCCCAGGTCAGCCGGAGCGGCACGGCGCCGGCGGCTTGCAACAGCGACCACATCCCGCCGAGCAAGTCCGACGTGGTTCGCGAGGGCAACATAATTGCCTGGAAGAACCCGGAGAACGTCGACGTCATCACCAACACCGGCGGCATGCCCTCCTGTCCATGGCCCAGCGGCAGCGGCTCGTGCGGAAACCAGAGGTCACACTGCACCTGCCGGCCGGGCTCATGCACCAGCCGATCGGCCGGGTCCGGCGGGACATACTCCGGTCGGATCAAGGCGACCTTGTCTCGGAACACCGACGCTGACCCCAACCAGCCGACTCGCTCCGCCAACGTCGAGGCGGGCATCCGCGGCGTCACGGCCAACAGCACCCGGACCTGCGTCGCATACGCGTCAAAACTCGACCCCGTCGCGGCGCGCTGATACTTCGGTAGCCGGTCCGACTCCAACGCCCGATCGACCGTTCCCCGCGAGACGCCGACGAGTCGGCCGATCTCGCGCTTGGAGTGCTGGCCCGTTGAAAACAGCTGGCGTATCTTCGCCCAATCATCCATATTGATCACCCTCCATAGTGGCTGGTGGCCCTGTTTTCAGTCGGCGATACTGGCCCTATATTCGGTCGGCGTTAACA
>NZ_SOHI01000022.1:0-1884 GCF_004403585.1 Cryobacterium sp. Hb1 | reverse complement strand
CAAATCAGCCCCGTCGACTTCGAACTGCAATACTCGTTAAAGACCGCGGAAGTTCAACTCGCCGCTTAACCCGTGTCCACTAACCGGGGGCAAGGCCAGAGCCGGCGAAGGTGATGCAGCGGTTGGCGCCTCCACCGTAGGGGTTTTAGAAGAGAAACCCCTACGGGAACCACCAATGAGATGGATCGAAGATTGTGGCTACGACCAAATCCACGAGCTATCCATCCGCTCGCTTGTCGACGCTAAAGCGAGCAGGCGCTGTGACTATTTCGGGCCCAAAGATGCTCACCGCGCAGAAGCATTCTTGCCGGCGCTGTACTGCTGCGCCCGAGTTTGCCGCGTTGTCGCGTGACCGCGTGATGGCCGCTTGAGAGTACCTTCACGCGACCAACATGGCACCCGCATCAGCCCGCAGTACGAAGGTTTTGGCGCAGGCGGGCTGGCCGTCAATCGGAGGCCAGCCTCATGTGCCCCTGCGTCTGGCGGCATTAGCCTCTTATTATGGATCCGATCTTGCTCGCAACGCTGCTACCGCCAGACTTCGATCCGGTCCAGTGCAAGCTTCACTGCGCGGTCTACAACGGTGAGGCATTTCCGATCGACGTCCTCGGTAACGATTCTGATGAATGGCAACGGTGGAACTCGTGGCGCAATGTCAACGACGATTTCAATCGACAGTTCATTTTCTCGTTCGCGCAGGACCGACATGACCCAACGCTCTGGCTGTTTGGTGGGATCTGGGAAGTCGTGGGGCGCCGTCCCGATCCGCGGCAACACTCCTACGACGTCGTTCTTCGAGAGGACCTCATGGGTCCGTTCATCAAGAGGCTTTATGTACGTTTGGCACTCACTGGCCGCAACCGACGCCGGAACATGGAGGCGTGTCTAAACGACATGACCGTTTCGATGATTACTGAGGAGCCATTCGACGGTGATCCGTTCCCGGGGCACGACCGCATCAATCACTCGCTAGCCGAGATCCAGACGATAGTGAAGCAAGGGCGACCTGACTGGCGGATCGCCTTGGAGCAGATGAAGGGCGTCTACGTCATCCACGACGAAGCAACGGGCGAGCCCTACGTTGGCTCGGCGTATGGCGACACAGGGATCTGGCAACGCTGGTCCCACTACGCCCGCACGCTCCATGGTGACAACGTCGGCTTGAAGGTCCACCTCGCCACGAAGGGCGAAGACTACTTCCGAAAGACGATGCGGTTCGCTCTGCTGGAGTTTTGGTCGATGCGAACCGACGACCAGCACGTAATCGACCGCGAGACCTATTGGAAGGGAGTCCTGATCTCCAGGTCGCTAGGCCACAACAGGAACTAGGACTTTCGCGACTTTGAGTCGACGCAAGGATCGCGACGTAGTCGTCGAGTTGCAATCGATGCTGCTCAACCATCACTGCATGCGAGTGTCCTCCCGGATTGTCATAGGACAGAGCCTGGTTGGCACTATGGCGGAGTGACTGTCAGGCCAGTACGGAGGCCAGGCGTGCAGCCACGGAAATGAATCAACTTCTTGCGGAAGGCAAGGCGTAGGCGGCGCGTCTGTCAGCCGTTGAACGCCGGCAGTACTTTCCCGACGTATCCACTGTGTGACCGCACGGAAGCCGGTGCGCTTGCGGACGCCTGATGACTGCTCGCCTACTGAGCTGACCGTATTCCCGGGCGAACGCCTCCCGACGAAGCTTCCCGTCTCGTTGCGGGTAGCGGGAGGCGTCGCGCCACTGCTAGGTTGCGTTCGTGGAAGCACCTGACTCGATCCCCGCAGTCGCCGAGCCCACGTGGCCTTGCCCCCGTTGAGTGGACACCTCACAAGAGAGAATGTTCACATGGGAAAGACACGCCGGGAGTTCACTCCTGAGTACAAAGACGAGGCCGT
>NZ_SOHI01000020.1:0-1390 GCF_004403585.1 Cryobacterium sp. Hb1 | reverse complement strand
GGACTGTCTCTTAAACGGTGTTTCTGGCCTGACGCGCTGGACGTGGGTCTGGCGGGAAAGGTGCCGTGATGACGACACTTGATGCTGTGACGAAGAAAACGAAATCTGAGCCCACTCGTGAGGCGGTGGCGGCTAAGGAATGGGTGCGCCTAGCTAAGGAGCAGGGCCTGGCTCTGGACGGTCCTGATGGTCTGCTGGGCCAGTTCACGAAAACGTTCTTGGAGACGGTGCTGAACGAGGAAATGACTGAGCATCTCGGTCATGAGAAGAACCGTGCCCCGGACGAGCGTGAGGAATCCAACGTGCGCAACGGGACCCGGCCCAAAACGGTGATCAGCCCGTCGACGGGGCCAGTGACCATTCAAGTGCCTCGTGACCGGGACGCCACGTTCACTCCGGTGATCGTGCCCAAACGACAACGACGTTTGACCGGGGTCGATGAGATTGTGCTGTCGTTGTATGCCCGCGGCCTCACAACCGGGGAGATCAGCGCACACTTCAACCAGATCTACGGCGCGCAGGTCTCCAAAGAGACCATTTCCCGCATCACGGACAAGGTGATCGAGGAGATGCAGACGTGGCAGTCCCGCCCGCTGGACGGCGTCTACGCGGCGATCTTCATTGATGCGATCGTGGTGAAGATCCGTGATGGGCAGGTCGCCAACCGGCCCATCTACGCGGCCATCGGCGTGACCTTGGACGGTGAGAAGGATATTCTCGGGCTGTGGGCCGGCACCGGCGGTGAGGGCGCCACGTTCTGGATGTCTGTCCTGACCGATATCAAGAACCGAGGCGTCACCGACACGTTCTTCCTGGTCTGTGACGGGTTGAAAGGATTGCCGGACGTTGTCGGGAGCGTGTGGCCGTTGACGACGGTGCAGACGTGCATTATTCACCTCATTCGCAACACGTTCAAGCTCTCCTCCAAGAAGGATTGGGATGCGATGAAACGAGCGGTGAAACCGATTTATACCGCTCCGACCGTTGACGCGGCGCGGGTGGCGCGGGCGGCGCTCGATGATCTGACCGAGATCTGGGGTAAGAAATACGGTGCGATCATCCGGTTATGGGAGTCGGCGTGGGAAGAGTTCACCCCGTTCTTGTCCTACGATCCCGAGATTCGCCAGGTGATCTGCTCCACAAACGCCATCGAGTCGCTCAACGCCCGGTACCGGCGGGCGGTGCGGGCTCGAGGACATTTCCCCACCGAGCAGGCCGCTCTAAAATGCTTGTATCTGGTCACTCGAAGTCTCGACCCTACCGGTGAGGGCCGAGCTCGTTGGACGATGCGTTGGAAACCAGCTCTCAACGCCTTCGCCATCACCTTCCACGACCGCTGGCCGAACGCAGAATCCTACTAATGAAAAACGCCGGAAACACCGTTACCGAG
>NZ_SOHI01000038.1:0-1387 GCF_004403585.1 Cryobacterium sp. Hb1 | reverse complement strand
ACTGTGAGTCTTGGGGTGGCTGGTCCGGGACTGGCTGGCAGAGTTGGTGTTGGTCGCTCCACCGTGGTCGTGACTCATGACAAAACTGGCCCTCGCGGGTGCCTTGCCTATGAACTGTCCGGCCGTGGTGGGTGACCGACGCCGGCCCGGCCCACCTCAGTGGCTTAATAAGAAGCATGCCCGATCCGTGCGGATCGTGGCTCATTACAGGTATGCCCCGAAGTGATTCCTCTCCGGATCGGCGCCGGTCGTCAGCGACTGGATCATCGCCCATCTCAAAGAGAGGAACCCGGACACTATGGACACCATAGTTGCGCACACTCATCCATTCGTTATCGGCGTGGACACGCACGCCAGAACCCACACCTACGCTGTCCTCACGGCGGCAGGTCAGCACCTCGGAACCGAAACGTTCCCCAATACCGCCGCTGGACGATCCCGGGCAATCAACTGGGCCGGGCGTCGCTCGGGCGGCGTCACCGATGCGCTCTGGGTGATCGAGGGAGCCGGGAGCTACGGCGCCCAGCTGGCCCGCAACGTAGCGGACGCCGGCTACCGTGTTGTTGAGGCCGCACGCATGGGCCGGACGGGCCGGCGCGGCATTGGGAAGTCCGACCCCCTCGACGCACGTCGGATCGCCGCCGCTGTGCTGTCCTTACCGGTCAATCAACTCCGCACCCCGCGGCAAGATGAGGGCGTGCGGGCAGCAGCGCAAATCCTCCTGACTGCCCGCGATGGACTCGCCGCTGAGCGCACCCGCGCGGTGAACGCACTCACCGCATTACTTCGGATTATCGACCTCGGCATCGACGCCCGACGTCCCCTCGGAGCACGCAAGATCGCCGAGGTCGCGCGCTGGCGCACACGAGAAGAAGCCCTCGCCGCGACCACCGCGCGCACAGAAGCAATACGTCTAGCCAAACGCATCCTCGAGTTAGACACCGAGCTCGGCCAAAACATGACGCGTATTAGTGACCTCGTCACAGCGAGCCCTGCAGTCGAACTGCTGGAAAAAACCGGTATCGGTCCCGTCACCGCAGCCAGAACACTCGTCGCGTGGTCCCACCCGGGCCGGGTCAAGAGCGAAGCCGCCTTCGCCGCGATCGCCGGCGTGAATCCAATTCCCGCATCATCAGGCAACACCACACGGCATCGACTAAACCGTGGCGGAGACCGCCAACTCAACCGTGCCTTGAACATCATCGCGATGGTCCGAATGGTCCACGACCCGGGAACACACGACTACGTCGAACGCCGACGCGCTGAGGGAAAGACCGACCGAGAGATCCGCCGCATCCTCAAACGCTACCTGGCCAGAAGCATCTACCGGCACCTCAACACCGCGTCAGCCACAAAATTGAGGGTTGACGAGATATAGAAGCTTCAT
>NZ_SOHI01000018.1:0-1266 GCF_004403585.1 Cryobacterium sp. Hb1 | reverse complement strand
TGGCCTTGCCCCCGTTGAGTGGACACCTCACAAGAGAGAATGTTCACATGGGAAAGACACGCCGGGAGTTCACTCCTGAGTACAAAGACGAGGCCGTGAAGCTGGTGATTAACACCGGCAGGGCGGTCGCGACCGTGGCCCGCGAACTGGGGATCAACGAGGCCTCGCTGGGCCGGTGGGTCAGCGCTTTCAAGGCCCGAAACGATACCGGCGAGACCGCTGTTACCGAGTCTGAACGGGCCGAGTTGCTCCGGTTGCGGAAAGAGAACGCTGATCTGAAACTTGATCGGGCGTTTCTAAAAAAAGCATCCATCTTCTTCGCCCAGGAAGCGTCGGATACGAACGCAAAGCGTTCGAACTGATACTGGCGGAGAAGACTAACTTCACCATCACCCGCATGGTCCGCCTGCTCGAGGTGTCTCGATCGGGCTACTACGTCTGGCTCGACCGGAAGCCCTCGGACCGCATGATTCGGCGGGAGGGTATCGAGCAGAAAGTGGCGTGGTTCCACGGTGACTCCGACGAGGTTTACGGGTCGCCGAGGATCCTCGCGGACCTCCGTGCTGACGGGGAGACCATCTCCCGCAAGACCGTCGCCAAGACCATGCAACGCCTTGGATTGGTGGGCATCTGCCCGAAAAAGTGGAGGACCACGACGATCATTGACCACGCCGATGCTTACCCCGTTGACGCCGTCAAACGAAAATGGGACACCGGCGCCCTGGACCAGGTCTGGGTTGGCGACATCACCTATCTGAGGACTTGGGAAGGCTGGGTGTACCTGGCGACCGTGATCGACGCTCACAGCCGCCGCGTGATCGGCTGGGCTATCGCCGCCCACATGAGGACCGACCTAATCGAGGATGCCCTCATAATGGCCATGACACTGCGCGGCGACAGGCCGGCGCACGTCATCTTCCACAGCGACCGCGGCACCCAATATGCCTCAGCTCAGATCACCGCGTTCGCGATCAAGAATGGTCTCACTCGCTCGATGGGATTGACCGGTATTTGCTGGGACAACGCGATGGCCGAAAGCTTCTTCGCGACGCTGAAAACAGAGTTCTACTACCGACGAGTGTGGCCCACCCGCGACCGCGCCACCCTCGAAGTCGGCGCCTGGATCGAGGACCGCTACAACCGCCGCCGCCGGCACTCCTCGATCGGGCAAATCAGCCCCGTCGACTTCGAACTGCAATACTCGTTAAAGACCGCGGAAGTTCAACTCGCCGCTTAACCCGTGTCCACTAACCGGGGGCAAGGCCA
>NZ_SOHI01000029.1:0-1250 GCF_004403585.1 Cryobacterium sp. Hb1 | reverse complement strand
GGCGGATTCAACTGGTCGTCGCAACACTCGATTTTGTGAGGTGTTGTACGTGTGGTCGAAGTATGAGTTGGTGGAGAAGCAGGCGCGGTTCTGGGAGCTGATGGCTCAAGGTTCGACGCTGACTGCAGCGTGCGATGCTGTCGGGGTGAATCGACGAACTGGACGGCGTTGGCGTCAAGCAACGGGTGGGCGGGTTCCTCTTCCTGAGGCAGAGAGGTCTGGGCGGTACTTGTCTTTGGAGGAGCGGCTGCAGATCGCGGACTTGCACCTGGGTGGCACCGGTGTGCGGGCGATCGCTGTTCTGGTGGGCCGTTCTGCTGCCACGATCAGTCGAGAGCTCGCTCGAGGCGGGTCCAAGACTGGCCCGCCGGCACGGACGAAGTATGCCCCGTATGCGGCGCAGAAGCAGGCTGAGCTTCGTGGACGTCGTCCCAAGGCGAGCAAATTCGACCATCCGGAGCTGGCTTTTTTGGTGCAGAAAAAGTTGTGCTTGAAATGGAGTCCGGAACAGATCAGTGATCATTTGGCTGTGGTGTTTCCCGATCGGCCGGAGATGCGAGTCAGTCCGGAAGCGATCTACCAGGCGCTTTATGGGGGCGGGCGGGGTGGCTTGCGCGGTAATCTGCATCAGCATTTACGCACCGGCCGCGCCATCCGGCGTCCGAGACGGCCCGCTGCGAAGAACTCCGGCAAGATCCCGGACATGACCATGATCAGCGAGCGACCCGCGGAGGTTGAGGGCCGAGCCGTGCCGGGGCATTGGGAAGGAGATCTCATCTTGGGGTCACACTGCCGATCGGCGATCGCCACGTTGGTGGAGCGTCAGACCCGGTTCACCATGCTCGTCCACCTCCCCGGTGACCACAGCGCGATCACGGTTCGCGAGGGGCTGTTGGCCGCCATTAAAAGTCTTCCCGTGCACTTGGTTAAGACTCTGACATGGGACCAAGGAACCGAGCTGGCCCAGCACCGGAAGATCACACTGGCCACAAAGATGGCTATCTACTTCTGTGATCCGCATTCGCCGTGGCAGCGGGGCACCAACGAAAACACCAACGGTCTGCTCCGCCAATATTTCCCCAAAGGCACCGACTTATCCGTCCATTCGCCCGAGCGGCTACTCGAAGTCGCCACCGAACTCAACAATCGACCCCGCAAAACGCTCGGCGGCAGCACACCCGCTCAAGCCATGCAACGACTATTATCAGAGCCAGAAAAGCCCATCGTTGCGACGACCGGTTGAATCCGCC
>NZ_SOHI01000019.1:0-1225 GCF_004403585.1 Cryobacterium sp. Hb1 | reverse complement strand
CAAAAATCCACCGCGCCCAACCGTTACCGAGCGGAACCCTCCGTTCTCACCGCCCTGCGCACGCCCCGCCTGCTCACCCGCGAAGTTCTGGCCGGCCTCGTCGTGGCCATGGCCCTCATCCCCGAGGCGATCGCTTTCTCGATCATCGCCGGCGTCGACCCACGCGTCGGCCTGTTCTCCTCGTTCGTGATGGCCGTGACAATCGCTGTCGTCGGCGGACGCCCGGCCATGATCACCGCCGCCACCGGCGCCATCGCCCTCGTCATCGCCCCCGTCGCACGAGAATACGGCATGGAATATTTCATCGCCACCGTCATCCTGGCCGGCGTGTTTCAAATCGCACTGAGCCTGGTCGGCATCGCCAAGCTCATGCGCTTCATTCCCCGCAGCGTCATGGTCGGCTTCGTCAACGCCCTTGCGATTCTCATCTTCACAGCCCAACTCCCCCAACTGCTCGACGTGCCCTTCATGGTCTACCCCCTCGTCGCCGCCGGGCTGATCATCATGGTCGTCATGCCACGCATCACCAAAGTGATCCCGGCCCCACTCGTCGCAATCGTCGTACTCACCCTGGTCACCGTACTAATGGCGATCAACGTCCCCACCATCCGCGACCAGGGAGAACTCCCCCAGAGCCTGCCCGAACTCTTTTTCCCCAGCGTTCCGCTCAACTGGGACACCTTCACCATCATCGCCCCCTACGCCCTCGGCATGGCCCTCGTCGGAATCCTCGAGTCACTCATGACCGCAAAATTCGTCGACGAGATCACCGACACCCACTCCAACAAGACCCGCGAGACCTGGGGCCAGGGCGTCGCCAACATCATGAGCGGCTTGTTCGGCGGAATGGGCGGTTGCGCCATGATCGGCCAGACCATGATCAACGTCAAGGCCTCGGGCGCCCGCACCCGCATCTCCACCTTCCTCGCCGGCATCTTCCTGCTCGTTCTGGTCCTCGGCCTCGGCGACGTACTCGCCGTCGTGCCCATGGCCGCCCTAGTCGCGGTGATGATCATCGTGTCGTATCTGACCTTTGACTGGCACAGCATCCGCTTGTCAACTCTCAAGCGGATGCCAGGAAGCGAGACCACCGTCATGGTCACCACGGTCGTCATCATCGTTCTCACCCACAACCTGGCCATCGGCGTCGTCGCCGGCGTGATCGTGGCCATGGTCGCCTTCGCGCGCCGAGTCGCCCACCTAGCCCGGGTGGAACGCACGGTTG
>NZ_SOHI01000015.1:0-1006 GCF_004403585.1 Cryobacterium sp. Hb1 | reverse complement strand
CCAGAACGGATGCCGTAACCGGGTCGAATTCATCAGCCAACTTGCCGGCATCTCCAGCCGCGAAGCGAAACGCCGTCTGAAGCTGGGCGAAACCGTCGTGGAACGCACGCCGATGGGCCTGCCCGTACCAGCGCGGTACCCGGTCATCGCCGAAGGCCTGGTCAGCGGCGACCTCGGCCTGGAAGCGGCAGAGATCATCGCCGGCACCCTCACCGCCCTGCATGGAAAAGTCCTGCAGGATGACCTCGACCATGTGGAACGTGCCCTGGTCGCCTCCGCGACCGGAGCGATCACCCCGGAAACTGCCGGACTACCCGGCGCCGGCATCCGCTTCACGCCCGACCTGCTGCGGGCGCAAGCCTTGGAGTGGCAGGGCCGGCTCGACCCCGACGGCGCCGCCCCCAACGACGACACCGTCGAAGCGAAAAGCACGTTGACGTTCGGCCTGCTGCGCCACGGCTTATACCCGCTGCGCGCCGATGTCACTCCGGAGCTGCGCGGCATCATGGACACCCTCTTCGACACCTACCTGTCAGCCCGGTCTCGCACGCCCCGGTTCGAACCCACCGAATCCGGCGACGACCCTAGCGTGCTGGACGGTGTCGACGTTGCCGACCCGAACCCAGACGGTGAGCGATTCAGCGCCGACCCGTTCAGTGCCGACCCGTTCACCGGCGATTCCCGCTACGACGGCGACTCCCGCACCGCCGGTGAGAAACGCGCCGACATCCTCCGCTGTGTGTTCGAAGCGGCCGCGCGCGATCCGAAGACCCCCGCGATGGGCGGCGCGGCCCCCACCGTCATGATCCACATCAACGCCACCGACCTTCACAACGGTCGCGGCGTCGGCTGGATCGACGGCGTCGACGCCCCCATCTCGTTTCGCCGGGTAACAGAAGCCATCTGCGCCGGCGGCGCCCAACACGTCATCTTCGGCACCACCGGCAACATCCTCTACCTCGGCGACACCGTCCGCTGCTTCACCCCCAAACAACGCGCCGCGATA